>NZ_JBTKVX010000029.1:0-38135 GCF_054457175.1 Flavobacterium hauense
GTGGTACCTCCAGGAATCGAACCAGGGACACATGGATTTTCAGTCCATTGCTCTACCAACTGAGCTAAGGTACCATTGCTTTTTTTCACTAATTGCTTGTTTTATCAATGCGTTTGGTGAACTTGTTAGCGGGTGCAAATATAGAACCATTTTTATATTATCCAAAACAAAAGATAAAAAAAATCAATCACTATCTTTACCGCTTAAACAAATAGGAAATGCTTTTAGCGATAGATATCGGTAATACTAAAATTAAAGCAGCTGTCTTTGAGGGAACTGTACTCGTTCAGAAGTTTGTGTTTGAAAAATCCGAAGGCCCGGAAAAGATCAAAAATATTTTCGATGAGCATCCAAAAATTAAATACAGCATACTTTCTTCGGTAGGGAAAGATGAAGCAGAGTTGTTATCTGAACTGGAGAAAAGAGGTAAGCTGATAACAATAAGCCATGAATCTTTACTGCCGTTTCAAAATAAATATGCGACACCGGCAACTTTAGGAATAGACAGAATGGTGCTTTCGGCGGGTGCAGTATTACAATATCCGGGAAAGAACAGGCTGGTGATCGATGCGGGGACTTGTATAACATATGATTTTATAAACGACAACGATGAATACCTTGGAGGGGCAATATCTCCGGGATTACAGTTAAGGTATAATGCTATGCATAATTTTACAGCAAAACTTCCGTTGTTATATCCTGAAATGCCCGCCGAGTACATTGGTGACAGTACAACGGCTTCAATGCATTCGGGAGTTGTAAACGGTATATTGTATGAGTTGCAGGGATTTGCACAACAGTATAGTGAACAATATCAGGAGTTAACGATAATATTAACTGGTGGGGATGCCGAATTTTTGGCTAAAAGATTAAAAAACACCATATTTGCCAATTCAAATTTCTTGTTAGAAAGTTTGAATCTTTTATATCTATATACGATCACAAATGATTAAAAAAATTATTGCGGGCTTGTGCCTGATTTTTTCAGCGGCCGGATTTTCACAACAAAATAATGCATCGCCATATTCATATTATGGGATTGGGGATGTTAAGTTTAAAGGTACCACTGAAAACAGGTCTATGGGAGGTTTAGGTATTTTACCGGACAGTATCCATATAAACCTTCAAAATCCTGCGACATATAGTTCGTTAAAATTTACAACCTATACCATAGGTGCCAGTGATAAGGTAAGGACACTAAAAACCGATTCGGCAAGTGAATCGGCTAATCGTGTTACATTGGATTATCTTGCCGTGGCAATCCCTTTTAAGAATCTTGGTTTTGCTTTTGGGCTTATGCCTTTTACGTCTGTAGGTTATAAAGTGCGTTCGTTTGCTCCTACTGGAGACCCTGATTTTCAATATGAAAATCGTTTCCAGGGTAATGGAGGAATCAATCGTGCATTCTTTGGAGGTTCGTACAGGATTACGCCAAATTTTAGTTTTGGAGCAGATTTTCAGTATAACTTTGGTAATATAGAGACTAAGTCGATATCAAATATAGGACTGCAATATCCTACCCGTGAGCTGAATAAGTCGTTTTATAACGGCGTTTCATTTAACGTAGGAGCCACTTATCAAACAAGGATTTCCCGTAAATATGAGTGGACAACCAGTGTTACTTATGCTCCAAAAAGCACGCTTAAGAGTTCAACCGACAGGGATTTGGCTACAATTACGCTGACAGTTCAGGATAATGAGATACTTCAGGATCAGTTGGAAACCATTACGGTTAAGGATGAGGAAAGTTTACCTTCTTCACTTACAGTAGGTACAGGTATAGGAGAACCAAGGAAATGGTTTGCTGGGGTAGAGTTTACATCGCAAAGCAGTAATACATTGGGAGCCCGTTTTGACCAGGTAACAAATGTTAGCTTTAAGTCATCAAATAAAATTGCATTTGGTGGTTATTATATACCAAAGTATAATTCTTTCAACAGCTACCTTAGCAGGGTTACCTACAAAGCCGGTCTGCGATTTGAAAATACAGGATTGGTGATAAATAATGAAGATGTTAACGACAGGGCTCTTACTTTTGGTTTGGGACTTCCTTTGGGCAATAGTTTTTCAAACCTGAATCTTGGTTTCGAAGTGGGACGCAGAGGTACTACTAAAGCCGGACTTATTCAGGAAAACTATATCAATATCATGATGAGTCTTTCTATAAATGACAGATGGTTCGCTAAAAGGCGATACGATTAATATAAATTTCGATTATGAAGCTACTATGGGTTCTTTTTGTAAGTGTGCTTGGCTTTACTGCTGTAGCACAATCGGTTCCTAAATGCGAGGATAGTTTTAAGGTTTTTGAAGGGAAGTTTCTTTCAAAAGAATATAATGATGCCTATAAACTGCTTCCGAATCTAAGAAAAAGATGTCCTAAAGTAGATGAGAATCTTTATGTGTATGGTGAAGGGATTCTTAAATACCTGATCGAGGTAGCTACATTGCCTGAAGAGAAGAAGCCTTTTGTAGAAGATCTTGTTGCGCTTTACAATGAGCAATCCATGAATTATCCGGCAAGTAGTGCTACGGTTAAAAAAACACAACTGCAGTTGGATTATAAGCTCATAAATAATGCGGAAGCCTATAAAGCTTTTGATGCTGCTTTTGCAAAAAACAAGCTTGCCTTTACAGACTATAACGCAATTCTTTCGTACTATAATCTTTTTTTTGAAGCATACAAGGCAGGTAAAGGTATTTCTGACGACCAGTATTTTGATAAATACGGAGAGATAACATCACAGGTCCTTAATGCCCAGGTACAGATAACAAAAGAAAAAGAGTTGCTTGTGACTAAGCAGGAAAAGAGTACGCTTAGCGATGCTGAGAAGCAGTTTATTATTGATGCCGAACCTAATGTTGAAGGGCTGGAAAATGTAAATGAGATCATTTTCACACAGAGTAAGGACTATGTCAGCTGTGATAAAATGAATGCCTATTATGATAAAAATTATGAGGCTCATAAAGAGAATTATGTTTGGGTAGAGTCAATGGTAAATGCGCTTTATGCAAAAAAATGCTATAAGTCCTTAGTGCTGCAGAAAGGGGCTTTGACTCTTGATGGATTAAAACCTACATCTTTGTCTTCATTCCGTTTAGGCATGATTGCTTTAAAAAAAGGAGATTCTAAATCCGGGATCACTTATTTTGAGAAAGCTGCCGAGCTTGAAAAAGATTCTGCAAAAAAGGTGAAAATTTATTCTGAGATTACTAATATAGCTCAGAACTCAGATAAGGCAATTGCCAAAAAATATTTGCTAAAAACGATTGAATTGAATCCTAAAAAGGTTGAAGTCTATCTTGTTTTGGCGGATTTGTATGCAAACGTATCTTCGAAAAGCGATTGTAATCTTACCGATTTTGATCGTAAAGTGTTGAATTTTTTGGCGATCGATACTGTAAAAAAAGCAGCGGCTGATCCAAAATACAAAACGGCTGTCGATGAAGCGGTTAAGCGATACTCTAAAAATTTACCTAAAAAAGATGAAGCAAAAGTTTTAGGTAAAAGAAAAGGTGATGTTGTTTCATTTGGCTGCTGGATAAACGAAAAAGTTACTCTTCCTAATTTATAATTCATGAAGTTGTATAAAAGTATAGCCTTTATAACTGTAGCTTTTATAGCCTTGCTGTGTTCGTGCGAAAGCAATTTTAAAGATGTTCAGCGCATTAATAGTGTTGCCTTTAGCCCTTCCGGTGAAACGGAAAACATCAATCTAAAGTATACCGATTCCGGTAAGGTGAAAGCTGAACTTGTGAGTCCGCTGATGCTTGATTTTTCCAATCTTGAATATGGTTTTAACGAATTTCCTAAAGGTGTCCATGTGACGCTTTATGATGAAAGCGGAAAAAAGAGTTATGTTGTGTCTGATTATGCTATTACTTATGCAAAGACAGATATTATTGATCTTCAGGGGAATGTAAAGATCACTACTGATGACGGGAATAAGCTTGAAACTGAGCAGCTGTACTACGATCAGAAGAATGAGTGGTTTTATACTGAAAAAAAGTTTAAATTTACTAACAGGGAGGGAAGCCTTCTTGAGGGGCCGGGAGTTGATTTCAGTAAAGACTTTAAAGTTGTTAATGCTCAGCAAAACCGTGCTCTTATTAATAATGTTAAAGATAAGTAATGACGTATTTTAAGATAATGCCTTATCTATTCCTGGTTTTCGCGGCTCTTTTTTTAGTAGATGCGGTGACTAAGCTGATAGATGGCGGCGATCCTGTAGTGAGTTTTCTTTTTGCAGGGGTAGGTATATTTATGTTTTTCTTTAGAAGGAACAGTTACAAGAAGTTCAATAACAATAAGAATGAATAATTAGATTGTTATGGAAGCAACGGTGATAATAGTGTGTCTTCTCCTTTCTGCATTTTTTTCGGGGATGGAGATAGCGTATATATCATCAAATAAAGTTTATCTCGAGGTAGAAAAAAAGCAATCTACCATCATTTCAAGAGTACTTACCCGATTAACCCAAAAGCCGACTCAGTTTATTACTTCTATGCTGGTTGGTAACACTATCGTGCTAGTGGTTTATTCCTATTTTATGGGAAGTGTACTGCTCAGGTGGTTCTCTTCGGTCTATGAAATGCATCCTCTATACAGCTTGTTCGTGCAAATGTTGATTTCGGCATTTCTGTTACTGCTGACGGCTGAGTTTGTCCCTAAAATATTCTTTCAGGTCTATGCTAATCAGCTGATCAAAATTTTTGCGTTGCCCGCCTATGGGTTCTACTGTTTGTTCTATTGGGTTTCCAAATATGTCATTGTAATATCAGATTTTATACTTGTCAGGGTGTTTCGTACTCAGGGTGACAGGCAAAAGGCTTTTTTTAGCCGTGGAGAATTGGGTAATTACATCACGGAGCAGCTTAATGGTGCTGATGAGCAGGAAGAGATGGATTCTGAAATACAGATATTTCAGAATGCACTGGAATTTTCTGATTTGAAAGCACGGGATATTATGACGCCACGCACAGAGATCGCAGCTATAGAGCTCAACGATTCTGTTGCTGAATTACGGGAGCTTTTTATCGAAACCGACTATTCTAAAATGATCGTTTATCACGATACCTTGGATAATATTGTTGGTTATATTCATTCTTTTGAATTATTCAAAAAGCCTAAAACGGTAAAGGAGATAACTATATCTATTGAATATGCTCCCGGGACAATCTACATAAAAGAATTGCTTAATATCCTTACCCGCAGGCGAAAAAGCATGGCGGTAATCCTTGATGAATATGGGGGAACAGCGGGAATCGTAACAGTAGAAGATATCATTGAAGAACTGTTTGGCGAAATCGAAGATGAACATGATGAAGTTGAAGAGCTGGCAGAGCAAGAGTTGGCAGAGGGAGGTTATCTGTTCTCGGCACGGCTTGATGTGGAATACATTAATGAAAAATATGGACTCAATATACCTGAAAGCGATTCTTATGTGACCCTTGGTGGTTTCATAGTGCATAATGTAAAAGAGATACCACGCACCGGCGAGGAGCTGGTGTTTGAAAACTTCAGGATTTTTATTGAGCAGGCATCGAACAAAAAGATTGAGCTCGTAAAAATTGAGCGTTTACTGGGGAAATAAAAAAAAATGCGACTTCGGGTGAAAATATATCGCCACTACTTTTATTATTAAACAGATAATTGTATTTTCGCCCACTGATATAAAATTTTAACAAACAATAAAGATGGCGGTTTTATCAAAAATTAGGCAGCGTTCATTAGTTCTGATACTGGTTATAGGCTTTTGCTTACTGGCTTTTATAATAGGTGATATTATAAACAGCGGTGGTTTTGGAGTTACCCGAAACATAGGAAGCGTAAACGGTAAAGATATTCCTGTACAGGATTTTCTACAAAAGGTAAACGATATCCAGGCAAGACAGCAGGGAATCAGCCCAACACAGGCTGCAAATGCTGTGTGGAACCAGGAAATTGATAATATCCTTTTTGAAGAAAGATTTGAGAAAGCTGGCCTTAGAGTAGGCAAAGACCATATCTTTAATGTGTATGCACAGGATCAGCAGGTTGCTCAAAACCCACAGTTCCAAAATGCATTGGGTAAATTTGATAAGGCTAAGTTCAATGAGTTCCTTGTGAACATGAAGACTACCAACCCTGCACAATGGCAAATGATCGAGAAAAACAAAGGCCTTGTAGAGAATGCAGCAAAAAAACAACTTTACCTGACAATGATCAAAGCGGCTTTCTTTGCTACAGAAGCAGATGGTAAAGCTAAATATGCATCAGAAGCTGATAAGGCGTCGTTTGACTATGTTTTCGTACCATACAGCTCTATCAACGATGATCAGGTGAAAGTTTCTGATGAGGAGCTTATCGCTTTCATGAAGAAAAATGAAAAGAAATATAAATCAGAGGCTTCTCGTGACCTTGACTTTGTATTGATCGAAAATAAGCCTTCTAAAGAAGATGAGGCTGAAATGAAAAAAGAGATAAACTCTCTGTTATTGCCAAAGGTTGAGTATAACGATGCTACTAAAGCTAACGATACAACTCCAGGTTTTGCAAGTGTTGCTGATAATGCAGAATTTGTAAACAAATATTCTGATATTAAGTATGATACTACTTATGTGACTAAAAAACAACTTCCGGTTGAATTTGCTGAGCAAATATACAACCTTGGTAAAGGTCAGGTTTTTGGTCCATACATCGATAATGGCTACTACAAGCTTACTAAAATGATAAACAAGAAAGGAAACGCTTCTGCAAAAGCGAGCCATATTCTTGTTGCTTTCAAAGGCGGTGCTGCTCCGGATCCGTCTATCACAAGAACTAAAGAAGAAGCTAAAGCTAAAGCTGAAGACCTGTTAAAACAGGTTAATGCTAACCCTGGTAACTTCGCAATGCTTGCAATGATGAATACTGATGACCCGGGATCTAAACAAAACGGTGGTGAGTATGATAACATCGTGCCTAACCAAATGGTTAAGCCATTTAATGATTATGTATTCAATAACCCGGTAGGTTCTGTAGGTGTTGTTGAAACAGATTTCGGTTACCACGTTATAAAAGTTACTGGTAAGAATGAAGCTGTTCAGCTTGCTACTGTTGCCCAGAAAATTGAGCCATCTGAAGCTACTACTGATGCAATATTCACAAAAGCTACAAAAATGGAAATGGATGCTGAAGAAAAACCATTTGCTGATATCGCTAAAGGTTTAGGTCTTACAGTGACTCCTGCTACAAAAGTTATGGCAAATGATGAGAATATTCAGGGTATAGGAAACCAAAGAGGTATCGTTAAGTGGGCTTATGCAAATGATACTAAAGTTGGTGATGTTAAGAAATTTGATATTCCGCAAGGACATGTTATCGTGACATTAAAAACAATCAACGAAAAAGGAGTACTTCCTCTTGAGCAGGCTAAGATTTCTGTATTGCCAATTGTTCGTAACGAGAAAAAAGCAGAGCTTATCAGGAAGAAAATGCAAGGTGCTACTCTTGAAGCTGTAGCTCAAAAAACAGGTTCTACTGTAGCAAACGCTGTTGATGTTGCTATCGCTAACCCAACAATTGCTAATGTAGGTTCTGAACCAAAAGTTGTAGGTAAGGCATTTAGCCTTGCTGCTGGAAAAACTTCAGGTCTTATTGACGGACAGCTTGGTGTGTTTATGGTAAGAACTAAGACTATTGCAAAAGCTCCTGCATTACCTAATTACACTGCATTCACTACAAGACTAAGCGGTGAAGCAAGACAACAGGTTCAAGGGAGACTTTCTCAGGCGTTTAAAGATAATGCTGACATAGAAGATAACAGATCAGAATTTAACTAATCAGTTTTCTTTAAAAATAATAAGAACCGGCTTTTAGCCGGTTTTTCTGTTATTATCAATGTGTATGTTAAGTGAAGATGTAGAAAGTTTTAAGAAGGGTTACTATTTTGTTATTTTATGATTTTGCTATGATTTTTTTAGATTAGGGATGGTATTTTTGTTAGGCTAAAGATAATTACCTCAATAATTTAATAGTATGCTAAAACGTGTTAACAGGATAAGGAAGAGTATAATGAAAGGTCTTACCAAAAATGTTGGGAGGTCCCGTATTGATACAAAACCGGGTGCACATGTTACCATGAGGCGCATACTTATATCCAGGCCTAACCACAGGCTGGGCAACCTGTTATTGATTACACCCCTGCTGCAGGAGATACAAAATACTTTCCCGAACTGTAAGGTTGACTTATTCGTTAAAGGCGGCTTGGCTCCAATATTGTTTGAGAACTACAGTAATGTTGACAGAATTATCACATTGCCAAAAAAGCCATTTAAAGAGCTGTTGAAGTACATAAAAGTATGGATTAACCTGAAAAGATACCGTTATGATATGGTAATCAATCTTGATAAGGACTCTTCATCGGGAAGGCTCTCTACACAGTTTGTTACGGCATCAAGTAAGATTTTTGGCGAACATATAGAGGAGCTTGCATTAAAGCACGATGATTACAAACACATGGCTAAAAACCCTGTTTATAAATTCAGGTATTTTCTGACCATGCTTGGTTTTGAGGACAAAAATCTTCCTGTGCCTTTGCTGGATATAAAACTAACGGCCGAAGAACTTGTTGCCGGGAAAAAATTACTCAGAGAGCTTGTTCCTGCCGGTAAGAAGATTATTTCCATCTTTACTTATGCAACGGGAGATAAATGTTATGATGAAAATTGGTGGGACAATTATTATAAAAAACTCCAAAAGGCGTTTCCGGACTATACTATTATAGAAGTACTGCCTGTAGAGAATATCTCAAAAATTGGATTTAAAGCCCCTTCTTTTTACAGTAAAGATGTTAGGGAGATTGCTGCGCTGATTGCCAATACTTCGGCATTTATTGGGGCTGATAGCGGGATCATGCATCTTGCTGCCTCTTCTCAAGCACCGGTTGTTGGACTGTTTTCGGTTACAAATCCTGAAAAATATATGCCATACGGCAATGGTAGCATTGCTATAGATACTAACAGTTGTACGGCTGAAGAAAGTTTCAGGAAGCTAAACTTTATATTGAGCTATGGGCAGTCATCAAGGCTTAAATATGCCTAACTGCCTAATATCATTTCTTTGTAAGGAATGATAGTTTCAAATCCCTTCAGTTTGAAATAATCTTCAGGATTTTCATTGGCTGCTGCCAAAATAAAATCTCCGCCCCACGCTCCAAGGCTTTTTAAGGTTCCGTTAAAATCTGGAAAAAGGTTCTCTTTAATGGTTGGCATCTGTAATGGCGCACTCATCAGGGCAGAGTGTTCATCTAAAAGGCTGCAGAAAAGCCCAAAGTCTTCTGTTGTGGTAGCTGTATCAATGATAGCGTTTACCTTCTCGTTTAGTGTCTTGGTATCTTTAGTATTTTCCCTGTAGGTGGCAACCGAAGAACGGGTGTTTTGCTTTTTGTTCAGGTACACAAAATATAATTTATCCAAAAAAGCAGGATTGAAATTTATTGGTGTAACGAGTGGTTTGCCCTCTTTTATCTGATATATGACAGGTGTGTCGTACTGTGCGCAGGCGATATCATAACCGCTTCCTCCAAAGCTTTTAGCCAGTAATTCGTAGGCATCGATTTCAAACCATTGTGCAATATTGTTGATGAGTGTAGAAGAGCTTCCCAATCCCCAATTTCTTGAAAATGTAAGTTTGTTTACGGCTTTATATCCCGAACCTGCTGACAAAATAGAAGGGTTAGCCTTATGTGCTTGATGTAGAATATATATTAGTGTATCGGTTACCGAATGTCCAGTCCTGCGATTGTCGTGTATGGTTTGGTAGCTTAGGGTCGCTTTATACCATTGTTTGGCATCGGCATCATAGCTTTCCCATTTTAAAATGTGCGGATCATAACTTTCTATCTCAAGATGCTGCCCGTGTACTGTTGGCACTGCAAAAGCTTCAGATCCATCAATTACCGTATATTCTCCGATCAGGAGAAGTTTTCCGTTACTGTAAAAAATTTTCTTCAATGCGGCTTGGATCATTAGTGCGTAATTCGGTTATATAATCGGCAACAGCGGAGTGGCTTACTGTGTTTTTTTCAAAATGCTTTACGGCTTGTTTCTTTTCCTGATCAGTGGCACCAAGCTGGTTCAGGATATTCATAAGGTGCATTTTCATGTGACCCTGCTGAATTCCTGTAGTTGTAAGGGAGCGTAGTGCGGCAAAGTTTTGTGCAAGGCCTGCTACGGCTACTATTTGCATTAGTTCTTGTGCAGAAGGTTTGCCCAGCATTTCATGGCAGAATTTTACCAATGGGTGCAGGGTGGTAAGTCCTCCGACAGTACCTAAAGCGAGTGGGATTTCCATCCAGAAGGTAAAAATTCCGTTTTCAATTTTAGCATGTGACAGGCTGCTGTATCGGCCATCTTTAGAGGCATAGGCATGAACGCCTGCTTCAACCGCCCTGAAGTCGTTTCCTGTTGCTACTACGACCGCGTCAACACCATTCATGATTCCTTTGTTGTGCGTTACGGCGCGGAAAGGTTCAATTTCAGCGATTCTGATGGCAGTCAGGAACTTTTCTGCAAATTCCTTAGCACTTACATTTGCATCTTCATGAAGTTCCTCGATAGGGCACGAAACTTCGGCTCTTACAATACAGTTAGGAACATAGTTGGAAAGTATGCTCATTATCACCTGTACGTTTTTTTCTTCATCTGAGAATGCTGCATATTGAGCAGCTTCCTCTTTCAGTATTTTAGAAAAGCGTTCCAGGCATGAATTGATGAAATTTGCTCCCATGCTGTCTTTGGTTTCAAAAGTCGCATGAAGCTGGTAATAATTGGCAAGGTCGCCGGTTTTGTCCCTGAGTTCTATGTCAAGGATGCCCCCGCCACGAGCCTGCATATTTTTGGTAAGGTCTTGAGAACCTTCAAAAAATTTTGATTTGGTATCGTTGAAAAAAGCAGTGAACTTTTCCAGATTTCCGTTGAAAAGAAAATGTACCTGGCCGATTTTTTCGGTATTAAGTACAGTAGCTTTAAAGCCACCTCGTTTCGCCCAGAACTTTGCAGCTTTTGCAGCGGCAGCAACAACAGAGCTTTCTTCAACAGCCATAGGGATGGTGTATTTCCTGTCGTTGATTACGAAGTTAGGTGCTACTCCAAGTGGCAGATAAAAGTTTGTCAGCGTGTTTTCAATGAATTCGTCGTGGAGTTTTTGAAGATTATGGTCGTTATTCCAGTAATTTTTAAGCAGTGAAATGGCTTCTCCCGGGGCTGAAAAATATTCGTTGGCTATCCATTCAATCTTTTCTTCTTTGGTCAGTTTAGAGAAACCTGCTATTGCTTTGCTCATTTTCAAATGCTTATAATAATAATGTGATGCAAAGATAAGGTTTCGGTAATGCATTTACTAAAATTATTCTGAGCAAAAAAAATGGGCTATTTGCATTTAACAAAAAAAAGAACTCATTATTCATAAAAATTTACTAAAATTGGAAGTTTTTTACCATCTGCAAAATGAAATACATTAAAAGGTCACTTTTCTTATTTATACTGGCTGTTATGCCGGTTGCTGCACAGCAAAAATTAACATTAGAACAAATATGGGGAGGTGCTTTCAGGGCGCAGGCTATGGACGATCTTCAGGCAATGAAGAACACCAACCAGTATACAGTCCTTAATACAAACAGGACTGCACAAAGCAATGCGATAGATTTGTATGATTTTGCAACCCTTACTAAGCTGAATACGCTTGTCGATTCAAAAAGCTTTAAGGAACTGGAAAACGGGATAGATAGTTATACTTTTAGTCCTGATGAGAAAAAAATACTTCTAGCAACCAATTCAGATCAGATCTTCAGGCATTCATTTGTTGCAGATTTTTATATTTATGATGTTGCTTCGAAATCGTTGTCGAAAGTTGCGCAAGGAAAAATCCAGGAGCCAACGTTCTCTGCAGACAACTCTAAAGTTGCCTATTCTTTCGAAAACAATCTTTACGTATATGACTTAGTTTCTAAAAAAGCCGCTCAGATCACAACAGATGGCAAGAGGAACGCAATCATTAACGGTATCACCGACTGGGTTTATGAAGAGGAATTCTCTTTTGTAAGGGCGTATGACTGGAATAGTTCAGGAGATAAGATTGCTTATATCCGTTTTGATGAAACTGAAGTTCCTGAGTTCTCAATGGATATATTTGGTTCGGAATTATACCCGTCAGAATACACATTCAAATATCCGAAAGCAGGTGAGAAGAATGCGCTTGTATCACTACATATATATGATGTGAAATCGGGTTCGACTAAAAAAATAAATCTTGGCAATTATAACGACTTCTATATTCCGCGTATAAAGTGGACGAATGAAGCACAGACACTGAGTGTTCAGGTTATTAATAGGCACCAGAACAATCTTGACCTTATTTTTGTAGATGGCAATAGCGGTGCTGCAAAAGTAGTGCTTAACGAAAAAGACAAAGCGTACGTTGATATTACTGATAACCTGACTTTCCTTAAAGATAACAGCTTTATCTGGACAAGCGAAAAAGATGGTTACAACCACATTTACCACTATGCTAAAACAGGTAAGCTTATCACCCAAATTACTAAAGGAGCCTGGGAAATGACAGCTTATTATGGTTTTGATGAGAAAACAGGTAATATTTTCTACCAGTCTACCGAAAACGGTTCTATCAACCGAGATGTTTACAGAATAAGCCTTAACGGCAAAAACAAAGTAAGGCTTACACCAAACACGGGCACAAATACTGCGACCTTCAGTCCAAACTTTGAATACTTCATCAATACGTATTCAAGCTCCACCAATCCTACTTCATTTACACTGCACAGCGCTAAAGACGGCAAAAAAGTAAAAGACATCCTTAATAACGATGCACTTAAGGCTAAACTTGCCGATTTCAACCTTCCGATTAAAGAATTCATGGTGCTTAAGACTGAAAAAGGACAGGAGCTTAACGCCTGGATGATCAAGCCTAAAGATTTTGACCCTAATAAGAAATATCCGGTATTTATGTACCAGTACAGTGGTCCGGGCTCTCAGCAGGTAAACAATGACTGGAATGGTTATGATGATTACTGGTTCATGATGCTTGCACAGCAAGGTTACATCGTTGCCTGTGTTGACGGACGCGGTACAGGTTTCAAAGGTGCTGAATTCAAAAAAGTAACGTATAAGGAACTTGGTAAATATGAAGTAGAGGATCAGATCGATGCTGCTAAGACTATAGGTAAATATAGTTATGTAGATGCATCAAGGATAGGTATCTTTGGCTGGAGCTATGGAGGCTTTATGTCGTCTAACTGTATTCTTAAAGGAAATGATGTGTTTAAGATGGCAATTGCTGTTGCTCCGGTAACGAACTGGAGATTCTATGATTCGGTTTATACTGAAAGATACATGCAGACACCTCAGGAAAATGCATCAGGTTATGATGACAACTCGCCGATAAATCACGTAAGCAAACTGAAAGGTTCTTACTTATTGATACACGGTTCTGCGGATGATAACGTACACGTTCAGAATACCATGAGAATGGTTGAGGCTCTTGTTCAGGCAAACAAACAGTTTGACTGGGCTATTTACCCGGATAAGAACCACGGGATCTACGGAGGGAAGACAAGACTTCAGTTGTATACAAAAATGACCAATTTCATTAAAGAAAAACTATAAAACAGGCAAATTATGAGTGATAAAACTACTACACAAAAAGGACATCCTAAGGGACTATGGTTTTTATTCGGTACAGAAATGTGGGAACGCTTCGGCTATTATCTTATGCTGGGTATTTTTGCCCTGTATATGCTTGACGGCTGGAACAATGGTGGTATGGGCTTTGATGCTCACACAAAATCAGACATATACGGTACCTACTTAGGATTGGTATATCTTACCCCTTTTATTGGTGGTTTACTTGCCGACAGGGTTTTAGGTTACAGAAGATCTATCGTTATGGGTGGATTGATGATGGCAGCAGGTTATTTCCTTCTGTCAGTTCATGATATCACGACCTTCTTTGCCGGACTTGGACTTATCATTTTAGGTAATGGTTTCTTTAAGCCGAATATCTCTACGCTTGTAGGTAACCTTTACAGCACAGATGAGCTTAAGGACAAAAAAGATTCAGGATACAATATTTTCTATATGGGTATCAATGTAGGTGCATTTGTCTGCAACTTCGTGGCTGCTTACATGAGAATCAACTTCGGATGGAACTTTGCCTTTATCGCTGCCGGAGTAGGTATGCTTATAGGTGTTGTGATATTCCTTTCAGGTTCGAAACACATTAAACATGTAGATGTTATCAAGCCGCTTCAGGAAGGGGATATGCCTACAGGGAAAATATTGGGTTCTACAATATTGCCAATGTTTGTGTTTGGTATAATAGGCTATATCATTCCGGGTAACATACTTGGCTCTGATACTAATGATGCATTCATCCTGGGTTGTATACCTGTAATAGCTTTCTTCATTTATTTATGGGCTAAATCTACAGGACTTGAGAAACGTGCTATTGCAGCACTTCTTGCCGTTTTCTCATGTGTAATTTTATTCTTCGCTATCTTCCACCAGAATGGTGATGCACTTACCGTTTGGGCAGAAGATTATACTGACAGGGAAATGCCTGAACCTGTTGCAAATGTTTTCAGTAAAATCGATATGGTTCAAACTGTAGAAAACAATGATATTGTTGCTCTTGATGAACCGGCATTTAAAGCTAAAGTTGCTGAATTGACAGCTGCCAACAATGCTATGCCAGAAGCTACAGAAGCTGAAATGGCTACTAAAAAAGAAGCATCTAAGCACATTGCAAAACTTGAATCTTCAAGAAAATACTTCAGCAACCTTGATGCTGACAAAATCCCTGCTAAAGGGAAAGACCTTAAATTATATTCAACAGAATTATATCAGTCGATAAACCCATTCTGGGTAATCCTGCTTACACCGGTACTTGTAGGGGTGTGGGGAGCATTAAGAAAAAAGAAAAAAGAACCGAGCACACCAACAAAAATTGCTTTGGGTCTGTTGATTACTGCACTGTCTGCATTAGTAATGGTTGGAGCAGTATATGCGACTAACGACCTTTCTATGAAAGCCGGGAGCTGGTGGTTGCTTGCATCGTATGGTGTAATCACTTTAGGAGAGCTATGCCTTTCGCCAATGGGATTATCATTGGTTTCTAAATTAAGTCCACCAAGGATCACTGCCCTTATGATGGGAGGTTTCTTCCTTGCGATATCGGTAGGTAACAAGCTTGCTGGTATGTTATCGAGCCTTTGGGAAGATATGGAACAAAAAGAGAACTTCTTCTTCCTTAACTTCGCACTAGTATTGGCAGCAGCACTTTTATTGTTCCTTATGCTGAAATGGCTTAATAAGGTAATGAAAGAAAACAACGTATATTAATTAAATTCAGATTATTGCAATGGCAAACGAAACAGTGACGCTGGAACAGATTCAGGACTTTAAGGGAAAATACCCAAAACAGCTTTGGTATTTGTTTTTAGTGGAAATGTGGGAGAGATTCACGTTTTATGGAATGAGAGCGCTTTTAGCGATGTACATTTCCCACCTTGTTCTTTCAGCAGATTATAAACCTTTGACAGGTGCTGAACTTGAAACAAAAAAAACAGAATTCCATGAACAGACAGGTGAAGATCTTACTAAGAGCCATCCAAGATATTATATAGAAACATCTCAGCCAAAAATCAAAGATGACGCTGAGAGTCGTTCTAATAAACAATACGGATTGATTCAGGCATTTATTTATGCCATGGCTTTCGTGGGAGGAATGTTTGCTGATAAGATATTCGGATTCAGGAAATCAGTTTTCTGGGGTGGTATTCTTATGGCGATAGGTACTTTTACAATGGCTTTGCCGGGTGCTTTCCCTTTTTATTTGGGTATAAGTATCCTGATTGTAGGTAATGGATTCTTTAAGCCGAATATTTCGACTATGGTTGGGGCGCTATACCGCCCTGGCGATCCACGCAGGGATGCAGGTTTCTCATTATTCTATTCGGGAATCAATATCGGTGCACTTTTGAGCGGACTTACAATTGCCTACATTGGTACATCTGTAAGCTGGTCATTAGGGTTTGCGCTTGCAGGTGTCTGTATGCTTTTTGGACTTGCATTGTTTTCATATACCCAAAAATCTTTAGGCCCGATTGGGCTTCCGCCGGCACCTGAGAAATTAGAGGAAAAGAAATTTGGGATTAGCAAAAATGCATTAGTGTATATAGGTTCTTTATTGTTCATTCCTTTCTTCTTTGTACTGGTTTATTTCCCATTTGATTTAAATCTTACATTTATATTGGGGCAGGTAACAAATCCTGACGGAACGACCGGACCTAATATGGTACAGTTTAGCGATGTGTTTATGATTACGATTGCTATACTAATCTTTGTATATCTTGTTTATACATTGTTTGCTGTGACAAAAGAAGAATTTGGTAAAATGGCTGTAGCTATTGTCCTTATATTATTCTCAGTATTATTCTGGTCATTCTTTGAACAGGGTGGTGGGTCACTAAACTTCTTTGCAAATGGAAATGTTGACAGCCTTGGCCTGAATATGACACAAGTAAATAATTCGGTTAATGCGCTTTGGGTTGTTGCATTTGCTCCTGTAATCGGTATGATTTGGATTGCACTTGGAAAGAAAAAAGCAGAACCAAACACAGTTGTTAAATTTGGTTTAGGCTTTGTTTTCTTAGGCTTAGGATTCCTTGTATTCTATGGGAGTAAATTTTTTGCTACTGCAAATGGACTTACTCCGCTTTGGATGTTCGTATCTGCATATCTTGTAATAACGATAGGTGAGCTTTGCCTTTCACCAATCGGACTTTCAATGGTTACTAAACTGACTCCATCAAGACTCCACGGAGTAATGATGGGAACATGGTTCCTTGCGAGTGCTTATGGTCAATACGGTGCAGGACTAATAGGTTCTGCTTTAGCTAAAGTTGATACATCGATTGCTAATCCAACGAATATTGACAAGCTTAATCAATATACTGCTGGTTACCAGAGTATCGGTTATGTGGCTATTGGAGCAGGTGTGGTACTGCTTGTAATCTCGCCACTTTTGAAAAAATTAATGAAGTAATGTTCTTAGATTAAATACAGATTAGATTAATGTCGTTAGAGAATTCAAATCAGGATTTTTTTAAATCAAAAGTTTTAGGCCACCCGGCCGGATTATTCATTTTATTTTTCACAGAGATGTGGGAGCGTTTCTCCTTTTACGGAATGCGTTCGCTACTGATCTTATTTTTTACTGCTTCGCTTGCAGATGGAGGATGGGGTTGGCCGCGTGAAAATGCTTCAGCATTGTTCGGCTCATATGTAGGTCTTGTATATCTTTCAACAATGCTTGGAGGGTATTTTGCCGATAGGGTTATAGGTTTTAGATGGGCTGTAGTTGTAGGGGCTGTTTTAATGACTTTAGGGCATGCTTCTATGGCTGTCGAGACTGAATTTTCTATTTACTTTGGCCTCGTATTACTGGTCTTTGGTAATGGTTTTTTTAAGCCAAATATGACATCTATCATTTCTGAAATGTATAAAGATCATCCTGAGAAAAAAGATGGTGCTTATACTTTATTTTACATGGGTGTAAACGCAGGAGCATTCTTTGGAATTTTGCTGTGTGGTTACTTAGGTGAGAAAGTAGGATGGAGCTATGGTTTTGGACTTGCAGGTGTATTTATGTTTTTTGGAATGCTACAGTTTTGGCTTTCGCAAAATATCTTTGGTGATATAGGCCTAAAGCCCAATAAAGAGAGCAAGGCAAAAGCTGAAGCTCTGGATACTGATAAAAGAAATCCTTTTACCCCATGGCAATTAGTAATGATCGCACTGTCTGCGGGATTAGGTCTGTTATGGATTTTAAATGATCCTGCTTCAAAAATATCCGGAGGTAAAATAAATATTTTTGGATTCCTTGGCGAGTATGGTAATGTTATAGCAATTGTAACTGCTTTGATACTATTTATTATCTTATTGGTTTACAGATTTACTCAATATTCTACAATAACCAGAGAAAAACTTATGGCAGTTACGTTCTTTGCCTTTTTGACCATTTTCTTCTGGGCTATATTTGAGCAATCGCCAAACAGTTTGACAATTTTTGCAAGTGATTATACCAACAGGGTGCTCGAAGGTAACTGGAGTGTTATCTTTCTTGTAATTAATTCGCTTATAACCATACTGCCACTTGTTATCATTACCTGGGTGCTCACGTTGTTATTTAAGCAGACATTTAAAAATTATGCCGTAGCAAACATTATACTTAGCTTTAGCTTCGTAATGATTTGGAGTATTGCAATCTGGATGCTGATAAAAGATTACTATACAGCAGGGTATTTGTCATTATCAGATGATACGCTTGCGCTTTTGAAGATTGATAAGGTTACCGAACCTCTTACGGAGGTTGCAGCTACCTGGTTCTCAACATTAAATTCCTTATTCATCATATCCTTAGCACCTTTATTCTCTAAATGGTGGGAAAGTAAATATAACCCATCTGCAAATGTGAAATATGGAATAGGTATGGGGTTATTGGCTTTAGGTATGGCTTGCGTAGCTTTTGGTGCGAGCGATATTGCGCCGGGAGCAAAAACTGCTTCAGTTAGTATGATTTGGCTTATTTTAGTGTATCTGTTTCATACAATGGGTGAATTATGTATATCTCCGGTAGGATTGTCTTATGTTAGTAAACTTGTTCCCGGTAGGATGATAGCCTTTATGTTTGGTGTTTGGTACCTTGCAGTTGCCATAGGTATGAAGGGGGCAGGAATGTTTGGTGAAAATATTGATAAGATAGCAAATGAAAAAGGGCTAAGCTTCTTTTTCTGGATGCTTACATTTATTTCTATTGGTGTTGCAGCATTCTCTATACTAATGACGCCTATAATCAAAAAATTAATGCACGGAGTTCGTTAATTCGGCACTGTTTTTGAATTCTGAAGTTCAAACATTATACACTATGAAAAAAATACTTTTAGCGCTTGTTATAACGCTTGGTGCTCTTACAGCACAGGCGCAGGAGATAAAATGGATGAGTATGGATGAAGCTCTTGCTGCACAGAAAAAGAAGCCGAAACCTATCTTTATGGATGTCTATACCGATTGGTGTGGTCCTTGTAAGATGCTTGATAAAAATACTTTCCATGATCCTGAATTTGTAAAGTATATCAGCGAGAATTATTATGCAGTTAAGTTCAATGCCGAAAGCAATACTGAGATTAACTACAAAGGGAAGAAATATACCAACCCACAGTTTAATCCTGACCGTAAAGGCAGGAATTCACAACATGAATTTGCTAAGTTTCTCAACATACAGGGCTATCCTTCAATGGTGGTATTTACAGCCAAAGGAGATGTAAAAGAGCCTATTGTTGGCTATCTTGAGGCTCCTCAATTGCTCTCGAAACTCGGGTCAAAATAATTTTTAGATCAAATTCCTCTTCGGCTAACCGAAGAGGAATTTTTCTTTCATACCTATTGTTTCTTTTATTAAATTAGGCCAATATTTAAAATTGATTTTCACTTATGAAAAAGATATTATTCCTTACGCTGCTGATTACTTTAAGCGTAATGACCATAGAGGCACAGGAGGCCGAGTGGCATACCGATCTTAACAAAGCAATGGCTATTTCAACCAAAAGCAAAAAACCGTTATTTCTGTTTTTTACAGGGAGTGACTGGTGCGGATGGTGTATGAAACTTCAGAAAGAAGTTTTTAAAACACCTGAATTTGCTAAATGGGCAAAAGATAATGTAGTTTTGGTTGAACTTGATTTCCCAAAGAGAACACCACAAGCCGACGAGATTAAACAGCAAAATGCACAGTTAAACAGCTTTTTCCAGGTAAGGGGTTATCCTACCGTATGGATTACAGATGTAAAGAAAAACAAGGAAGGTAAAGTAGAATTTGCTCCCCGTGGCAGCAGCGGTTATGTTGCAGGTGGGCCATCAACGTGGCTGGAAGGTGCTAACAAAATCATGGTCAACAAAACCTAATTACGAGTTTATTTAATAGTATAGGATCCCTTTTCGGCAGTAGCATGGAAAGGGATTTTTTCTTTCCGGCAGGTGGCTTCCCAAAGTTTGATGCTTCTTTTGTAATTAGTGGCATCTGCAACAATCTCTTTAGGCTGTATTTCGTGCACAATACGTTCCAGATTAATTTTTGGGGATTGAGTCAGGATAAGTATGTCCGGTTTGATGTTCGTGCTGTATGCGGCATCCTTGTCGATGATAAATATTTTCTTCTCATTATACCATATCATATTATGTAAAGGCTGTGTAATTAGTGTGGTGTTGAAGCCTTCTCTCGCATAAGCTCTTATTGTTGCGGTATTCCTGATTAGGCTGTCATCACTTATCAATGTGAGTTGTTCGTGATTTTTTATGGCTATTACCGTGTTTTTTCTGTTGTTGAAAATAACAAGCTCTTCATTGTTTTTATGCTGCCGGTCTGTTATGTAATATGCGCATTGAAAGATAAGAATGGCGCATAGAAGTGCCATAGTTCTTTTGTAGCTCTTTTTGTAAAACCAAAATACAAGTAAGGCGATTGCACCGTAAAGTATAACAGTCAATAACAGGGTAAAGGAGATTTCTTTGATCACAAGATTTTCAAACGAAGCGATCCAACTGATAAAGCCGTTCATTACTTCTACTAAAAAGCCTAGTGCCTTTCCGGCAACTAGTGCGGCATCTATCCATATGAAATTCAATATTAAAACCAAAAGCCCCAATACTAATACAACATTCGATAGCGGTATTACGACCAGATTAGCTATAAGGAATAGTAACGGAAACCGATTGAAGTAATATAGGCTCAAGGGTAATACGCCTATTTGCGCAGCGAGGGAAACTAGTAATGTGTCGCTTAAATAATTAAGAGGTTTATGTTTTGACATCGCAACTTGCTGGTAAAAAGGTTGTAAAAGCACGATTGCAAATACTGCAAGGTAACTCAGCTGGAAGCCTGCATCAAAAATAAAATAAGGATTGGCAATAAGTAGTACCAGCATTGAAATGAACAATGAATTGTAAATGTTGGTGTCCCTGTTCATGAATTGGGCGAAGCTTATGATCGTAAACATAACGACAGAGCGTACAACCGAAGCTGATAACCCTGTTATGAAAGCAAATCCCCAAATGATACTGAGTACAGCGATTAGGCACAGTAATTTTCCGTGTTTTGAAAAACGGTTAAGAGGTTTAAAAAAGACAGTAAGCAGATAAAAAAGTACCGAAAAGTGTAAACCGGAAATAGCAAGGATATGCAATACCCCGGCATCTTTATAAGCATCATTGGTTGCTGTGTCCATATCCTGTCTTTGTCCCAGGAGTAGGGCATCTAAGGTGTTTTGTACTTGTGGACTATACTTGTGTACAGAAAAACTTTGTACTAATGTTTCACGCAGCCTGCCAAGATAGTAGTCAAATTTTTTAACCGTTCCCGTCTCTATATAATTGTCTTTCAGCTTTAGCTGATGGAAAACACTTTGTTTTTCCATGTAACCGGCATAATTAAACTGATGGGGGTTAAGTGGTTTTGCAATCGGCAAAGGATTATCAATAATGATAAAACTATCACCCGGATAAACATGGGTGTAGGTACTGTCTTTAGGGATTGTCAGAAGGATTCTGCCTGTTGCCTTTTTTTTATTTATGGCAGTAACCTCAAAGTAGTAGCGTTCCTGATAATCGTTCGGCTTGAGCCGCTCAGTAATCACTCCTTTTATTTCAGGAATGGTAGAATCTATTGCGTTTGAATAATGTAGCTTTTGGTTAGGCGCGTAATGCAGTGACTGTATCAGCATCCCAAAAGTGAATGAAAATACAAGTGACGAAACGGTAAAATGTGGAACTGGTAAAAATGCCTTTTTGGAATATCTGAATGCGAATGCTAATCCGGTTAAGGCTAATAGGTTAATCGCATAGATACTATTTGGTGGTATGTTAATATAGTGTCCGGCTGTAATACCAAGTACTATAAACAGGGTGATGATTCCAATGGGATATTTCAATACCGGAGACTGAGACTGCCCGTTGAAACCTGTGCGCATTGAATTGGATTATTCCTCGATGTATCTGCCGGCCTGAACAAAAGTCCTTGAGTGGTAAGCTTCGTTCATAGAAGAAATGATAACACCTGAACTTGTAGAAGAATGAATAAACAATACTTCGCCCTCAGGGGTAACTTCAGTTACAATACCAACGTGGTTAATCGTTTTTCTATTGTGGCTGTTCCTGAAGAAAAGCAGGTCGCCTTTTTTAACTTCAGTAAGTTTAACTTCTTTAGTAGCCTTGGTCATTTCGTGAGAACTCCTTGGCAGTGTAATGTCAAATAATTTAAAAGAAGCATACACCATGCCTGAACAATCCATTCCGGCTTTGGTAGTGCCTCCGCCTCTGTAACGAACACCTTTAAATTCATTAATGGCATTTGTTGCTATTTGCTGGCCAAGGTAGCTTTCTACATCAGACTCGATGTAATTGGTAACTTCTTCGTTATCGTTTATAACAACGGTTTTTTTGAAAGTAGGATTTGTTTTGGTAACCGGAGCATCAAATCTGCCTGGATTTTTTGCGATTTCCATTTTAACCACTGGTTCATAACCTAAAATCTCACTGTTTTTAAGCGATGCAACTTCTTTCACTACTGCCTGTTTGTCGATAGCAGGTTTTGCAGCTTCAGCAGTTTTTTGTTTTTCGGTGTATGAGTAAACACCTTTTTTCTGGGCTTCTTTCTTAGTGGTGATTATTTGTGCCGATGATTTCAGCGAAATCATTAAAAGCATAAACAGGGATATGGACAGTAGGTTTTTCAAATCTTTTATTTTATCAAATTCAACTCGTGTTTTGACAAATATAGAAAATTAATTTTAAAGTTTTTTTTGGTTTTTATGTTAAATATTTGATAATGAACTCCGCAGTTTTTTTACTGGCACCTTCGCCGCCTAATTTTTCTTCTAGTAAATCGTACTGTTTCAGAAGGTTTTGGCGATGTTCAGGTGTTAAAATTTTTTGTAGTTCAGCCCTTATGTTTTTTGTGTTAAAGTCATCCTGAATTAATTCCTTAACAATTTCTTCATCCAGGATCAGGTTGACCAGGGATATGTATTTTAATGTTATAATTCTTTTTGCGATCTGGTACGATATCCAGTTTCCTTTGTAGCATACTACCTCAGGAACTTTGAATAATGCTGTTTCC
This sequence comes from Flavobacterium hauense, assembly GCF_054457175.1. Taxonomy (NCBI): domain Bacteria; kingdom Pseudomonadati; phylum Bacteroidota; class Flavobacteriia; order Flavobacteriales; family Flavobacteriaceae; genus Flavobacterium; species Flavobacterium hauense. Next base: position 23,210 of record NZ_JBTKVX010000029.1, read on the forward strand.
AAAGTGGCAGTTCCTGATGTTACCAGGGCGGCATAAGCAATGCTCAAAAGGTCGTATGTCCTGTTGGATATGAACTTAACATTACTGCTGCCAAGGAACTGTTGATAAAAAGAATATTCCTGAGAAGGTGCACCGGCAATGACAAACTGGTAATCGGGAAAATCGTTTACAACCGAAAGCATGCCCTCAAGCATTTTTGAGATTTCCTGTTTGCGGCTTCCCGGCAATAATGCGATGACAGGTCTTTCGTCAAGATCAAACTCTTTTCGGAAAGTGGATTCATCGGTATATTTCCTGTTATGTATGGCATCTATAAGTGGGTGGCCTACGAATTCAACAGCAAAATTGTGTTTCTTTTCGTAAAAATCCTTTTCAAAAGGCAGGATGATATACATGTGGTCTACATCACGTTTTATGGCCTTAATGCGGCTTTCTTTCCATGCCCATATCTGCGGCGAAATGTAATAATGGGTTTTGATTCCTTCTTTCTTTGCCCATTCGGCAATGCGCATATTAAAGCCGGGGTAATCAATAAAAATGATTACATCGGGACTAAAAGCTTTAATGTCCTGTTTGCAGAATTTTATATTGTTAAGGATAGTTTTCAGGTTTTGCACTACTTCGGCAAAGCCCATGAAAGCAAGGTCACGATAATGTTTTACCAATGTACCGCCGGTGTGTTGCATCAGGTCACCTCCCCAAAAGCGAATGTCAGCATTTGGGTCCTGCTTAAAAAGTTCTTTCATCAGGTTAGAGCCGTGTAGGTCTCCCGAAGCTTCTCCTGCAATAATGTAGTATTTCATGCCTGTTGTTTGTTTGGCAAAGGTATTATTTATTGTAAAATTAAAATGCTGCTGAGTGATTTATAAGCTAAATAGTAAGCGACTCCCATTTCTGTTTTGTTATTTCATAAACAAAGTTGAGTTTGGTCTCTTCTCCAAAATAAGCCACTTCCTGTTCGGCGATCTTTTCGGCACCTATACGGCCAATGGCGATTTGTGAACGGAGATTATTAGCCCCGATATGAAAATGGACTTTTGATACAAACTGAAAAGCATAGTCAAGCATCAATGCTTTGACTGTTTTATTGATGCCGCTGCCCCAGCATGAGGTTGCATAAAAGGTATAGCCGATGAGAATGCTGTCATCGTCATTGTTGTAGTCATAATAGCGGCTGCTGCCTATTGCATGTCCCGTTGATTTTTCAACAATTTTAAATGCACCATTGCTCTGTATGGCGCCGTCGAAAAAAGTTTTGAAAACTTGCTTTTTCCAACGGTCTTTGTTAGGATGCTGCTCCCATATTTTAGGGTCGGATGCAATGCTAAATAATGCTTCAAAATCATCTTCCTGTAAAGGCTGAAGAATCACTTTGTCATTTTCAAGTGTCGGCTGGATATTGAAATTCATAATTATTTAATCGTTCAGGTTCCAGCTGTTAAGTGTCTGCATGGCATGGTGTGCGGTAAGGTCAAATTGTACAGGGACAATAGAGATGTATCCATGAGCCAAGGCCCATTCGTCAGTGTCTTCCCCATTATCCAGGTTTACGAATTTTCCTGTCAGCCAATAATAATCCCTACCCATGGGGGTCTGGCGTTTGTCGAAACGTTCCTGCCACATCGCTTTTGCCTGGCGGCAAATCTTTATGCCTTTTATCTCGTTCTCATTGAGTTTTGGGAAATTTACATTAAGTATCACACCATCAGGGAGTCCATTTTCCAGTACTTCTTCTGTAATTTTTTTAATCGACGATTTTATAGGTTCAAAATCGGCGTCCCAGTTGTAATCTAATAGTGAAAAGCCAATAGCAGGTATGCCTTCGATACCGGCTTCAACAGCAGCGCTCATGGTTCCTGAGTAAATTACGTTTATGGACGAATTCGATCCGTGATTTACCCCCGAAACACAAAGGTCGGGCTTGCGTTTCAGGATTTCGCTTACGGCAAACTTAACGCAGTCAACGGGTGTTCCGCTACAGCTGTATTCCATTTCAACATCCGGGTCAATGTCGATTTTGTTAATGTGCAGTGTATTGTTGATTGTAATGGCATGTCCGGTAGCCGATTGCGGGCTGTCAGGAGCTACAACTACAACATCTCCAAGCTCTTTCATAACGCTGATCAATGCCCTGATTCCGGGTGCTGTAATGCCGTCGTCATTAGTGACGAGTATTAAGGGTTTTTTCTTCATTGGTGTAGAAAAATCAAAATAAGTATTGTACTTTTACGTTTAGCTAAATTACAATATTTTTAAAGTGCTGCCGTCGTTTGAGAGGTGTTGGTGAGAAAAAAAATATACACATGTACTTTGGCACACTTTTTAGTGTAAATGATAATACAATAATTTAAATGAATGCCATTTTAAGCTATATGAAAAGAAATTATAAGATATTGGGAATCGTTGCCTTACTGGCAATATTCCTTGCCAGCTTTAAGACTGTCTCGTCTGAATTAGGATTAAACAACCCGATTAATTCTATTCTTGGTATAAATAAGGTTGATGCAGATCCGGAAAAAGATAAGCTGCTTCTGGAACTAATAACTTTTGTAATAGAAAAAGGGCATTATGATCCTGCCAAGATTGATGACGCTTTCTCAAAAGGTGTTTATAAAAGTTATATTGAATCTTTAGACCCTTCAAAGAGGTTCTTTATCCAGTCGGATATTGATGAGTTTTCAAAGTATGAAGATAAGATCGATGATATGATCAATAACAAGGATCTTTCGTTTTTTGACCTTACCTACACAAGGCTTCAGAAAAGAATAAAAGAATCTGAAGGTTTTTATAAAGATATACTTGATAAGCCATTTGATTTTTCGGTTAATGAAGAGTTCAATGTTGATTATGAGAAAATGCCATTTCCTAAAAACGACGCCGAACTTAGAAAGCGTTGGGAAAAGCAACTCAAGCTGTCTGTGCTTTCTACAATAACGGATAAGCAAAAGGTACAGGAAACCCCGGCAGATAAAGTTAAGGCAGATGGAACTAAAGATGCTAAGGCATCTGACGATAAAAAAGCAGAGGACAGCAAACCAAAAACATTCACAGAACTTGAAAAAGAAGCTCGTGAGTCTACACTTAAGTCACTTAATGATTACTTTGATGTGATTGATGACCTTGACCGTGATGAATGGTTCAGTGTTTATCTTAATGCCATTGCAGAACGTTTTGATCCCCATACATTTTATTTTGCGCCGGATGATAAAGACAAATTTGATACCAGCATGAGAGGTTCTCTTGAAGGTATTGGAGCAAGACTGCAAAAGAAAGGTGATTACGTAGAAATATCTGAACTTATAGCGGGTGGACCTGCCTGGAGAGGTAAAGAACTTGAGCAGGGAGACCTTATTATGAAAGTAGCTCAGGGGAAAGAAAATCCTGTTGATATTGCGGGTTTACGCCTTGATGATACTGTGAAAAAGATTAAAGGCCCTAAAGGAACCGAGGTTAGGCTTACAGTTAAAAAAGTAGACGGTTCTATTAAAGTTATCTCTATTGTCAGGGAAGTGGTAGAAATTGAAGAAACTTATGCTAAGTCGAGTGTTGTGAAGAAAGACGGTAAGACCTATGGTGTTATCTATCTGCCTAAATTCTACATTGACTTTGAAGATAAAAACAAACGTGATGCAGCCAAAGACGTTGCTCTTGAAGTAAAACGACTAAAAGAAGCTAAAGTAGACGGTATCATCATGGACCTTAGGGATAATGGTGGAGGGTCACTTAAAACTGTAGTAGATATTACAGGCTTGTTCATTCCGCAAGGGCCTGTAGTTCAGGTTAAGTCTGCCGGAAAACAAAAAGAAGTACTTTCTGATAGTGATTCTTCTGTACTTTGGGATGGTCCGCTTGTAGTGTTGGTAAATAACTTTTCGGCTTCGGCTTCAGAGATATTCGCAGCTGCAATACAGGATTACCACAGAGGTGTAATTATGGGTAGCAAGCATACTTATGGAAAAGGTACGGTTCAAAATCTTATTGACCTTAACCAGTTTGTAAGGAACAATTCTATGGGCGACCTTGGAGCACTAAAAACAACTACCCAGAAATTCTACAGAATTAATGGAGGTTCTACACAAAGAGAAGGTGTTATGAGCGATATTGTTATGCCTGACAGATATTCTTATATCGATATGGGTGAGCGCGATGTTGATAATGCTATGCCTTGGGATAAGATTGACCCGGCCGGTTACAAGCCGCTAAGTACTAATTTTGCAGGCGTAATCGCTAACAGCAAAAACAGAATGGCTTCTAATGACCAGTTTAAGCTGATGGATGAAAATGCTAAATGGGTATTCCAGAAGAAAGATGAGAATACATATAGCCTGAATATAGATAAGTTTAAAGAAGAACTTGCTAAAAGTGAGGCTGTAGCTAAAAAATTTAAGGCATTGAACGACTATAAAAACAAACTTACCTTTGATGCGCTGCCATACGAAAAAGAGGTTTTTGCCAAAGAGCCATTATTGGCAGAGAAAAAGCAAAGATGGTATGAAAGCCTTTCTAAAGACATTTATGTAGAAGAAGCTCTTAATGTACTCGAAGACATGCAGCCGGCAGCAAAAAGTAATGCTGTAGCGGTAAAAAAAGATAAAATGGTTAAAACGAGATAAAGCCCCTGATGGATAAAACCAATCATTCGCTTACAGGCTTAGCGCTCCAAAAATTCAAAAAGAATTTTTGGGGCGTTTTAAGTTTAGTATTCATTGTACTCCTGTTATTCATTGCAATTTTTGCCTATGTCCTTGCACCTGATAAAACTGAAAATGCCAATTGGGGCGATTTGGCAATTCATTCCAAATCTCCCGGATTTGCAGTTACCATGCTTACGTTTCCGTCAGAGGAGGATGAGGGTGCGCTTTCGGATTATTTTTCAGGACGACCAATGGCTCCTGCAAAAATTCCAATTCTTAAATACACGGTCACAAAAGATAGCCTTACCTATTACGAATATACCGATGAGCCTTCACTGGCTGTTGCCAAAACAATTCCGTTAGCAGCATTTGGTAAAAATGCAAATGCTGAAACAGTAGGGAAGGGCTTCGTGCAAGAACAAAAATTCATACTGGGAACTGATAGCCAGGGGCGTGATCTTCTGAGCCGACTTATAGTAGGGTCGAGGGTGTCGATAGCTATAGGGTTTGTTGCGGTATTCATATCGCTGGTTGTTGGGATATTCTTTGGAGCGATTGCAGGTTATTACGGAGGGAAAGTAGATGCCTTTGTAATGTGGCTGGTGAATATTATCTGGTCTATACCTACGCTGCTTTTGGTTATAGCTATTACGCTGGCTCTGGGTAAAGGCTTCTGGCAAGTTTTTGTAGCTGTAGGACTTACCATGTGGGTCGAGGTCGCAAGGGTTGTCAGGGGGCAGGTAATGAGTCTTAAGCAGACGCAGTTTGTTACGGCAGCAAGGGCACTTGGATACAAAAACAGCAGGATTATCTTTAATCATATATTGCCAAATAGTATGGCGCCCGTTATAGTAATCTCGGCGGCTAATTTTGCATCTGCCATATTGGTAGAAAGCGGCCTGAGCTTTTTGGGTCTTGGTGCACAGCCACCCATACCAAGCTGGGGCGGAATGATAAAAGACCACTATAATTATATTATCCTGGGCAAACCTTATCTTGCGATGGCGCCCGGTATCGCAATGCTGTTGCTTGTGTTAGCCTTTATGATGGTTGGTAATGCCTTGAGGGATGCGCTGGATGTAAAGAGTGAATAGTTATGGATTACCGGTTAATTTTAGAAAAAGCAACGAGTAATTTACAGGATTATCCTGAGGTTATTGAAGAGGTAAAGGATTGTATTATTTCAGGGTCTACTGGAGGAGAAATAATATCACGTCTTGGGAAATATCTGAAAAATCTGTCTGACACAAACACAAAGGTCTATTCTTTGATTGAAAAGGATGCCAAGTTATATTTAAAAGCTTGCGAAAGTAATGGCTATTTAATCAGGAACCTTATTAGTGCTGTGACTACCACTCATTCACCTTATTGGCATCCATTTTAATGAAAATGAACAACAATATGGTAAACGCCCATAAGCTCGATCCTCCATATGAGAAAAACGGCAGCGGTACCCCAATAGTAGGGAACAGCTTGATAAGCATGGTAATGTTCACAAAGAAGTGCATGAACAATATCGCCGCTACGCAATAACCGTATGTACGGCTGAATTTAGATTTTTGGCGTTCTGCCAGATAAATGATCCTCAATAGGAGCGTAACAAACAAGCCGATTACTACCAATGATCCTACAAAACCCCATTCTTCACCTACAGTGGTGAAAATATAATCGGTATGCTGTTCCGGTACGAACCCACCTTTTGTTTGGGTTCCTTCAAGATAGCCTTTTCCAAACCATCCTCCTGAACCAATAGCAATCATCGACTGGTTAAGGTTATATCCTTCGGCTTGTTGATTTACGTCTTTATCAAATAATACATTGATACGGTCTTTCTGGTGGTCTTCCAGTACGTTTTCATATACAAAGTCAACTGAGTACACAAAAGCTGTAATTGCTACAAATATTATACTGGAGAGGATAGGATTTCTGAATGCCCTGCGGGTAAGGAAAAAATGTGCAAGGATAATTATAAGGGCCAATATTACTATAAATAAAGGCTTAACCAGTAACGCCAAAAGGAATAATATAACTGCTATGGCACCTGTGCCTAAGTACCATCCGGGAAGGCCTTCACGGTATAAGACCAATGTAAGGGAAGCAAATATCATGGCACTACCGGCATCGGGCTGCATCATGATCAGTCCGACAGGAAAGGCAATTATTGCAAAGGCAATCAGTTGATGATTCGTGTTTTTAAGGTTTATTTGTACATCACTCAAAAATTTAGAAAGCACCAGTGCAGTTGCTATCTTTGCAAACTCCGAAGGCTGAAGGCTAAACCCTCCAAAGGAATACCAGTTGGTCTGGCCTTTAATGGTCTTACCTGCAACAAAGAGGCCGGCGAGTAGTAATATACCCAAGCCGTAGAAGATAAACGCATATTTGTCGTAGATCTTGGCATCGACTGTAAGCAAGACCATGATAAGAGGAATACTGAATACTATGAACAGTATCTGTTTACCATATATTTGCCCAATATCAAAAATGGATGTAGTTTCATTCGGTAATGAAGCCGAATAAATAGTCATCCATCCTGTAATTACTAAAATACTATAGAGTAGAATTGTAATCCAGTCAATATTGTTGGTTACGCTTTGGTTCTTCATTTTTGCTGCCTTCTAAGGCGTATAGCTTTGGTTAATCTTAAATGGTACTCCGCTGGTTACCTTAGCATATTCGTTTTTCAGTCCGTTCTTCATTATATATTCTTCACGGGCTTTTTGTGTCACTTCGCCTTTCAGGTATTTTTCGATCATTAAGCTTGTAATAGGTCCTGCCCAACGCGCACCCCAGTAACCATTTTCTACAAATACCGCAATAGCGATTTTAGGATTTTCCCTTGGTGCAAATGCCACAAAGATAGAATGATCGGTAAGCTGGGTCTTTATGCCGTTTATTTTTGCAAAGTTCTCGGCGGTTCCTGTTTTTCCGCATATTTCAATACCTTCTACCTTAAGGTGGCTCGCCGTTCCATAATTGTACACGTCAAAAAGGCCATCGATAACCGGCTTGAAATGCTGTTTGTCTATAGTAGTATAATGTTTGGTCCTGAATTTCTTATCAATTTGCTGACCCTTAATTTTTCTTATTACGTGAGGGGTGTAGTAGTAACCTTCATTGGCTACTGCAGCCATCATGTTTGCAAGCTGTATGGGTGTCATTGATACTTCTCCCTGTCCTATAGAATTTGAAATGATGGTCGAACTTCTCCATCCTCCGTTAGGATAAAATCGTTTGTAGAATTTAGAAGTAGGCACAAGTCCTTTTCGTCCCGGCGGAAGGTCATAGCCTAAGAAATCGCCTAAGCCAAAACTTTTAAGGTGGTTACTCCAGGCATCAACGCCATATTGGGGTTTAGGATATTTATCTATAGTAAGTTTGAATACATTACCAAAATAAGTATTACAAGAGTTGTAAATGCCGTTGTTAAGCTGGTGTGGACCAAATCCGTGGCATTTCATAAATGCTCCACGACCATATGAGAAACCATGATGGCACATGAAAGTTGTATTCACGTCGATTACTTCCTCCTGTAGTCCTACAAGTCCGGTAAGTATCTTGAAAGGAGATCCGGGAGGATATTCAGCTAATAGCCCCCTGTCGAAAAGAGGCATTTCAAGGGTGTCTTTGTACATCCTTGTATAGTTTTTAGAACGTTCACGGCCAACAAGTATTGAGGGGTCATATGACGGAGCAGTGACCAATGCCAGTATTTCACCGGTTTTAGGTTCGATAGCTACAATACCGCCGCGTTTTTCAAACATCAGCTTTTCGCCATATTCCTGAAGTTCTTTGTCGATACTAAGCGTTATATCTTTTCCCTGAACAGCTATTGTGTCATAGATACCTTCTTTAAAAGAGCCTATTTCCCTGTTGAAGCGATCTTTTTGAATGTATTTTACTCCTTTTACGCCACGGAGTATATCTTCATACATTTCTTCAACACCTTGTTTTCCGATGAGGTCACCACTTTTGTAGTAAGGGTTTTTCTTGATTATCGGGTCGTTTACCTGAGCGATATAGCCAAATACATTGGCACCAGAAACTGTTTGGTAGTCACGAAGCGATCGCTTAACGATGTCAAAACCTTTAAAGCGGCGTATTTTTTCCTGGAAAGCAGCAAATTCTCTTTTGTTGAGTTGGGGTAAAAAGACAGATGGCAGCCTTTTACTGTAGATTTCGGCCTTTTTTACCCTTTGGATAAAATATTCTTTGGTGATGCCAAGCAGTGAGCATATTTCCATCGTGTCAAGATCCTTCGACATTTCTTTAGGAGTGACCATGATGTCATAAGAAGGCTGGTTCGCTACTAACAATTTGCCATTACGGTCATAAATATAACCTCTTTCAGGATAGTCATATTTAATCTTGATGGCGTTGTTGTCAGATTTTTTGATATACGAGTCATCAATAATCTGTAAATAAAAAAGCCTTGCCACAATAATAACTGTTGCGGCAATTATAACTATTGGCAATAAACTCTTTCTCATTGTTTGCCCGGCTTAATTAAGTAGATGATGATTATGCAAAGTGTTAGCGTAAATAGTGTTGTAAGCAATGTCCTTATCAAAACATCAAGGATAAGGCTAAACCTAAATACCTCCAAAAGGTATAAAATTAAATGATGCGTTACAATAGAAATAAGGATAAAAGAAAACCGCTCAGGCGATAATCGTTCATTTATTTTTACGGTTTGATACTCGTAACTAAGTCCAAATGAGAATTTAAAGAAGGTCGGCCTGAGATAGGCAAGCGTTACGCAGGCTACGGCATGGGTTCCTCCGGAGTCGGTAAACATGTCAACCATTAATCCTAAAAGGAAAGAAGATAGTAGCAGTCCTGCTTTATTTCCGTTAACCGGGTATAAGAGAATGAATAATATGTACGGGTAAGGATTCAGGAAGCCAAACAAGTTCAGTCTGCTGAAAATAATTACCTGTAAGGCAAGCAGGAGTATAAACCTGAATATGTTCATTATGGTACTACTGCTCATTTGTCGTATTTGTAGTTTCTTCCTCCAGTTTTATGATCTCGTCGCGATCTTTGTTTTCTATTACATAGACATGACCAAGGCTGGTCATATCGTTAAATAATCTTACTTCAAGTGTATAATAGTTTGTCTTTTTGTCCATGTACACTTTGTCAATTGTACCAATTGGTATATTTTCAGGGAAGATCTTTGATTCGGCACCGGTAACAATTGTGTCGCCTTTTTGTACTGTTGCCAGCCTCGGAACATCAATCAGCTGTGCAAAACCTGTGTTTTTACCATTCCATGTAAGCGTTCCGAAGTGATTGTTCTTCTTGATCTTAGCGTCAAGTTTGAACTTAAGATTCAGGATGCTGATAACGGTCGCATAGTTGCCTGAGGTATTTTCTACGATACCCACAACACCAAGACTGCTTACAACACCCATATCAGGTTTAATACCCTGGTTACGGCCGCTGTTTATGGTAAAGTAATTTTCGTGTACACTGTAAGAATTGCGTATTACCTTTGACTGTATTACAGCAAAGTTGCCCATGGCTTCCGGTATATTTACCGGAGGTGTATTAGTGGTGTCCTGAGTATTGAAGAGCAATCTTTTTAGGCGGGCATTCTCGCCGGCAAGTGCTTCATTCTGCTCTTTCAGGTTCAGGTATTCTTCGACAGTGTTCACTTGTTCATATACATAGCCAGAAATAGCATTGGCCGATGTAACGGCGCGGCTTCTGTGATAGGAATGCGACTGTATGGTGAGCGTTAACGAAATGCCCAAAAGCAGCAAAAACAGTAATAAAATACTGTTTTTAAATAGAAAATTAAATATTTGCTGCATCTTTTAGCCTGCTTTATTTGATAAGTATGCTTCTGAATTTTTGTATGTTTTTTAGTGCCATCCCTGTTCCTCTTACAACGGCTCTAAGCGGATCTTCAGCAATATAAACCGGGAGGTCAGTTTTTTGGGAGATACGTTTGTCAAGACCTCTTAACATCGATCCTCCGCCGGCAAGGTAAATACCTGTATTGTAGATATCCGCTGCTAGTTCAGGAGGTGTTTGTGAAAGAGTTTCCATAACAGCGTCTTCAATACGCTGTATCGATTTATCAAGTGCTTTAGCGATCTCGCGGTAAGAAACATCGACCTGTTTAGGCTTGCCTGTTAAAAGGTCACGCCCTTGTACCGACATGTCTTCTGGAGGTGTTTCAAGGTCTTCTATGGCAGCACCGATTGTGATCTTTATTTTTTCGGCTGTACTTTCACCAACAAAAAGGTTGTGTTGTGTACGCATGTAATAAATGATATCATTTGTAAATACGTCACCTGCAATTTTAACCGATTTGTCGCATACGATACCACCTAATGCGATAACTGCAATCTCTGTAGTACCACCGCCTATATCTACGATCATGTTTCCTTTAGGCTGCATGATGTCTACACCAATACCAATTGCAGCTGCCATCGGCTCGTGTATAAGGTACACTTCTTTACCGTTTACCCTTTCAGCTGATTCTTTTACCGCACGCATCTCTACTTCAGTAATTCCTGAAGGAATACAGATGACAAGGCGCAGGGCAGGAGTGAATAGCTTTTTCTTTAAAGCAGGGATGCTCTTGATGAACATTGTAAGCATCTTTTCAGACGCATCAAAGTCAGCAATTACACCATCTTTAAGGGGGCGTATGGTTTTGATGTTTTCATGGGTTTTACCCTGCATCATGTTTGCCTCTTTACCAACGGCTATTATTTTTCCCGAGATACGATCGCGGGCAACAATAGAAGGGCTGTCTATAACAACTTTATCGTTATGTATGATTAGGGTATTTGCGGTACCAAGGTCTATCGCGATATCCTCGGTCATGAAATCAAAAAATCCCATACTGGCTCAGTGTATTAAGGTTTTGGTATAAAAAATGTTTAAGCTTACAAAAGTAGTAAAATTAATGTTTGAAATGACGGGTGCCTGTAAATACCATCGCAACATTATTTTCGTTGCAGTAGTTTATGCTAAGCTCGTCTTTTATTGAACCTCCGGGTTGTATAACCGCAGTGATTCCGGCATTTTTGGCAAGTTCAACACAATCCGGGAATGGGAAAAATGCATCGCTGGCCATAACAGCGCCGTTTAGGTCGAAATTGAATGAGTGTGCTTTTTCTATAGCTTGTCTTAGGGCATCTACGCGTGAGGTTTGTCCTGTTCCTGATGCGTATAGCTGTTTGTTTTTTGCAAATACAATCGTGTTCGATTTTGTATGCTTGCAAATTTTTGATGCAAAAAGCAAATCTTCAACTTCCTGAGTAGTAGGTGATGTTACAGTAACGGTAGTTAAGTGTTCTTTATTGTCTGTAACATTATCTTTATCCTGAACCAATAATCCGTTTAGGCATGTACGAACCTGTTTTGCAGGTAGTTCAATGTCGTTCTGGATAAGTAAAATTCTGTTTTTCTTTTCCTGTAGCACCACAGTAGCATCGTCATCATAGCCTGGAGCTATAACTACTTCGCAGAAAAGGTTGTTGATCTCATCGGCAGCAGCTTTGTCAATTTTGGCATTAGAGATAAGTACACCTCCAAATGCCGAAGTAGGGTCTGCAGCAAGAGCATCAAGATAAGCTTCTTTCACAGTGCTTCTTGTAGCCAGGCCACATGCATTGTTGTGTTTAAGGATTGCAAATGTAGGTCCGTCGTTCTTGAATTCATTAATTAGGTTCACGGCAGCATCTACATCCAGAAGGTTGTTGTATGACAATTCTTTACCATGAAGTTTAGTGAACATTTTATCGAAATCCCCAAAGAAGAAACCTTTTTGGTGAGGGTTTTCACCGTAGCGAAGTACCTGTCCGTTGTTTACACTCTCTTTGTAGAACGTTTCATCCTCATTAAAATAATTGAAGATAGCTGTGTCGTAGTGTGATGATGTATGGAATGCTTTTGTTGCAAACGATTTACGCTCTGCAAGTGTAGTGCCTCCGTTGTTGTTTGTAATTACCTCAAGGAACTCAGCATATTCGTTTACCGAAGCAACGATTACGGTGTCTTTGAAGTTTTTGGCAGCTGCACGGATAAGTGAAATACCGCCAATGTCAATTTTTTCTATGATGTCAGCTTCAGAAGCGCCCGAAGCTACAGTTTTTTCAAAAGGATAAAGGTCTACGATTACAACATCAATCTGCGGGATGTTAAATTCCTGCATTTGCTGCACGTCAGACGGATTGTCCTGACGGTTAAGGATTCCGCCAAACACTTTAGGGTGTAGCGTCTTAACTCTTCCGCCAAGAATAGATGGATAAGAAGTTACATCTTCCACAGGGACTACCGGTATGCCCAGGTCTTTTATAAAAGCTTCTGTACCGCCTGTAGAATAGAACGTTACGCCCTGCTCGTGCAGTTTTTTTACAATAGGCTCAAGACCCTCTTTATCAAATACCGAAATTAGTGCCGATGAAATTTTTTTGATGCTCATTTTTGTGTGTATAAATAAAGATGCAAAAGTAGTTATTGTACAGTTAACATTCAAAAGCTGTGAACACTAAATTTCGTGTAAAATGAAAATTTATTTCAAATAGGTTCACTTCATTTAAAAAAAATGCAGAATTTTACAGGAGTCAATCAAAACAATCATGCTTTTATACCTGCGTTTACTTAAAGAGAGTCTTTCTTTTGCCATGAATGCCCTTAGGAACAATAAGCTGCGCACATTTTTGTCGCTACTTGGTGTTACGGTGGGTATCTTTTCAATTATAGCCATACTGGCCGCTGTTGACTCGCTTGACAGAAAAATTAAGGATGACATGAGTAGTATCGATAAGAATACCATGTATCTAAAACGTTTCTCATTTGGCCCCAGCGAAATACCACGATGGAAGCGTGAACAATTTCCTGACGTCAGCTATGAAGAATATCAATATTTAAAGGATAATGTGAGCTCCATTCAGGAAGCCGCCTTTCAAATTTTTACGAAAAATGAAACGGCTCGTTATGAAGAGAAGGCTGCAAGTAATGTAAATGTTGTGCCTGTGTCGTACGAATTTACCGCTATACAAAGCCTGAAGATCGAGCATGGCCGTTTTTATAATGAATCTGAGTCAAATTCAGGAACTGCCGTTGCCGTTGTAGGTTATGAAATTGCGAAGACCCTGTTTGGCGATGCGAATCCTCTTGAAAAGAAATTCAGGATGTATGGGCAAAGGTTTACGGTTATTGGAGTACTCGAAAAGCAGGGTCAGGGTATGTTTGGTGAAAACAATGATACCGCGATTATTATTCCTGTAAACTTTGTACGTAATATGTATGGTGATCATAACGATTTTATGACGCCTATCATTATCATAAAGCCCAAAGCAGGTGAAGATGGAGAAGAGGTTAAAGCGGAAGTCGCACAAAAGCTTCGCAATTACAGAGGCATAAGGGCGGGGCAGGGCGATAACTTTATTATAGATATCTTATCAGGATTTACCGATCTCATCGACCAGATAATTGGAATGATGAATATGATTGGTATTGGTATAAGTGCGTTTTCACTTCTTGTAGGCGGATTCGGGATTGCAAACATTATGTTCGTATCGGTTAAGGAGCGAACTAACCTTATTGGTATTCAAAAAGCATTGGGAGCAAAAAACAGGTTTATCTTATTCCAGTTTTTATTCGAAGCGGTGATTCTTTCCCTTTTTGGAGGGCTTATTGGGATATTGCTTGTTTGGGGTATTATGGCAGCGCTTTCGACTATGGTTGATTTCAAGTTTGTACTAAGCATGGGGATTGTGACTTTTGGTACAGGGATCGCGATATTTATTGGATTAGTGTCAGGAATCCTTCCTGCTATCGCGGCGTCAAAACTTGATCCGGTAGAGGCGATACGAAGTGGTATGTAAGAATAAAAAACGGCACGCCTTAAGCCCCCACTTGTAACGTGCCGCATTTAAATGTTATCCGTCTTCACGCGTGGCATGTTATTCGAACAACATAGGAAATAATGCCGGGCGGCATTATTTTCCGTAACAAAACTAATGTGATTTTTAAGAATCAGATAACTTTTAGTATAGACAAAACACGGACATCCCTTATTTTTCAAGGCATTCCTACATTTTTGCCTTGGTTGTTACTTTTTAAAAATCAGGAATTTAAGCTATAGAGGTGTGTTTAGCAGTATATTTTCCAGTTCTGATTCCGTCTCTAAGCCCATTTTTTTCTTTACTCTGTATTTTTTCTTTACAATCGTTTCTGGAGAGACCTGCATTAGTGTAGCCATGTCCTTGTAAGGAAGATTTAATTTAAGCAATGCGCAAAAGAAAAGATCATTCTTGCTAAGT
>NZ_JBTKVX010000030.1:0-33709 GCF_054457175.1 Flavobacterium hauense
GTTACACAGCCTGTGCTACCATCGGTAACCCTGGCATAGATGTTCGAGTCCGCTCCAAGGTGTGGGTTAGCCAGTGCTGGGCCTGTAGGGGACACCGCTTCCGACTGCGTAGGGTAGAATTCTGTGATATAGCCTACTGCGCCATCGGTGATCGAAAGGGCGATCTCATCAAGGTGGAAATACGCATAATCAGGGACTTCCTCACACTCATTGATAATATAGTCGGAAGCTACACTGCTCAATACAGGTA
Organism: Flavobacterium hauense; assembly: GCF_054457175.1. Classification (NCBI taxonomy): domain Bacteria; kingdom Pseudomonadati; phylum Bacteroidota; class Flavobacteriia; order Flavobacteriales; family Flavobacteriaceae; genus Flavobacterium; species Flavobacterium hauense. The sequence continues at coordinate 251 of NZ_JBTKVX010000030.1, forward strand.
GTGGGTTTACGATAAGGGTAAAGGGCGCTACGCTGCGGCAGCCAAAACCTGTCGCTATCCTTACCCAAACCTGCTGCGTATTGGCAGTAGCATTAGGGTAGGCTGTGGCATTGGTGATCGGGCTGGTGCCCCCCAATGCATCCGGCTGGTTCGTATAGTAAGTTACCGTAAGGCTCGTATCGCCTCCGGTGGCCTCTAGGTCTTTTGTCGTAAGGTCAAAGATCTGGATACCGTCAGTATTGTCATCACATAAGGCATAAGGCGTCATTACAGGTACCGCAGGCCTTGGGTGGACGATTAGCTGGATCGGCTCTACCGCGCGGCAGTTGGTTGTCGTACCTGTCTGTACAACACTCGCATAAACCGTACCTACAATCGTGTAGTAGTTCGTTGGCGTTGTGATGGCGCTCACTCCAATTGCTGCTGCGGCAGCTGTGTTGTGGTAGGTCACCGTTAAGCCCGGCTGGCCATTCACTATCTCCGCGCCCGCGACTGTAAGGTCAAAATAACCGCGGCCGTCAAAGTTGTCTGCGCAAGCTTCTAAAGGTGTAGCTGGGGTGACTACAGGGGCGCTGTTGATCGTTACAACAAAATCTGACTCGTCACTGCAGATCGTTGTCGCATCGCCGGTTACAGCATAGATATATATCGTTTGTGTTGTTGTTATGAAATCGCCAGGGAAAAGCTGGGTGCCTGTACCACCGGCAGCAGTGTAATATCCGCCTACTGTAAGAGGGGTTAGCTCATAAGCATCACATGCCTGTAGGTCGGCTCTCTGCTCAACTGTTGGCTTAGGATAAATAGTAACATCGAAGCTTTCTTCGTCTGTACATGTATTAGGAGCGGTTCCTTGTACAGCATAAATATAAACTGTCTGTGAAGACGTTAATGGCAATGCAGGATTGAGCTGTGTACCTGCACCTCCCGGCTGTGAATAATAATTACCCATAGTAAGGGCTGGTAATGTATAAGAGCCACAAGCAATCACATCGCTAACAGCAGCGACAACAGGTTGTGGATCAACAATTAGCGAAAGCTGGCCAATTCCATAAGCATTTACGCCAACAGCAGCTGAATTATCAACTCTTACCCAAATAATTTCTGTAGTTCCTGAATAAGTTGTAGGGTTTGTAATAGGATTATTCTCAGCTTCAGCATCTGCCTGTGAATTATAGAAAGTATATGCATAGGATGCCGGCACAGGATCTTCAACCGTCATCACATCAGTATAAGAAGTAAGGTCAAAAATTTCGAATCCGTCATAAGGAGCAGGCTCACAAACGTGTGCAGTATAAGGCTCCATTTCGATATTACAATCAAAAATCCTCAGATTGAAAGTCTTCACAGTATAACAGATATTAGCAAAAGCTACTATCTTAATAAAAATCTCTTCCCCATCGTTGCCCATATATCCCGTAGCAGGATCGTACCATATCATAGGATCACCATTCTCTATTTCTTCCATAGAATGGTAATATTCAATTTCAACTTCATCCGGATCCGGAAGAACATCTCTTATTACATCATTATCATGAAGGTCAAAAACATGCGGTTGGGAAGGATCGCCACAAACAATAAGATCTATTGGTTCAGCTACCTCAATATCAGGACGGTACTCAATCCTCATACTCGACGAAAGGTAACAGCCCGGAGCTGAAGGAAATGCCGCTTTTAGAGTGTATTCCCCTGCTTCTGTAACCGTATAAGTAGGCGTAGTTACCGGTGTCCCGTCAGGGTTAAGGATAGTAACGCCGTCTTTTTCCCAGAAAAGGTTAAAAGGGGTGGTTGTAGATAATATAGGCTGGATAACATATACCTCGTTAGGGCAAAGTGCCCTGTCGTTACCTAAAGTAAGCTCAGTAGGCAGTTTTGGCTGGCCTATATTGAAAGATCCTCCGGCAATAAATACCGCAATATCAAAAGCAGTATCCCCATAATCTCCTACAGCAAGTTTTATCCTGTAGGTATCACCCGGAATAACAGTAGCCGAAGCAGTCATTACTTTAGTCTGGCCGTTCATGTTTATGGCAGAGTTAGCCACATTAGTAACATTATACTGCCCAAACCATTGCACGTTTGCTGAAGCACAGCCATTATTATAGGCCATATCACGAATGGTTAGAACCGAAACAGGTGTAGTAGTAAACGGAATAACAGCTATATTAGAATCGAAAGGAGCTCCTGGCAGTACCGGGCTCGGATTTGTTAGATTAGACAGTAAAAAACCGAAAACATCAAAAAAGTCACATTGATAGAAACCATATTCGTTACCTGCGAAAAGGAAATCGAAGCTCATCTTGTCAGACAACGGCACAAAGTCAAATTGCAGATAGGTAACATCCATCATCGAACGCGGATTACCTAGCACATTCTGGTTCAGGTAATTCAACTCAGTATCGCCCTGGTTCGTTGCCGTAGATGAAGCTTCCCAAGGGAAAGGAGTGTTATATTTACCCTCACTAAGTTCAATATTACCTGATCTTAGAATAATACCGTCTTTTATCGGGAAAGTAGAGTTGTTTTTATCAAAATAACCCATACCATATCCCTGAGTAGCACTGTTGGCGTTAATGTCTCCGGCATTTGAGGTAATATTAGTAATAGAGATACAGTCTGTATTAATCAGGACATCATTTACCAGTTCTTCCCTTGTGTAAGCAAACCTGTCAACAGTAACATAACCTACCTTTGGCGTATCCCTGTCGGTACAGCCCGGGCATGCCGGAATAGGATCGGGGGTAGAGCTTGTCACGTTTACCACGTTAACAAGCGGCCCAACAAATGTAGCATGGTTAGGCTCTACAAATATTGTAACCTTATATTCCATACTTTGCCCTGCGGCAAGTAACGGAATAACATTATGCAGCGTACCACTACCTCCTGTATTGTTACCTTCCCACGTCATCAAATTCACATTGAAAGGTTTACTGTCATGTACTATAACATTATGCGCATCACTTGGACCCGGATTTGTGACTACTATCGTATAAGTAGTCTGGGCGTTAACCTGGTATTCTGTCTGTCCGTTAGTCTTCCACGTTACAAGATTAGCCTGCGGATTAGGCGTAGCTGTATGTGTACAAGTCGGACAAGCCGGATTAGGATCCGGTGTTGCGCTGGTTACAACCACCTGATTCGTAATGCTCGCTAAAATATTATAATTACTAGGTACAGGGATTGTCAGCGTATAAGTAACTGTCTGTCCTACGGCAAGCGTAGGGATAACATCGGACAGGTCACCGGTTCCGGCACTACCATTGCTACCTGTCCATACAGATGCCGCAGCACTAAGCCCGGCAGGTATAGCATCGGTTACTGAAATATTGCTGGCTGCTGTAGGCCCTAAGTTATTTACAGTAATAGTATAAATAAGATCGGCACCGGCAGTATATGTATTACCCTGGTTTAGAGTTTTGGTCACTACCAAATCAGCCGAAAGCACATTACTATCAGTATCGGTTGCCGTATTATTACCGGGAACCGGATCGTTGCTTGATGTTGTAACACTTGCTGTACTGGCAAGATTACCGGTGTAACCCAACGGAACACCTAACGTAATCGTATAGGTAATCGTAGTTCCGGCTGCAAGCGTTGGCAAAGTGTTGTTCAATGCTGTATTTGTTCCCGAAGAACCATTAGAACCTGTCCACGAAAAGGCAGTAATTCCTGCAGGGATCGGATTTGAAACAACAACATTGGATGCTGCATAAGGCCCGTTATTAGTTACGGTCACAGTATAAACCGAGTTTGCTCCCGGCGTATAAATATCCTGTCCGTTAGTATTGGTCACAACAAGGTTCACCGTTGGAGTGCTGCTGGTATCAACATCAATACATTGCGTACATGCAGGATTAGGATCGTTATTGCTGGTAACTACAGTCTGGCTAACAAGGTCTCCCTGATAATTTGCAGGAATCTGAAGCAATACCGTATAGGTAATCACCCCACCCGGAGGAAGAGAAGCCACACTGTTGCTCAATGGTGTATTTGCACCTGCAGACGCATTGGATCCGCTCCAGTTAAAGGCAGTAATGCCAGCAGGAATTGCATTAGACACATTTACCCCTGTAGCAGTCCCCGGACCATTATTTGTCACAGTGATAGTATATGTTACCTGGGTACCCGGAGTATAAACCGTTTGCCCGTTTGTATTCACAACTACAAGATCAGCACCGGTTGTAGGATTAATATCTGTATCTGTACATTGAGGACACACAGGATTAGCATCCCTGTCACTTGTTACCACAGTCTGGCTCACTAAGGTCGGTGCGCTGAAGCCCACAGGAACACCTACCGTAATGGTATAGGTTACTGTCTGGTTTAGCGCCATTGTACCTATCGTATTTGCAAGCGGAACATTTGTTCCTGAAGAACCATTTGATCCTGTCCACGAAAAGTTTGTAATCCCGGCCGGGATAGCATTATTTACCACAACATTAGTTGCAGAAGCCGGGCCATTATTAGTTACTGTTACTGTATAAACAGTAGTTCCACCTGCAACATAGGTGGATTGGTTATTTGTATTCACTACTACGACATCAGCATCGAGCAGGGAAGTATCGGTATCTGTACATTGTGTGCATCCGGGAACAGGATCTACAGTGTTAGGGCTTGTCAAAACAGCCTGTGTAGTCAATGGACCGGAATAGGATGCCGGCACATCTACCGTTACGGTATAGGTCACCGTCTGGTTTACTGCAAGAGTTCCTATCGTATTATTTAACGCCGCATTGGTCCCTGAAGAACCATTAGAGCCTGTCCATGAAAAGTTTGTAATCCCTGCCGGAATAGCCATTGCCAAACTTACAGGATTGGCTACTTCAGGACCATGATTTATAACACTCACATTATAAACAACCTGGGTTCCGGGAGTATAATTAACCTGACCATCAGTATTAATCACTTCAAGATCAGCACTTTTACTATAGGTCACCTGCATTTGAGGAATAGTCCCCGTATAATTGCTGGGAACCTTAAGCTTTAAGGTATAGGTTACTGTCTCGCCAACAGCAAGAACGGATGTAAAATTACTTAGATCCGTATTAGTACCTGAAGCACCGGTACCATCTCCCTTAAACCAGGAGAATCTTGTTATACCCGCAGGAATAGGCATTATAAATGTAGGCACGGCATAAAAAGCGCGTACATTGTTTGCCGGCTGTGGGCCATTATTGGTAATCATGACCGTCCAGGTCAATGTTTCACCGGCAATGTAACTGTTATCAGGGTTAGTACTGAAAACAGATAAATTTGACTGTGCATAAGAACAAATTGTTCCAAGCAACAGCAACATGGCGAGTAATTGTTTTCTCATATATAGAGTGTTAAATAATGCTCAACGTTAAATATTCTATAGAAAAATGTTAATTTAAAAAGCCAAATATAAAAATTCAGCGATAGTTTGTCTGTTAAATTCAAAAAAATCACAAAAACCCTGATTTAATTAAAGTTTAATAACTGCATAACATCTTTCGACAACTTGCTAAACATTTAGAATCATATTTACCCTACCGTATTTTTAAGATTTTTTTACACTAATTTTGCATAAATTTTTTGACATCATGGAAAGCATCACGATAAAGACAACGCAAAACCCTTCTATACTGAAATTTGAGTTCAGTGACTTTGTTGCAAAGAGCAGCAATTATGAATTCAAAAATATTGACGAGACGGCAAATTCGCCGCTTGCAAAAAAAATGTTCTACCTACCGTTTGTAAAAACCGTTTACATTTCGGGCAACTTTATTGGCATCGAAAAATACTCTATCGTAGAGTGGGAAGATGTACAGGATGAAGTTGCCAGCCAGATCGAGCAGTTTGTAAACACTGGCGGACAAATTATCATAGAAGAAGAGACTAAAAAGAAACAACCCTCTACGGTATATGTAGAGGCAACACCAAATCCGGCAGTATTAAAGTTTGTATCCAACAAGATGCTGACAAAAACTTCGGCTGAATTTAAGAACATCGACGAAACTGTCGCTTCCCCTCTTGCAAAAGAGCTATTCAAATTCCCTTTTGTAAAAGAAATATTCATTGACGAGAACTATATCTCTATCACTAAATATGCAATGACCGAATGGGATGAGATCAGCGGTGAGATACGCAGCTTCATTAAACTCTTCATCGAAAACGGAGGCACTGTAATTGATGAATCACTGATAGAGAAAATGCCGCAGGCAGAAAAACAACAGGAAGCCTACTTTGATTCCCTTGACGTGACATCACAGCGCATTATAAATATACTTGAAGAATATGTTAAGCCCGCTGTACAGGCTGATGGCGGAAACATTGCTTTTGAGTCGTATGATGAAAACGAGAAGCGTGTAAAAGTGCTTTTACAAGGAGCATGCAGCGGATGCCCTTCATCTACCTTTACCCTTAAAAGCGGTATCGAGAATATGCTGAAGGATATGCTTAACGATAACGATATTAAAGTAGAAGCTATAAATGCTTAAAAAAAGAAAGCCCTTGCATTGCAAGGGCTTTCTTTTTTTATTCTTTCTTTTCAGGTTCAGGCTCTGCCCTTTCCTCTTTTTTGATCACACGGTTTACTTTTTCGTTATACTCCGCTTCCTGTATTGCCTGACCGGTCTTACTAAATATTTTCACTTTAGGGTTCTCATGCGTACCGGTAACAACCATCGGCACACCTATCAATCCTCCCGGAGGCAGCCCCAGCCTTATCCTTAGATCAAGGAGCCCGTCAAAACTTGTTGTCCCTTTAATCGTTGGCCTGAAACCTGCCACTTTAAGCGTAAAAGGCTCTATTTTTATCAGGTTGTTCTTTATTGTCGACTTGACCTGAATATCTTTTACATTAGGATTATCAAGTCCTTCCGAACCTGTCTTTTTACTGATGCTTCCAAAAAGCTTCAGGCCTGACACCTGTACATCGCGCACAAATATTGTCCCACCACCTTTTAGTGACGGATAGATAGGGCTCATATTACCATCAAGGTCTCCTTTTAAATCATAATCCAGCGAAACTATCCCTTCCATGTTCTCGGCAGCCGTTACCAGCTCGTGGAACATTGGTATTTCCTTATAAGCTCTTTTTATATCAAAATCTTTAGCCCTGAACTGCACATTAAAGTTGGCCGACACAGGCGATTCATCATCATAACCGCCATCAATGCGAACTATACAGTCAATAATGTTGAATGTAGTATTTTGCAGGTAGATCTTTCCTTTGCCAATACCTACTTTACCCGAAAGCTTATTAAGTACCAGTCCGGTATATTCTACCTTGTCTGCTTTAGCCACAAGTGACACATCAAGGTTTGTAGGCAGCACCACTACCCCGCTCATTTTAGGATTAGCTTCCTTAACAGCTTCAACTTCGGGTTTCATGTCCTTATTCCCGCCTTCTTTCATTGCCATGAATTCGTCTACATTAATCAGTTTCGAATTCACATTAAAATTCCCTTTCAGGGTACCGTTAGATTCTATGAAGTAATTTATGGTATTAAGCAGATAACCGTTCATGGCAAAATCTGATTTGCCATAATAAGCCTGAAACTTATCAAACCACATTTTCTCGTTCTTAAAGGTAAAATAACCTTCCTTCAGGTTAAATGGTTTCGGAAAAAGTTCAGACGTCGCCTTAATTTCTTTTAGCACCAGGGAGCCTTTATTGTTCAATTTACTGTATTGCCCTGTGGTTGCATAACTCTGTTTACCCTGAAGCCTTAGGTCAGCTTTGGCATAGCCTGTAACATCGAGCCCTTTTTGTGAAAACACTTTATATATACGCCCTATATCGAGCGATCCTTTGGCAGTTACATCATAGGCTACATCGTCAAAGTTAGACACAATGGCCTTGATATACACAGGATTTCCTTCAAACACGAACGAGGCAGGCGTTACTGCAATTTTCACATCATCAAAAGTTCCTTTATCATTCTGCACATTGGCAACAAACTTAATATCGGTAATAGCGTTAGGATAATAAGGCATCTTAAGGTAACCTCCCTGCAGGTTTACACCTCCCTTAGTTTTAGGAAACAATCTTTTTTCTGCACTATAAACACCTTCGGCTACAAGGTCAGCTTTAAGCAATCCTTTCAATTGCATGTTCGATATACCCAGAGCCCTGTCAAGGCTTGCCAGGTTTAGCGTTCCTTTCATTTTACCATTGACCTTCATTTCTTTCATTCCCTGAGTTTCAAGAAACGCATGAAAGTGGTCGTCGCCAAGGTTAAAATCAAGTTTCCCAAGATTGATGCGCAGCTTTTCGATATCAAGCGAAGGCAATTGCACATTTAGGTTCATTTCATAATCAGACAGTGCCATTGGGGCTTTCTTGTAATCGATCATCCCATCTCTTACGCGCATACCAAAACCAAGATCCGGCTTAAGGTTTTCTGCTGCATTATACCTCCCTTTAAAAGTAAAAAGCACATCGCTCCTGCCTTTGATCTTTGTATCTTCCATCCAGCCTGCATATTGTGGTGGCAAGACACTGAAGAGGTCTTTCAGCTTATTATTCTCCGATATGGCGTTGATGTCAATATTGTATCCATCTTTAAGAATGGTAAATAAGCCCGTAAACTCAACTGGCAGCCTGTTGATGCGCAATTCATTCTTTTCTAATATAAAGGATAAGGCATTCGTATTGATTCGTGTTACAAGATCGGCATGCACTTCCTTTCTTTCCAGATAAGGCACATTGTCATATATAAAATCGATAGCATCAATATTAGCATCAGTCATCAGGTCAAAAACCTCTTCGCTCAGGTTACCTTTACCTACATAATTAAAACCATCGGCCTTTACCAGTATTTTTGCAGAGCGGTCGTTATAGCGTATGCGGCAATTCTTCAGGTCTACACGGTCAAGCCTTATGGCCGGACCCGTACCTGTAGTATCTACAGGCTGATCTTTTGGCGCAACATACACATTATAGTTTGCCTCTCCCTTTTCGTTTACCATTACATTAATAAGGGCATCCGAAACATAGATCTCATCGATCTTGATCTCGTTATCAAATATCAGCCGTTTAAGGTTGATACCAAAAGCCACCTGATCGGCACTCAGCAGTGTATCGTTCTTAAACGGTGTCGAACCTTTAAGCGATAATTCATCCAAAGAAACGGTAAGCGACGGAAAATGCGTAAAGAAAGACAGTTTTGAATTCGTAAAGTTAAGCTCACCATCCAGGCTTTTGTTAGCAAAGGTTTTTACCTGTTGCGCAATCGTGCCCGGAAACAACAAGGGTAACAGGAACATTAACAGCAGAATGAACCCGATAGTAATACCGGTCCACTTTAATATCTTAAGGGCAATTTTTTTGACAGGGGCTTTCATAGGCTCACTTTTTAAAACCTCAATAAAGATAGCTTTTTCCTGTTAATTGGAAATCTTATTTAACTACAACTTAATATGTTTTGATTATTAACCATATTAGGATAACTTTACCTTTCACGACCATCTTCATTCTATGATACTGAAATCAATACTCACATTAACCATAAGCTGCTCTTTACTTATGTCTTGTAAACAAACAAATACCACCGGCGCATTGGGTCATGACAACCCGCTGTTAGCCGCATATGACACCCCTTACCAGCTGCCTCCTTTTGAACTTATCGAAAACAGCCATTATAAACCGGCCATACTCGAAGCTATTAAAGTAAATCAAAAAGAAATCGATGCCATTACCGGTACCACGGCCAAACCAACCTTTGAAAACACCATTGTTGCGCTCGAAAATTCAGGAAAGCTTCTTAGCAGGATTACCACTATCATGAACAACCTGAACACCGCTAACACCAATGATACCCTGCAGGCACTTACCCAGGAAATGGCCCCGGAACTATCCAAGCATTATGATAACATATCCCTGAATGAAAAGCTGTTTGCGCGCGTAAAAAAAATATGGGACACCCAGATTGAATACAAACTGAATGCAGAGCAGGCAAAACTGCTCGAAAAACAGTACAAATCGTTTGTGCGCAATGGTGCTAATCTTGATGCAAAGCAAAAAGAACGTCTGCGTAAAATCAACGAGCAGTTATCGGTACTCTCATTAAAGTTTGGCGAAAATGTATTGGCAGAGACCAATGATTACCTGCTGGTTATTGATAAAAAAGAAGACCTTGCAGGATTACCGGAAGAAGTAATCCAAACGGCAGCCGATGAAGCTAAAGAAAACAACAAAGAAGGCAAATGGATATTTACATTGCAAAATGCAAGCGTAATACCATTCCTTCAGTATGCCGACAATCGTAAGCTTCGCAAAGAGATCTGGACGGCTTACCAAAAACGCGGCGCCAACGGCAACGACCACGACAATCGCACCAATGTGGTTGAAATGGCCAATCTGAGAGCCGAAAAAGCACAACTCCTAGGCTACAAGAACCATGCGGCCTACGTGCTCGAAGAGCGAATGGCTAAAACTCCGGAAAAAGTTTATGAACTGCTCGACAAGCTCTGGACACCGGCTCTGGAAAAAGCAAAAACGGAAGAAGCCGACATCAAAAAAATGATGGCTGCCGATGGTATAAAAGACAATGTGCAGCCGTATGACTGGCGTTATTATACCGAAAAAATACGCAAAGAGCGCTACGACCTCGATGAGCAGGAAATAAAACCATATTTCAGCCTCGACAATGTGCGTAACGGCATATTTACAGTAACAAAAAACCTTTATGGGCTGCACTACCGCGAACTTAAAGATTTGCCTAAATACCACCCCGATGTTACCGTTTGGGAGGTTACAGGCAAAGACAACAAACAGGTTGGAATACTGTATATGGATTTCTTCCCCAGGGCTTCTAAAAAAGGAGGTGCCTGGATGACATCATACCAAAAGCAAAAAACTGTCGATGGCAAGCGTATAGCCCCGATTATCTCTATAGTGTGCAACTTCTCAAAACCCACAGCCGGCAATCCAGCCCTGCTAACATTTGATGAAACCACTACATTCTTTCATGAATTTGGCCATGCGTTACACGGGCTATTGAGTAATGTAACCTATGAGACCCTTGCAGGAACCAGCGTACCTACGGATTTTGTAGAGCTGCCCTCGCAAATTATGGAGAACTGGGCTGCAGAGCCGGAAGTATTAAAACTTTATGCCAAACATTATAAAACAGGAGAAGTGATCCCTGATGCGCTTATTAAAAAACTTCAGGAATCGGCTACATTCGATCAGGGGTTTGGTACGGTAGAGTATCTGGCCGCTACTTACCTTGACCTTGACTATCACACCCGAAGCAATCCGTTGACACAAAACGTAATTAGCTTTGAAGATGCTGCCATGAAAAAGCTGGGACTTATTGATGCTATCATTCCGCGTTACAGAAGCACCTATTACAGCCACATTTTCAGTGGAGGATATTCAGCGGGATATTACAGCTATATATGGTCGGGAGTACTTGATACCGATGCTTTCGAAGCTTTTAAGAACACATCACTGTTTGATGCTACGACTGCAAAATCATTCAGAACCAATATTCTTGAAAAAGGAGGTACGCTTGATGCCATGCAGATGTACAAAAACTTCCGTGGTGCAGAGCCATCTATCGAACCGTTGCTTAAGAAAAGAGGACTTAATAAAGAAATGCCAAAGTAACAGAGTCGCAGAGCAGCAAATTTTTGACCCCTTATAATAAAAGAAACCCCACCATTACCTGGTGGGGTTTCTTTTATTATACTCTAACTATGTACTTTGTAACTTTGCGACTTCGTTACCCGTGATACACACGTGAGAAAACAATCTTTCCGTCTTTTATTTCAAGTACTTCAGCCACAAGCATATCTTCTTCGCCCTGCACTGTTCGCACATACTCCATAAATACGCGGTAATCATTTGCGGTAAGGCTATTTACTCTATAATACAGGGTTGGCAATCTGTCAAAAGCATCCTGCCACCATTCGTGCAAAGCAGCACGGCCTTTTACAAGTCCGTTGGTTTCGGGTTTGCGTATTTTTAGCTTCGGACTGAAATGTTCAGCATCGTTAGCATAAAGATCAAGCAGTTTATCCAGCTGTTTGGTATTGAAGGCTTCAAACCATTTTACAGCAATATGTTCAATATCTCTCGGTTGCACCTTATATGTTCTTAAGGTTGATGATTTCCTGCTCGGTAAGGAAACGGTAGTTTCCGCGAGGAAGGTTCTTTTTAGTAAGGCCTGCAAAAGATACACGGTCTACTTTAAGAACATCATATTTAAAACTTTCAAAAATTGCACGTACCACCTTAACGTTAGGAGTTCTAAGCTTAATTCCTATTTCTGTTTTAGCCTCTCCTTCAATATAGCTCACCTCATCAATGAATAACTTGTGACCGTCAAGATGCACTCCGTTAGACATTTTTTCAAGATCCTCAAATTTCAGGTTCTTATCAAGCGACACCTGATAGATCTTGAACGACTTTTGATTAGGCTGTGCATATTTCCTTATGATCTCGGTATCATTGGTAAAGATAAGAAGACCTGTAGTATTCTTATCCATCCTGCCTACCGGTTGTAGATTTCCTCTGCTTGCACCGCGTATAAGTTCAAGAACATTACGCATATCATTCTCACCTTCACCTGATGTGGTAAAGTTCTTAGGCTTGTTAAGCAATAGGTATTCTTTCTTTTCAGGAGTAATGGTAACCCCGTCAAAATTTACAGTATCAGTAATTTTAACGATATGGCCCATTTCGGTAACTACCTGTCCGTTTACCTTTACATTACCCGACTGGATATAGATATCAGCGTCACGGCGTGAACATGCACCAGAGTTGGCAATATATTTATTAAGACGCATTTCGTCTTTAGCGATTTGTCTCTTTACGGTTGGTTTCTTTACAGCTGCCGGTTTATCGGTTACCGGTTTCACCCTTGGGTAACCATCTTTTTTAGCAAAAGTTGCAGGACCCTTTTTAGGCGCAACAGGCTTTTTAGTCTTTTTTGCAGCAGGGTTTGCTTTTGGAGTTTCGTCCTCAAAAGCCGGTTTTTCAAAAGATTTAGGTTTAGATGCTGCGCCCGGTTTCCTCGCTTTATTCATGGGTTTGGAAGGACCGCTTTTCTTTCTGTCATTGCCGCCTCTCCTGCTATTGCCGTTGTTCATTTTGTCAAATATTTTTGCAAAGATAGCTTAAATAATGTGAGTTAGTATCACAGAGACTCACAAAGAAGCACAGAGATGCGCAAAGATTTTTTAATTAAAAAGCACACAAAGCCTTATTCTACCTTAACAGAATTCTCTTAAAACTCAAAAACACGACTCTGTAAAATCCTGCGTTTCTTTATAATTCCGATAGCTATCGCGACAGCTTAATAGCTTATCCCGTGCACAAATAAATACACGACAAAAGCTTCCTGCCATGCACTAAAACCGAAGGATCTATCAGCACAATACAGAATACGCCCGCCACAATAAGGAACTTAAGTATATTATGCAGTCGCAGATATTCTTTTTGGGTATCAGCTTTCCAGAGCTGGATAAGGAACCAGATGATCACCAGCATACCGCTATACAGGTAGATATCCATATACCCCACATCATACACATCAATAAGAAGGTATACCGGGATTATGGTTAAGAATATAAGTGTAGTGATAATGATCTTTGATGTCCTTTCGCCAAACATTACCGGAATGGTACGGTAATCGGCTACCAGGTCACCTTTAATATTCTCAAGGTCTTTAATGAGCTCTCGGGTAAGAATCAGAAGATACAGGAAGGTAGCATGCGCAAAAATTACCTGGTAGAAATTCTTAAAGTACATCAAAATACCAAAGAAGGGCAATACCGCCAGCAGTGCCGCCGTAAGGTTACCCACCACGGGATATTTTTTAAGTTTATGCGAATAGAACCATATCAGGAAAATATAACCTGCAAAAAAGAATACCGCACGCCAGGAAACCCAAAACGCCATTAGCGTAACAATAAGGTTAAGCGAAAAATACACATGCAGCTTTGTCTGCTGGCTTACAAGCCTGTCCAGCATGGACTTTTTAGGACGGTTGATAAGGTCCTTTTGCGCATCGTAAAAATTATTGATAATGTAGCCCGAAGCAATTGTAAGCGATGATGCCAGTACGATCAGGAAAAGATTAAGGTCCAGGATAACATCAAGCGCCCTCTTTTCGGGAGCCAGTATGAATATGGCCGAAAGATATTGTGCCAGTACAATAATGGGAATATTATAACCACGCACCACAGAAAACAGGCTGAATATCTTCATCAGAACCAAACGTGTCTCCCTCGATGCTGCCATAGTTTATGCCTTTTTATCTTTTAACTTCCCTCCCATCAACATTATTGTGAAGGTTATAAAGATAAATATAACACAGCTTATAAACGCCTTTAAAATTTCGGCTCCAGTAAACATCGCTTTAAGTGAAGACATAAAATCCTTCGACTGGGCAAATGCAAAGAACAGATCTGACGGTAGTATAAGTAGCAGTAATGAAAGCGTAATAAGTGCCGCTTTTTTCATGTACAGTTTCTTCAGCCAGAAAAGCTGACTGATAATAAGGCACATTATTGGCGCAAAAAGCAAATAAACCGCATAGTTGGTAAAATCTATTTTTACTCCTCCGGCGCCTGTAGGACTACTATGTGCCAGCAGCGGATAGGCTGCCACAAAAGCAAGCACAAAATAAAGTATTCCTGAAACCCTCACAGCCTGAACAGCAGTAAGAATAAACAGGTCTTTAACCTGCAATGCTTTAAGATTAGATGTTTTTATCAGCGCAAGTACAGGCATGATAAAACCAAAGCCTACGAATATAGACTTCAGCAGTATATTTAAAATATCGGTAGTGCTGTGCATGACTGCTTAAAATTGGTAAACCACCTCAAGCTTATGCCCTTGCAGCGATTGTTTCGCTTTCTCTATATCTTCGGTAAATCCAAGGATGTAGCCTCCGCCACCAGAACCGCAAAGTTTAAGGTAGTAATCGTTGGTCTCAATACCCTTTTGCCACAGTTCATGGAATTGCTCCGGGATCATGGGCTTAAAGTTATTCAGAACCACTTTAGAAAGCTTTTTGGTATTAGAGAACAATGCTTTCAGGTCGCCATGCAGGAAGTTGTCCACACAGGCATCGGTATATTTTGCAAATTCCTTCTTGAACATATCGCGGAAACCTTTCTCCTTCAGGTTCTCCATAAAGATAGAAACCATAGGAGCTGTTTCGCCAACAATGCCTGAATCTAAAAGAAACACTGCCCCTTTACCGTCGGCACTCTGCATTGGTATGCCGGTAGCCTCGATATTGTCCTGTGAGTTGATAAGGATAGGAATGCTAAGGTAACTGTTAAGCGGGTCAAGCCCTGAACTCTTGCCATGGAAGAAAGATTCCATCTGGCCGAAGATCTTTTTAAGTTGTAACAGCTTCTCGCGGGTAAGGTTTTCCAATACGGTGATCTTGTCATTGGCATAACGGTCATAAATAGCCGCTACCAGTGCACCACTGCTGCCTACGCCATACCCTTGTGGAATAGTAGAATCAAAGTACATGCCTTCTTCTACATGTTCGTTAAGTGATGCCATATCAAAAGTCACCAGTTCAGGTTGTTCCTGCTGCAGGTTCTCAAGATAGGCTACAAAACGTTTTAAGTGGCCGTTAGATTTAACTGCCTCTTCAGATGTATTGTCATCCCTTTTCAGGGCTCCGTTGTAAAAATTATAGGGAATAGATAATCCTTTAGAATCTTTGATGATCCCATATTCTCCGAAGAGTAGAATTTTTGAGTAAAATAACGGTCCTTTCATGGATGATATTTTTATTAAAGGTACGGATTAAAACGTTAAATGTTAAAAAAAATTATCCTAATTAATCCTAACGGCGCCCGTACCAATTTCGTCGCAAATGTACTGACTGTTTTGGCAATAGCCAACTAATTCGTTCTTAATAAAATCTAAAACTTTACTGCTAACGTTTTCGGGATATAGCACATGTACATTGGCACCTGCATCGAGTGTAAAACACACAGGCACACCAGTCTTAGCTCTGAACTCCCATATCTTGTTAATGATCTCCAGCGTATTGGGTTTCATAAGTATAAAATACGGCATAGATGTCATCATCATCGCATGGAGCGTTAGTGCTTCGCTCTCGGTAATTTTGATGAATGCATCAAGGTCGCCTGTTGCAAGTGCCGCCTTCATTTTAGACAGGTTTTCATGCGCCTGCGCAAAACGCTGCTCTGCAAACGGATGCCCGTGCATCAGGTCATGACCTACTGTACTGCTCACCTGCTTCTCGCCTTTATCTACCAATAGTATTGTATCCTGAAAATTGGCAAAAGCCAGATTCACATCCTGGTATTCTAAACCAAAAAGGTTAGAACTATTAGGCGTTTCGCAGTTTTCGCCCCAAATAACAACTTTTCCTTTAACGCTGCGGCAGGCACTGCCCGAACCTAAACGCGCAAGAAAAGATGCTTTTTGGTCAAAGTATCCATCGGTCATTTCGGGGTTAAGCACTTTTTCAAGGCTCATAAGGTTTACAGCCAATGCAGCCATCCCGGATGCCGATGAAGCAATCCCCGAACTGTGAGGGAAAGTATTTTGAGTATCAATTGTAAAATGATAGTCTTTTAAAAACGGGAGATATTCCTCTACCCTCTCAAAGAATTTTTCAATCTTCGGACGGAAGCTTTCTTTTGGCTGCCCTTCAAAAAGCAGGTCGAAAGAAAAATTGCCATCGTTGGCTCTCTTTTCAAAACCAAGTTTTGTAATGGTCTTGCAGTTTTTCAGCGTAAGACTTATGGAAGGGTTTGCAGGAAGCTGCTTCCCTAACTTACCCCAGTATTTTACAAGGGCTATATTGCTTGGCGCGCTCCATTCGAAATTGCCGCTTTCTATAGAATCAGAATATGAAGAAGGGATAAAATCCTTTTCAGACATGGTGGTGTATTTTGATGCAAAGATAAATATTATTTTGAGCACAAAGGGCACAAAGAAAACCACAAGCTTCACAAAGCTTTGTGAAGTTTATGTAACTAATCTTAAAATATATTGATAGTGCTCCTTGTGGTTAAAAATTTAGCATCTTTTTAAAACTTTTCTTTTTTAACTTTGAACCATGGAACAAAAAACCTTATCCCGTACGTTTAAGATTATCATAATGATCGTGACCTGTGTAGTTGTCGGTACAATCGCAGGCCTGCTTACGCAGGAAGGCGTAAACACATGGTACAAAACTGTAGAGAAACCATCATTCAATCCGCCTAATGAAATATTTGCCCCGGTATGGACAACGCTTTATGTACTGATGGGTATTGCGGCAGGATTGGTTTGGCATGAAATCGATCGTCAGAAAGAAACGGTTAGAAAAGGACTTACTTTTTTTGCCATCCAGCTGGCACTTAATGCACTTTGGTCATTTCTATTCTTTGGGCTTTATAATCCGTTCCTGGCACTTATAGAGATTATAATACTATGGCTCATGATATACGAAACCTTTGTACAATTCAACAAGATAAATAAGATTGCGGGCTACCTGTTTATTCCTTATCTGTTATGGGTAACATTTGCTACTGCACTTAATGCAGCGATTTGGTGGCTGAATAGATAGTTAGAACTTTAGAATTGTATTATCTGATTATTGGGATCACTGCTCTCCTATAATAAAAAAAGCCCCCTTTCGGAGGCTATCACATAAACAATAATTAATTTTTCAGGATAATGAACCAGTCCCATTCTGCCGGGTCACCTGATCCTACACTTGGCGTATAAAGGAAAAAATGAACCTTAGCATTCGGATTGGCTTCCCTGTAATCTTTTACAACCTTCAGATTATCCACTGCTCCCCATAATGCTGCATAATCTGGAGCGTAAGGCCACTCATCATTAGGCATAAATTCATCATAAACGATCAGCTCACGCTGCGATGCATCTGGTAACGAAACATCAACATCCATTGTTTCAAAAGATGCCGCAGATTCCATAGTAGCAGGATATGAAATTTCGCCTAATCCCATCCAGTGAACCGTTCCGTCAAAAATTGGGGCATCCAGTTCGTCATACTTTAGTTGTATCGAACCAAAATCTCCCGGCGTGTTGTATTGATGCGAAATGGTAAATGTTGAAGCATCTTCAAAGGTAAGCTCTTTACCTCCTTCAAATGCGGAGGTCATTACATCGACCTTTAGCATCACAACCTTGTTTTGAGTTTGTGGATCATCGACAACAGAAGTACTGTTGTCATCAGAGCATGCCATAACAGACATGCATAGCCCCATAAGTAGTAACTTGTTTTTCATAAATGATTGATTTTTAATATTAGATACAACATTAAGCAAACGGTTGCGTTAAAAAGTAAAATATTTCACACAAAAATCGTCAATACCTGAAAATACTGGCTATTCCCCAACTATGCTTTGGGCAGCAATATAACCCCCGGTCCAGGCATTCTGAAAGTTAAAGCCTCCTGTGATGGCATCAATATTCAATATCTCTCCTGTAAAATAAAGATCTGGAAGCAGTTTGCTTTCCATCGTCTTGAAATTAACCTCTTTAAGGTCTACACCTCCGGCAGTAACAAACTCTTCCTTAAAGGTACTTTTTCCATTTACCTGAAACTGTCCGTTAGTAAGCTGCTGTACTAAAGCCTGCAATTGAGCTTTAGATAAATCAGCCCAGCGTGTTTCAGGCAGAATGCCGGCTGCATTTACAAGACTTTGCCATAAACGGTTTGGGAAATCGTATGGCGAGAATTTAGTCACCGTCTTTTTAGCATTCTCCTGCCTTAATTCTTTCAACTGGTCTTCGCATTCTTCAGCATCAATATCATTCAGCCAGTTGACTTGTAGCGTAAACTGGTAATTCTTACCGAACAGCTCCCTCGCGCCCCAGGCCGAAACACGAAGTATTGCCGGGCCACTCACACCCCAATGGGTTATCAGTAAAGGCCCTGCTGCTTCGAGCTTTGTACCTTTTACTTTTACCGATGCCTGTGCCGAAACACCCATAAGGTCTTTGATCCTTGGGTCTTTAATGTTGAAAGTAAATAATGACGGGACCGGCGATATGATAGTATGACCCATTTCAGCAAGCATATCCCACATCTTAGGATTGCTTCCTGTAGCCATAACCAGTTTCTCTGCAAGGAAAACTTCTTTGTTCGTTTCTATTTTCCAATGCTTTTCATTGTGGTAAAGCGATTGAATGCTCTCGCCCATCAATATCTGGATACCCAGTTTTTTTGAGGCTTCAAGAAAACAGTCTATTATGGTTTGCGAGCTGTCCGTTACCGGAAACATACGCCCGTCTTCTTCAATTTTAAGTTCTACACCATGGCGCTCAAACCACTCGATCGTATCGCCCGAGCAAAAACGGTTGAAAGGGCCTTTGAGCTCTTTCTCCCCTCTCGGATAAAACTTCACCAAATCGTTTGGTATAAAACACGCATGCGTAACATTGCAGCGCCCTCCTCCCGATATACGTACTTTAGAAAGCACTTCTTTTCCTCTTTCCAGTATCGCTATCTTCATTTTCGGATTGGCTTCTGCAATATTTATGGCTGTAAAAAACCCCGCAGCACCACCACCTGCTATAACTACATCAAAACTTTTACTCATAATAACTCAGGAAAATCAGATATTATACCATCAACATTATAGGTTTTTATGCGTTCAATATCTTCGGCATCGTTTATAGTCCATGTATATACTTTAAGCCCAGCCTGCTGTGCTTTTTTCACATTGCTTTCCGTAAGCAGCGAATAGTGTGGGTGTATGGCTTTTGCCGAAAACTCCTCTGCCCACTCCCATGCCTGGGTAACACTGGCCTGCGTTAATATACCAAGCGGTATATTTTTATTGATCTCACTCATTATTTGCAGCTCTTCACGCTGAAAGCTCGACACTATGAAATCTTCATATTTCCAGCCTTTTTCTTTTACATACTTATCAATAAAGTCCGACACGGGTTTTGCCGTATGGCGGCCTTTCATTTCAACATTCACCAGGCATTTTCGGTTTACCAGTGCCAGTACCTCATCAAGCAACGGAATAGTAAACTGCCCTTCAACAGACAGCTTTTTCAGTTCGGCCAATGTCATTTTGTGTACTTCGCCGGTGCCATTTGTTGTACGGTCTACGGTAAAATCGTGTATGACTACCAACTCTCCCGTGGCAGCAACATGCACATCCAGTTCAATACCGTCAACACCCATTTCGAGTGCTTTTTGAAACGAAGCCAGGGTATTTTCAGCCACATGGCCTTTGACTCCCCGATGCCCTATTTTTAATACTGCCGCCATAGTGAATAGATTTTTTGTAAAGATACAGAGATTTGAATGACACCCACACAAATAAAAAAGCATCCGCCACGGCGGATGCTTTTCGCATTTATGAAAAAGAAAAAACTATTTTCTGATAATTTTTACGGTCTTAGCCGTAGTACCCGAAGTCAGTTTTGCAAAATACATTCCCGGAGCAAAACCTTCGGCATTTACAATTGCTTCTGAAGCATAAACCTGAGAAGCATAAACTACTTTCCCAGTTAGATCAATAATATCAATACGGTCAATCATGACATTGTTAGTCATAAAAATCCATTGGTTTTGTGTAGGATTAGGATACACCGAAATTGCATTAGCTGCAAATTCTTCAACTCCTGCTGTAGGCGTACTAAATGTGTAAATACCTGTTTCCCTATTAAAGGCTACATCCCATGCGCCTGCCGTTACCGGAATATTTGGCGCAGCACCGTCAGTAGACCCCGTTCCTGAAGGGAATTCTGTACTTCCCCATCCCGGAGTATAATCGTGATTCTGTCTGAATTTAACCTCTCCGCCCGGGAATGTAAAATTAGAAAGCGTATAATTTACACCATCTACACTCGCTAAGTCGGTATCGGTATTCCAGTCTACAATACCGGCACCAACAAGGCTTATAACAACAAAGTCAAAACTGTAGGCTTTAGTTTCTAAGTTGAAAGTAATATTATACATATTGGCAGGCACCGTTATATGGCCGCCCTGTACCGCAGTGCCTGAAGGGAATGCCGTATCGCCCCAATCGGCACCATCTATATTAAATGAGACAGTAGTTTCCGGCACAGTAGCACTCTTTGCAGAATAATGCACACCATCTGCACTCGAAAGGTTAATAGCAACGCCTTCGCCTCCCATTGTAACTTCGGGAATTTCAATTCCTATAGGCACAAAGCTATAAGCAAGTGTCGACAGGTTAAATGTAACATTATAGGTCCCGTTGGTTGCCGGAATGTTGGCTCCGTTTAAAGAAGCAGTTCCCGAAGGGAAACCTGAACCTCCCCAGTTGGTTGTCCAGGCATCATCCTGCCTGAATTTTACACCGGGGTCGCTGTCCGGCACTGTAATAACTACATTTTCCAGCGTATAAACTACACCGTCCGTGGTTACCATATCGGTATCAGCCCCCCATCCTGTAGACGTAGAGCCTCCCAATATGCCAATATTTGCAAATTGGGCCGACATCATTGCAGTACCCGCCAAGAATACTGCACAAAACAAAAGTAATTTTTTCATCATCTAAAAAATTTTTTAAGTTAACAATTGGTATTCAAATGGCAGGCCCGTCAAGAAATGCCGACAGGCCTGTTTATTATAATATTATTTTACTAGCACCCAATATTCCCAAGGCCTGAAGCTAAATTGCTGGCCTTTGGCAAGGGTTGTTTTTTGTCCGTTCATATAGTTGGTATATTCACCCTCAACCTGAGTGGTAAATGTTTGCGCTTTAGCCGAAAGATTAGCGATGTAAATCACCCTGTCTTTACCATTCTCCCTTTCAAAAGCAAGGATGTTTGCATCAACAGATGTACCGATTCTGTTATAGGCAGCAGGGTTTTTTCCGCCATTAAGCGCCGGATTAATATTTTTCAGTTTGCCCAGCTTTTCATATACCGGATACATTTTGCCTTTTTGTTTTGTTATTTCATCCTTCTCGAAGAATTTGAGGCGGCGCTTAAAGTCATATTCCTGACCGGTGTAGATAAGCGGCATACCGGGTGCGATATAGGTCAAAGCTGCAAAAGCCTCTGCTCCGTCGCCCATTCTCTCATACTCGGTACCGTTCCATGCATTCTCATCATGGTTAGATGTAAAGTTCATCCAGATATCTTGTTTTTTGAATTCTTTGGCTCTTTTAGCAACCAGTTCATCCCAGTCCTTCACGGTCTTTTTGCCTTTGGCAATATCATTCATCAAATGATGTGCAGGCCAGTTGTAACCCATATCAAACAATCCATTGAACAAATATGGCTTTTCCGATTCCATCAGCATGAAAACAGGCTTAACGTCTTTAAGTTTTGGGATTGTATACTGCCAGAATTCAGTAGGTACATTATCGGCCACATCACAACGGAAACCGTCTACTCCCTGCTCTTTAACCCAATATAACATTTCGTTTTTCATAGGCTCATATAATACTTTACTTGTATAATCAAGGTGGGCAACATCGGTCCAGCCCCAGCTTTTTCCTGTCTCAGGATTTAGCGGATCGGTAACTTCGCCTTTTGCATTTTTATGATAGTATTCCGGATGCTCCGTAATCCATTTATGATCCCATCCTGTGTGATTGGCGACCCAGTCAAGTATCACATAAATACCATTATCATGGGCCGTTTTTATCAATTTCTGAAAATCGGCCTCAGTCCCTAGGTCAGGGTTAATCGCTGTGTAATCAGATATTGCATAATAGCTGCCAAGGTATTTTTTACGCTCTTCTGGATCTTTGATATCCTCAACCGACAAATCTCCTGTTGCCTTCCTGTTTTTCATTGACACAGGATATACCGGCATAAGCCAAATCACTTTTACACCAAGACCTTTTAATTGCGGAATATCTTTGGTAAACGCATTAAAAGTACCTTCAGGCGAGTAGTTACGGATATTAGCCTCATAAATCACGGCATTTTCCATCATGGCATCGCTTACGGGTGCCAGCGTTTCCGTGTGGGTGGTCTCTTTTGATTCAGCAGCTTTTTTATCGTCTTTACAACTGATGAAAGCCGTAAGTATCGTAGCTAAAAGAAGCGTTTTTTTCATATCTGTTTTCTTTAATTTTTTAAACCACAAAGTGCTCTAAGATTTTTCACTAAGACCACAAAGCGTTGTGAACATTGTGCCTTCTTTGTGTCCTTTGTGGTTAAACATTATTTATTTAAGTTCCAGTACCAATGCCGATTTCGGCTCCATAGTAACATCGCCTTTTACATTAACCGATTTACCGGTTACAACATCTGTACCCGATGTGTAGTTTTTCAGGCTTTCGCCAAAACGTGCCGTACCAAAAGTTTTTGCTTCGTTACTATTATTGATGATCACCATAACAGATTCCTTATCATTGTACCTGAAGTACACATACACATTATCATGCGGCAGGTAGTGCATCATTTTCCCGTTATGGATAACAGCTGCACCTTTTCTCCACGTAAATAGTTTTGATGTAACCTCAAAGAATTTCTGCTGTTCGGCAGTACGACCTGCTTTCGTAAAGGCGTTATTGCTGTCACCAGACCATCCGCCCGGGAAGTCCCTACGGATATCAGCATCGCCTTTTCCTTTATCACCGGCCATGCCTATCTCGCTTCCGTAATACAATTGCGGGATACCCCTTACCGTAGCAAGTATGGTCATAGCCATTTTATACTTATTGAAATCGCCTTTATAGATCTCATTAAAACGGCCTGTATCGTGGTTCTCGGCAAACGTGAGTATGTTGTTGATGTTCGGATATAAAAAGTCATTGGTAAAGTTGTCATATACCTTTTGCATTCCCTTATCCCAATCTGTCCTGTCTTCATTGAAAGCACTGCCTAAAGCATCATGAAGGGTAAAATCCATCACGCTTGGCAGGTTAGAGTTATAGCTTTGTATCGCAGCGATCTTACTGTCCTTCTGCCAATAAGCCATCTGTGCCTGATCGTGCATCCACACCTCACCCACAATATTGAAATAAGGATATTCATCGGTTATGGCTTTAGTCCATTTCGCAATACCGGCTTTGTCGTTATACGAGTATGTATCTACACGGAAACCGCCCAGATCGGCATACTCAATCCACCATATCGCATTTTGCGTAAGGTAATTCAGCACCAACGGATTACTTTGGTTTAGATCGGGCATTGACGGCACAAACCAGCCATCCATACATTGTTTAGTGTCAACTTTAGACGCATTGGGGTCAAACTGTGTCGTCATACGATAGTTTGACTGCGAATACCCCGGGAATTGGTGTACCCACTCATAGGTAGGCAGGTCTTTGTACATCCAGTGTTCAGCGCCCCAGTGATTGGTTACATAATCCAGAACCAGCTTCATGCCGCGCTTTTTCAGCTCAGCCGAAAGGCGCACATAATCTTCATTAGTACCGTAGCGAGGGTCAATTTTATACACATCGCTTTGGCCATATCCATGATAGGAATGCTGTTTATCGTTATCCTCACATAGCGGAGTACTCCATAAGGCAGTAGCCCCAAGTTCCTGTAAATAATCAAGGTTTTTAATGATTCCTTCAATATCACCTCCATGACGTCCTCCAGGATTGTTACGGTCGGCTTTTTCAGTAACTGATTTATCCGAATCATTGTTTGGGTTTCCGTTTGCAAAACGGTCGGGCATGATAAGGTACATCATGTCAGACGAATCATAACTCTCCCTTTCCGCCGATCCTGCCTTACGCTGTTTCAGCGAATATTTCTGGCTAAAGGCAGTTTTGGTCTTATCCTTAAACGAGAAAGTAAGTTCCTGTGCCGGTATATTTTTAGTGTCTATGGTTACAAACACATAGTTCGGGTTTTCAGTTTTAACCACATTGGTAATCACAACATTATTGGACACCGATGGCGCATATTTAGCAATATCCTTACCATAGAACATGATCTGCAGTTCAGGATTGTGCATTCCAGCCCACCAGAATGGCGGCTCAGTTTTTTGTATCTGTGCAAAATTCACACCCGATACGAACAGCAATAAAAGACTAAGTAGTTTTTTCATTTTTTGTTGTTTTTTTCCTCAGCCCACCCCCCTTTCCTTTGGAGAGCGATTGGGGTGAGGACAATTAAAAAACCTACAAGGTCTCAAAGACCTTGCAGGTTGTAAAATTTATACAGTCACCAGTTTATTTGGCTCTACAGTTACAGCTTTTCCGTTTACATAAACGGTTAGTGGCTGCGTACCTTCCAGGGTAAACTTCGTTTCGCCCGGGTGAATCGAAATCTCTAACACCTGGTTCCTGAAATTGATCTTGAATGAATAACCTTCCCATTGTTGCGGTATCCTTGGTTCAAAATGAAGTGTGTCATCCTTAACTCTCATTCCGCCAAAACCTTCTACGATGCTCATCCATGTACCGGCCATACTGGTAATGTGACAGCCTTCCTCTACCTCTTTGTTGTAATCATCAAGGTCAAGGCGCGATGTCCTCAGGTAAAAAGTATATGCCTGCTCCATCCTGCCCAAAACAGCAGCCTGTATAGAATGTACACATGGCGACAGTGACGATTCATGTACCGTTAACGGTTCATAGAAATCAAAATGCTGTTCTAATTGTTCTCTTGTAAAATGATCTTCGAAGAAGTAAAAGCCCTGAAGTACGTCAGCCTGCTTTATATATGGCGAACGCAGTATCCTGTCCCAAGACCATTTCTGGTTTATCGGGCGCTGGCTACGGTCAAGATCGGCTACTTTTACAAGTTCCTTATCAAGGAAACCGTCCTGCTGCAGGTATACTCCAAACTCTTCCGAGTATGGAAAATACATGTTATCAGCTACATTTTTCCACTTTCTTATCTCTTCAGCATTTAAATTGGCCTTTGCCATAATGCGGTCGTGATCGGCAGTAAATTCATCCTTAACTTTTGCCAGCTGCTCAACAGTATAGTCAATACACCATTTAGCGATATAGTTGGTATAGAAGTTATTGTTTACGTTGTTCTCATATTCGTTAGGCCCTGTCACACCAAGTATAACATACTGGTTCTTCATTGCCGAGAATGTAGCCCTCTGATGCCAGAAACGCGCGATACCTATCAGCACTTCAAGTCCTTTTTCAGGGATATAGCTGTAATCTCCGGTAAAACGGTAGTAGTTGTAAATAGCAAAAGCAATAGCCCCATTACGGTGAATTTCCTCAAAAGTGATTTCCCACTCGTTGTGGCATTCTTCGCCATTCATGGTCACCATCGGGTATAAAGCTGCACCGTTGGTAAAACCAAGTTTAGCTGCATTCTCAATAGCTTTATCGAGTTGATTGTAGCGGTAGGTAAGCAGGTTACGCGCCACCTGTTGGTCTTTGGTCGCCATGTAGAATGGTATGCAGTAGGCTTCGGTATCCCAATAGGTACTTCCTCCATATTTCTCTCCGGTAAATCCTTTAGGGCCAATGTTCAGCCTTGGATCTTTACCCAGATACGTCTGGTTTAGCTGAAAAATATTGAAACGGATTCCCTGTTGTGCCTTCACATCGCCTTCAATGGTAATATCTGCCATTTCCCAGATGGCAGCCCAAGCCTGTTTCTGCTCTTCTAAAAGAGCATCATAACCTTTGGCTTTTGCCGAAGCGATTACGCTTTTAGCTGCATCAACCAACTTATCGTTAGCGTGGTTTAGCGAAACGGTATAACCGCCAAACTTAACTATCGAAGCTGTATCGTTCGGGTTAGCCTCTATAGTGTAGCTGAAAGTTATTTTATCTATTGTTTTCTCAACATCAGTTGGAAGCACTTCAGCATCCTTGCCATTAAGCACTATGCTGTTATGCATATAGGTCGCCACATTAAAATGCGTCTTGAATGTTCTTGCGGTTAAAAAAGCTTCATTACCGTTGCATTCACCATCAAGAGGCTCCCAAAATTTCTCTTCCCAGTTGGCATCTTCGTTATGCACACCCGCATCTATGTATGGGCTAAAAGTTATCTGTGCCGCCCTGTTAAGCGGGGTAACCTGGTAATTGATTACGCCAAGCTCATCAGATACTAACGAAAGAAAACGTGTTACATTGACTTTAACCTCAGTTCCGTTTTGCAGCACAGCTTCAAAAGAGCGGTTGTACCAACCCTCCTTCATATTAAGCTCACGCTTAAAATTCTTAACCGAACAGGTGTTCAGGTCGAGCACCTCATCGTTAATGGTAATATTTATGCCTATCCAGTTGGGTGCGTTAAGCACTTTTGCAAAATATTCGGGGTAGCCGTTTTTCCACCAGCCCACTTTAGTTTTATCGGGGTAATAAATACCTGCTATATAGCTTCCCTGAAAGGTATTACCTGAATAGCTTTCTTCAAAATTGGCACGCTGCCCCATGGCACCGTTACCAATACTGAATAAACTCTCCGAAGATTTTACCCTTTCTGCATCAAATCCCTCTTCTATTACCGACCAATTATCCGGTACTATATAATCCTGGTTCATCTTATTTATTGACTAATGTTTGTAAAAAATCAGTATCTATTTCTGTAAAATCGTTGAAGTTGTATTGGGCTTCGTTAAGTGTTTTGGCATCGCCTATGCCTATGCTCACCATACCGGCAGCATTGGCTGCCTGAATGCCTGCAACAGCATCTTCAAATACAACCGATTCGTTTGCCGGAATATCCAGCAGTTGCGCCGCCCTTAGAAAAACCTCTGGGTCGGGTTTTGCATTGGTGACATCGTTACCATCTACAATAGCATCAAAAAAATGAAGCACCCCTACTTTTTCAAGTATAGGTCTTGCATTTTTACTGGCAGAACCAAGGGCTATCTTCTGCCCTTTATCTTTTAAATACTGAAGCACTTTTACCACATCCGGAAGAATTTCATCCTCCTTCATGTGCAGGATGTAGCTCAGGTAATCTTCGTTCTTTTCAACCAGCCATTTGTCTTTGTCCTCCTGAGAGGCTTCTACATTGCCTAATCCCAGGATAATATCCAGCGAACGTATGCGGCTTACGCCTTTGAGCAGTTCGTTATGCTCATGTGTGAAATCTATACCCAAACGGTTGGCTATCTTTTGCCATGCCAGATAATGGTACTTGGCAGTATCGACAATAACCCCGTCCAGGTCGAATATAAATGCTTTTGGATTCATTATGATTTTTGATTGATGTTGATGTTTGCCCTGTCGTTAACCAGCAATGCCATTATACCTGCCACAACCATAGACACACCTCCGATTAGAAGTGCATAAACAGGCTCGTTATTAAAGAAGAACGACACCAAAAAGCCTAAGATCGATGCAGCCAGCAACTGCGGTATCACAACAAAGAAATTGAATACGCCCATGTAGTAGCCCATTTTTGATGCCGGCAGCGAACCGCTAAGCATTGCAAACGGAATAGAAAGTATGCTGGCCCAGGCTATGCCCACACCCATCATACTCAGGTCGTACATGTAAAAAGTAAAATTGAAATAGTTCTCCGGAGAACCTATTCTGAAAAGAACATCGTTAAATGTTCCCGAATTCCCTAAAAAGTAGATTGACGCAAGTCCTATACCTCCCGCTGCAAGTGCCAGGAAGTGTGTGAATTTACGGCTGGTACGTTTAGCGATAAGCGGTAAAAGAAAAGCTGCAAGGGCTCCCACAAGGTTATAATTGGCAAACATTTCGTTAACCACATTAGCACCTGTATTGTAAGCGACCGATGTGGTATCTGTTGTTTTAAAAATGTGCTCGGTAACGGCTCCCGTGGTGTAAATCCACATAGAGAACAGCGCAAACCAGGTAAAGAACTGCACTACGGCAAGCTGTTTCATTACATTAGGCATAAACTGAAAATCGTTCATGATAGTAACGAAACCATTGCGGTAATTTCCTTTTTTCTGGAATAATCCCGAAACAATCAACGCGACACCCCCCATACCGATAAGGCCTATGGAAAGTACATAAAGATCTTTTTTAAGCTGATTTTCGATAATGATCCATGTAAAGATCACACCAATAAGAAGCGTAATGATACCTATCAAAAGATGCCTGTTTCCGTTAGCGGTAAACCAGGAAGCAGGACGTTCTTCGGTATGGTATTCATCGCTTTCTGC
Organism: Flavobacterium hauense; assembly: GCF_054457175.1. Classification (NCBI taxonomy): domain Bacteria; kingdom Pseudomonadati; phylum Bacteroidota; class Flavobacteriia; order Flavobacteriales; family Flavobacteriaceae; genus Flavobacterium; species Flavobacterium hauense. The sequence goes on from NZ_JBTKVX010000030.1 coordinate 29,206, forward strand.
CTTTTCAAAAGCTTCAAGCTCTTTAGGAGAATATTCCTTTGTCGTAAAAATGGTAACCAATACCGTAATGATAAATGCGGCGCCGCCTATGTAAAACGAATACTTTACCGAATCGGGTATCTGTCCCGCCGGAGCCACATTGCTCACGTTGTAGTATGTCAGGATGTTTGGAAGTTTCGAAGCGACATAAGCACCTAACCCAATGAAAAAACTCTGCATGGCAAAGCCTCTGGTACGCTGCCTGTCATTAAGCATATCTCCCACAAAAGCCCTGAAAGGCTCCATAGTAATATTTATCGAGGCATCAAGCATCCACAACATCCCTGCCGCAAACCACAACGAAGGTGAATTCGGCATAATGAATAATGCTATTGAAGCCAGCAATGCACCCATTAAAAAATAAGGTTTCCTGCGGCCAAGCTTTGTCCAGGTACGGTCACTAAAATATCCGATAATAGGCTGGACGATCAGTCCGGTGAGGGGAGCAGCTACCCATAGCACAGGGATGTCGTCAATTTCGGCACCCAATGTCTGGAATATCCTGCTCACATTGGCGTTTTGCAATGCAAAACCCATTTGAATTCCCAAGAAACCGAAACTCATGTTCCAGATTTCCCAGAAACCTAATTTACGCTTTTCCATTATCGTATTTTAATGGTTATTAATTACGATAAGCGCGATATGTGCTTATCAAAAACTTATGGTTGAAAGTGAAGTATAAGCTTTGATAATCAACACAAAGATAATTGTTTTTTAATCTGAAAAACATTTGACTCAAAAAAAAATCCGGCTTTATGGCCGGAATATATTTTTTAAACATCTGAAAACAAAGACTTTATTAGCAACTACAACGTTGACGTAGATTCTCTCTCAACCAGGTGCGTATCAATCAATTCGGTGCGGTATTGCTCGTTTCCATCCTCTTCCTCCTCCATTTCAAGGCGTTCGATAAGCATTTTGGCGGCGCGGCCTCCCATTTTTATACCATTCTGGCTCACCGTGGTGATGCTTGGTGTAGAGAATTGCGAAATGATACCATCGGTAAATCCGATGACTGAAATATCATCCGGCACTTTTAGCCCCATTTTATTAGCCAGTTTTATTGTAGTAACTGCAAATAGCTCATTAACCGCAAAGATGGCATCAGGCTTATTGTTCAGCAGCATTTTTTCAATTTTGGCAGCACAATTCTCTATGTCTTCGATCTTTACCATTATGTTTTCATTGATAGGCAGGTCGTGATCGTTAAGGGCATTTACATAACCTTCGGTACGCAGCTTGCCTACGCTTACATAGTCTACAGTGGTAACAAGACCTATATTTTTAAATCCTTGTTTCACAAGAAACTCAACAGCATCATAAGCCGCCAACTGATCGTCTATAATTACCTTATCGCAAAGCACATCATTGGTTATCCTGTCAAACATAACAACGGGCATTCCCTGATTGATAACCTCCTGGATATGGTGAAAGTCTTTTTTGAGTTGTGTTTCTTTAGAAAGCGACATGATAAAGCCATCGGTACTGCCATTGGCAAGCATCTCCATATTGATTACTTCTTTATCGAAAGATTCGTCTGAAAGGCAGACGATTACATTGTATCCGTTCTCGTTCGCAACCTGTTCTATACCACTGATAACAGTCGCAAAAAAGTGGTGAACTATCTCCGGAATTATAATCCCGATGGTTTTGGTTTTCTTGTTTTTAAGGCTAAGGGCAATATTGTTTGGCTTATAGTTATACAGTTTTGCAAAAGCCTGCACTTTCTGTCGGGTATCCTCGCTTATCTCTATACTGTTCCTCAATGCTTTAGACACTGTAGAGATAGAAACATCAAGTTCTTTTGCAATCTGTTTTAAGGTTACTTTTCTTTTCATAAAATCATGTTAAAGTATGGTATTGGAAATAAAGATAGGTGATAATTTTATTAGTAACAATTATCCTACTGGAATTCTGCAAAATATAGAAAGTTTTCAACACGCAAACGTTTTCGGCCACCCGAGAATACGAAAACGTTTTTTTCATAGAAGAATTTACATAATTTTAACATTGAAAGTGAATTATAAGCAAGTACAAAACCCAAAATTAACCCTAAACAACTTGTATGAAAACAATCTACACAAAGTTATTGCTTTTACTGCTTTTGTTGCCCTTTACCGCTCTCGCACAGAGCACTTTAAAGGGTATCGTTAGCGACGCTGCATCGGGACAGCCCATACCCGGCGCAAACGTTATAGTAGAAGGAACTTCTAATGGCACTTCCACCGATATGGACGGTAACTTTACCTTAACCAATGTTAAGTCAGGTGACCGCATTGTGGTAAGCTTTATCGGCTACACAAATCAGGTGGTAGAATACAGCGGCCAGGCCAGCCTGAATATCTCGATGCAGGAGGATGCAACGCAGCTTCAGGAGGTTGTAGTTATCGGTTACGGTACTACAACGAAAAAGGACGCAACAGGCGCCCTTACAAGCATTACCGCCGAACAATTTAACAAAGGACCCGTAGTAGGAGCGGAACAGCTTATACAGGGGCGTGTTGCCGGTGTTCAGGTAATTACTGCCGGAGGTGAGCCGGGCAGCGGTTCTCTTGTGAGAATCAGGAGCGGTGCATCATTAACTGCCAACAACGACCCATTATACATTATAGATGGTGTACCGGTAGATACCAGCGGAGGTAGCATTAAAGGTGGAAGAAACCCTCTTGCCAATGTTAACCAGAATGACATTGCCAGCATGACTGTATTAAAAGATGCGGCAGCATTGGCTATCTATGGTTCACGTGCATCAAACGGTGTGGTAATAATTACTACTAAAAAAGGACAAAGCGGCGAAATGAAAATAAGCTACAACGCCAATTTCCAGATAAACGAAGTGGTTAAGACCGTAAATGTAATGAACGCCAACCAATACCGTGCCTTTGTTAATGAACACGGATCGGCTGCCCAGGTAGCCCTTCTTGGAACTGCAAACACTAACTGGCAGGATGAGATTTACAGAAATTCTTTTGGTACTGACCATAATGTAGCCCTTTCCGGTGGTACAGATAACATCGTATACAGAGCCTCAATGGGGTATACTAACATTGGTGGTATCCTTGAAAAAGACAACTTCCAGAGAACATCGTTATCTGCAGGTTTAGTTGGTAATTTCTTCGACAGGCACTTAAAAGTTGAAGTAAACAATAAAACGGCTATAATGGACAACAACAATAGCGAGAAAAGTGCTATTGGTGCTGCTATAGCTTTCGACCCCACACAACCTATCCGTCAGGATAATGCATGGGGCAACTATTTCCAGTGGGCAACTAATGGCGTTCCGGAAGTAAACGCAAGCAGGAACCCTATAGCTTTCCTTAACCAGAAACATAACTTTGGTAATACTTACAGAAGTATAGGTAATGCCCAGTTTGATTATAAAATCCACGGGTTTGAAGACCTTAAGCTTGTAGCTAACTTTGGTTATGATTTTATTGAAGGCCGCGAGTATGGCAGTACCGATATTAATTACGTTTTTGCAGGAGACGCAGGAGATAATTACGAGAACAGGGAAACCAAAAAGAATAAAGTAATGGACCTGTATGCTAACTACAGTAAGTATTTAGAGGCTATCAAAACTAACATCGACGTAACAGGTGGTTACAGCTACCAGGATTTCAGGTATGAAGGAAGCAACTATACTTACGACTACGCCAATGACGTAACAAACTTTGGCAACCCATACCGTGAGCGCGTGAACCTTCAGTCTTATTTTGGCCGTGCAACGTTTACTATTGACGACAAATATATCCTTAACGGATCATTCAGGGCAGACGGTTCTTCTCGTTTTACAGAAGAAAACCGTTGGGGCTATTTCCCTGCAGCAGCAGCAGCATGGAGAATCAGTCAGGAAGAATTCCTGGCTAACAGCAATGTTGTTAGTGATATTAAGCTTCGAGCTAGCTGGGGTATTACCGGCCAGCAGGAAATTGGCCCCAGATATCCTTCGGTACCATTATACTCAGGATCTACAAACACTGCTCAGTACCAGACAGGTTATGATGTCAATGGAAACCCGGTTTTTGAAATCACTTACAGGCCTCTTTCTTACAACAAAAACCTTGTATGGGAAGAAACAGAGACATTGAACTTTGGTATAGATTTCGGTTTCCTTAAAGACCGTATTACCGGTAGCGTAGATTACTACAAACGTAAAACAAATGACCTTATCGTAGAAGCACAAAACCCTCAGGGTGTTAACTTCTCTAACAGGGCATTCTACAACATTGGCGATATGGAAAACGAAGGTCTTGAGCTAAGTCTTGATGTATATCCTGTTAAGACAGATGATATTACGTGGAGAGTTGGTGGTAACATTACCTTCCAGAAATCAGAGATAACTAAACTTACTACAAGCGATGTTCCCGGATTCCAGGGATATGATGTAGGGGGTATTACCGGTGGTACAGGTACATTAATACAAAACAACCAGGTGGGTTTTGCTCCAAACGCTTTCTATGTACTG
>NZ_JBTKVX010000031.1:0-33104 GCF_054457175.1 Flavobacterium hauense
AATCCTGAACCATTGTTAAGATATACTTTCCAGTATTTTTGCTGCCCGTTTAAAAACGGATCATAATCATTATTAGTCGCCGGATTTTCCGTATGAATTAAATCCGGTTTCCCATCGCCGTTCATGTCGACAACAACGTGGTAATCATACGCAAAGCGATGCTCATACTCATCCAGTACAATCGGGATATTCCATTGTGTAGCTGTTGCGCTGAATCCTGAACCATTGTTAAGATATACTTTCCAGTATTTTTGCTGCCCGTTTAAAAACGGATCATAATCATTATTAGTTGCCGGGTTTTTGGTATGAACTAAATCCGGTTTTCCATCGCCGTTCATATCGACAACTACGTGGTATTCATACGCAAAACGATGCTCATAATCATCGAGTACAGCCGGAATATTCCATTGTGTTGCTGTTGCGCTGAATCCAGTGCCATTATTAAGATATACTTTCCAGTATTTTTGCTGCCCGTTTAAAAACGGATCATAATCATTATTAGTTGCCTGGTTTTCGGTATGAATCAAATCCGGTTTTCCATCGCCATTCATGTCGGCAACAGTATGGTAATCATCTGTAAAGTGATGTTCATCGCCATCCAGTACGGCCGGAATATTCCATTGTATTGCTGTTGCGCTGAATCCTGTGCCATTATTAAGATACACTTTCCAGTATTTTTGCTGCCCGTTTAAAAAAGGGTCATACTCATTATTAGTTGCCGGGTTTTCAGTATGAACAAGATCCGGTTTTCCATCGCCGTTCATGTCGACAACTACGTGGTAAATGTCCGCAAAGTGATGTTCATCACCGTCCAGAACAGCTGGAATATTCCATTGCTGTGCGGGACTTGTAAATCCTTGTGCATTAATGGTAGTATGGAGGCCCGCTATTGCAAGCAGGGAAAATATTATTTTTTTCATAAGTTATGCTTTAAATGTTTTTATATAATTGAGAGTAGGGATATCCATCCGGATCTTTCTGAATCCGGATGGGATTTATTACTCTTTTATAATCTTCGCGCTTTTTACCTGGTTTCCTGCCTGTATTTTCACGATGTAGGTTCCTGAACTTAACGTTGAAAGATCTAAACTGCCTTCATTGGCATTTATTTTTTTTGTAATGACTTCCTGTCCTAATAGATTATAAATTGAAACTGATGTAATCTCTTTATCCAGGATGATGTTAAGCGTTTCTCTAACCGGGTTAGGGTAAACTGCTATTGCATTGTTTATTGTTTCGAAATCTTCTGTTCCAAGAACTGTAGTAAAGCAGCCTATATTCTGTATTGTTGATTCATAATCGGTTGTACCGATACCAAGCTGTCCATTGCTGTTAGTACCCCATGACCATAACGATTTTTCGGTTTTAACGGCAAAACTGTTACGGAAGTCAGTTGCAACACTTTTCCAGCCAGTCGAGGTTCCGATTTGTGTTGGCGCCTGTAATGTTGTAGTTGAGTTATTACCAAGCTGAAGGTATTGATTGTATCCCCAACCCCAAAGTGTGCCATCTGTTTTTACAGCCATTGTGTGCGATTCTGAAGCTGAAGCCATCTGCCAGTTTGTGGCATTTCCGATTTGTGTTGGTACAATCATGTCTTCAAAAGAATTGTGGCCTAATTTTCCATTGAAGCCATCACCCCATGACCAAAGTGTCCCATTTGTTTTTTTCGCTACCGAGTGCAGCTGACTCGCGGCAACTGATTGCCAGTTTGTTGCAGAACCAATTTGTGCCGGCTCATCCCTGTTGGTAAATGTGCCATCACCTAATTGCCCAACCTGATTTCTTCCCCATGCCCAAAGTGTTCCGTTTGTTTTTACGGCCAGTGAATGAGAATAGCCTGCAGCTATACTTTGCCAGTTGGTAGCAGTTCCAACCTGTACAGGAACATTTTCATTTAAATAGGTTCCTGTTCCTAACTGGTTATAAGTGTTTCTTCCCCATGCCCAAAGTGTTCCGTTTGATTTGATTGCCAGTGTGAATTCTTCGCCTGCAATAACTTTAACCCAGTCTGTTCCTGTTCCTATCTGTTGAGGCGTATTTCTGTATGTTACATTTGTACCGTCACCTAATTGCCCGTAACTATTGTACCCCCATGTCCACAGGGTGCCATTGGTCTTAATCGCAACAGCGTGGTATATACCGGCTGCAACTGATTTCCAATTGTTGGCTCCTCCAATTTGTTTTGGCTGATAGCTGTCAGAATTTGTTCCTTGACCAAGTTGCCCATAGTTGTTTATACCCCAGGCCCAAAGTGTACCATCCGATTTCTTTGCCACGCAAAATTCACGTCCGCTTACAACATCATCCCAGCACATTTCGGGTACGAATAAGCTTGCAGGACAATCCATTTCCATTGGCACTAATACATCGGCTATAGAAGTATTGTTAAGCCCTAAACTGCCACTGCTGTAATTACCCCAACTCCAAAATGAACCGTCTGTTTTTTTGGCAATTGTAAAATCACCTCCACCGGAAATGGCTTCCCAGTCGGTTGCTGTTCCAATGTGAGTTGGTGTGGTTTTATCATTAGATGTGCCATCGCCTACCTGTCCGTCATAGTTGTCTCCCCATGCCCAAAGGCTTCCATCGGTTTTTACGGCAAGTGTGTGCGAATGACCTGCAGCGATAGTTTTCCAGTTTGTGGCTGTGCCTATTTGTGTTGGTGTATTGCTGTTTGTGGTATTTCCTTTTCCAAGCTGCCCGTCGCTATTATGACCCCAGCTCCAGATGGTGCCATCAGATTTTCTGGCAATAACATGAGATCCTCCAGCTTCAATTTCCTGCCATGTGGTCAATGTTCCTATTTGAGTTGGTGTGCTTTTAGATGTGGTTGTTCCATCACCTAACTGGCCATAAAAATTATCTCCCCATGCCCAGATCGTGCCGTTGTTCTTTATTGCAACAGTAAAGCTGTATCCTACAACAACGCTTTTCCAGTCTGTTGCAGTACCAATCTGAATTGGCGAAAGACTTTCTGTGGTGTTACCATTGCCTAATTGTCCGTCAGAGTTGTCACCCCATGCCCAAAGCGTTCCATTGTTTTTAATGGCAACAGTGTGAGAGTCTCCTGCAACAATAGTTTTCCAGTTAGTAGCAGAGCCTATTTGGGTAGGTACAATTAGATAATTGGTAGTTCCATTACCTATTTGTCCATAATAATTATCTCCCCATCCCCAGATAGTACCGTCTGTTTTTTGTGCAATTGAATATTCCGTTCCGGCAGATACGATCTCCCAGTTTGTAGCTGTGCCAATTTGAAAAGGTTCAAAGTGGGTTTGGGTTGTCCCGTCTCCCAATTGACCTACAGAATTATCTCCCCATGCCCATAACGTACCGTTTTGGCCAATTGCAAGCGAATGGTTCTCACCTGTGGAAACACTTTTCCAACATTCTTGTGCTGTCATTTGCAAGCCAACGCTTACTAATAACATGGTAATTAATTTTTTCATTGATTTGATTGGTTTTGGTTTTAAAATCAGCCAGAAAAACATTAGTAATTTTTTTCTGATTTTTTTCGATTGCGAATATAATAATATCTTGGATAATTTAAGTTAAATTATAAATAATTATAGCTAATTTTCTTACATTCTTTAAACATGTTTTTATCCTGCATTCTTCTTTAATTGTCTTAAATTTGCTAAAAAATAATAGAATGTCATCAGAAAAAAGTAATCAGGAAAAAACAACGCTGCATGCCCGTAATAAGAACAGGGAACGATACGATTTACAGGCGTTGATCGTAGCTGTCCCTGAATTGGCCAATCATGTTAAGCCTAACAAATTTGGTGATGAATCTGTTGACTTTTCCAATCCTGTAGCTGTAAAGCTTTTGAACAGGGCTTTGCTGAAACACTATTATGGAATTCAACACTGGGAATTTCCGGATAAGAACTTATGTCCGCCTATTCCCGGTAGGGCAGATTATATTCATTATATGGCTGACCTGGTAAAAGAAAGCAATTTTGGGAGGCTTCCTGCCGGAGATAAAATTATGGCTCTTGATATTGGCGTTGGTGCCAGCTGCATCTATCCGGTACTTGGCGTGGCAGAATATGACTGGAATTTTATAGCTGCCGATGTAAATAAGAAATCAATCGGGTCGGCGCAAAGTATTGTTGATGCGAATCCTCAGCTTGCAGGCCGTATTGATTGCAGGGTGCAAAGTGATGCAAGGCATTTTTTAGAAGGTATACTTGCTGCAGATGAGAAAGTAGATGTTGTTATATGCAATCCTCCGTTTCATTCTTCTCGGGAAGAAGCACAAAGCGGTACCCAGCGCAAAATAAATAACCTGTCGGGGGCTAAGGAAAAGACTACCGAACTTAATTTCGCAGGAATTTATAATGAATTGGTATACGAAGGTGGTGAGGCAAAGTTTATCAATGATATGGTTTATGAAAGCCGAAGGTTTGCTAAAAATTGCTTTTGGTTCACCACACTGGTGTCGAAGCAGTCTAATCTGAAAGGGATCTATAAAACACTCGAAAAAGTTGAAGCCGTTGATATTAAAACCATCAATATGGGGACAGGTAATAAATCTACCCGCATTGTTGCCTGGACTTTTCTAACTAGAGAAGGTCAGAAAGCATGGAAAGATACCCGATGGAAGTAATTCTTGCATAAAATATATGAAAGCCGTAAACTTAGTGTTTGCGGCTTTTTTGTTTGATATACAGTGCTTAGCAATAAAAAAATCAGAAATAATTTGCGTAGCTAAATGACTTCGTATATATTTGTCGTCAAATGACTACGCAATGAATTTAAGACGTGATGTTTTTCAGGCAATCGCCGATCCGACAAGAAGGGCCATACTGATAATGGTCTCTGCACAATCTATGACTGCAGGAGCAATTGCAGCAAATTTTGATACTGCAAGGCCTACGGTGTCTAAACACCTGCAGATACTTACCGAATGCGAATTGCTGAGGCAGGAGCAAAACGGCAGGGAAATGCTTTATCATTTAAATCCGCAAAAGATGAAAGAGATAGCTGATTTTATTGAGCCGTTCCGAAACAAGTGGGATGACAGGTTTAACAAGCTGGAGGCGGTAATGAAAAACTACAAACCAACAAACCCGGAATAATATGGAACGTAAAACAAAAGTAAATGCAGAAGAAGGTAAACATGACCTCATAATAACCAGGAATTTTGAATTGCCTGTAGAACTGCTGTTCATGGCCTATGAAAAGCCTGAAATCATAGAGCAGTGGATGGGTACCAAAACATTACGATATGATGCTCAGAAGTTTGGCGGGTACCAGTTTGAAACCAGGAACCCAAACGGAGATGTGGTGTTTAAGGCAAATGGAGTATTCCATGATTTTGTGCCGAACCAAAGGATAGTGCGCACCTTCGAAATGGAAACTGCCAATTTTGGCGTTCAGATGGAATTTCTGGAATTTGAAAGGCTTACGGATACTACCAGCAGGCTCAACATGCACGTGGTATATAGATCGGGAGCATTAAGGGATGAGAACCTTAAGCTGCCGTTTGCCTGGGGTATTAACATGGCCCATGACAGGCTGGAAGAAATTGTAAACAATCTAAAATAAAAGCAATATGTCAAAACGTAACAAGATCATTTACTGGATTGCCACGGTATGGCTGGCATTGGGCATGACTGCAACAGCTATTGTACAGCTGATGCAGGTTGAGGAAGAAACTAAAAGCATGGAGCGTTTGGGCTATCCTGCATATTTATTGACACTGCTTGGGATTTGGAAAATTCTAGGGGTCATCGCTGTATTAATCCCTAAATTTACTCTGGTCAAAGAATGGGCCTATGCAGGATTTTTCTTTGCCATGACGGGTGCGGCTTTTTCGCATATTGCGGTTGGAGATCCCGCGGCAGAGCTATTCGGCCCACTGTTGCTTTTAGTGCTTACGGCGGTATCATGGTACTTCAGGCCGGCTAATAGAAAAATCACAGAGTTAAGTTCTTAAACAACCAATCATATGAAAACAAATAATGACAAAGCGCTTTCTGCAGAGGGACAGAAAGAACTTCTAAAAGTTTTGAAAACCCGTTTTGAGAAGAATACGGATCGTCATAAAGGTATCAAATGGACTGATGTTGAAATGAAGCTGGAAGCGAGTCCTGAAAAATTATGGTCTCTTGACCAAATGGAGGAAACCGGAGGTGAACCCGATGTCGTTGGGCAGGATAAGAAAACAGGTGAATACCTTTTTTATGATTGTGCACCCGAAAGCCCTAAAGGGCGAAGGAGCATTTGTTATGACCGGGCAGCATGGGAATCCCGCAAAGAGCATAAACCACAAAATACTGCTCAGGACATGGCGCAAGAAATGGGTGTGGCAATTCTAACCGAAGAACAATACAGGCAGCTGCAGGAATTAGCTAAATTTGATCTGAAAACCTCAAGCTGGATACAGACTCCTGAAGCGATACGCAAACTGGGTGGTGCGGTTTTTTGTGACAGGCGCTATGATACGGTTTTCCTTTATCACAATGGTGCCGAATCCTATTATGCTGCAAGAGGATTCAGGGGATGTTTAAAGGTATAATAGAATTACTGGACTTAAAATCACGTGTTTTTACCTGATTTTCATATAGTATGCGTAATTAACTTTGGCTTCTCAACCAATTAATTCTTTACGTTATGGACATTCATTTAAATTTTATTAATAATTCTAACGATGCTAATAACAGCTCGATAGTGATCTTTCAAAAAAATGCTGCTACCAATTTTGATGAACTGGCAGTAGCATGGCAGGTAATTAAATATTGCGGGCAGGGAGATAACCATCCTTTTACCTACCCACTGAGTACACAGGTAGGTGCTTCTGATAGCTGGGGCAATTATACTCCACAACTTCAGGCTCAGGAAGGGCAGCTGTTCCAAATGGCGCTGACTAGCTCGGGAGACAAACTTGTTAGTGCAGGTCCCGCTACAAGCAGTAAGGAGATACAGGTTTTGAATGGCTTGCAAAAAGGAGCAATAAACGCTAATATTTATAAAGCGGGTAAGCTTTTGGCTATAAAAACTAGTATAGCACCACAGCAAAAAGCCGTTTTTGAGTTTAAGCCAACCTTATGGATAGGTGTTGTATCGCAAATAGATCAGGGAGAGATCATGAATTCTGCTGTCATGTCTAATATCGATACCGAATTGAGCCTGTTTGGTATCGCTTCTGCAGATATTGTAATGACCGGCGGCGGATCAGGCCCAAATGCGCAGCCTTTCCGGTTTAACTTAGAAAATATACAAATGGTATAAAATTAAAAGTCCCGCATTTTTGCGGGACTTTTAATTTATCGGAGTTCGTCAAAATCATTTTTCAGGGCTGCTTCCATGGTTTTAAACTCGTGGTTCAGCTGGCCGGCAAGAGTGGGAACATCAGAGGTGTCGGCTTCATACGTTAGCTTATTGCAAATGTCTTTTGCCTTTTCATTTTCAAGCATTTCAAACGAGGGCTTTATGTTATGCGCAATTGCTCCGATCTCTTTGTTATCGTTTTTGGCTACAGCCTGTTCCAGTTCAGTCATTTTATCACTTACCGATGTAATGAAGGTTTTAAGGCAGTCTATCATAAAATCGTGATTACCGCCGGATATGGTTTCAAGGTATTCCAGTGAATACACTTTTAATCCCGCAGCAGATGATGTATTTGGTACTAAAGACAACTTTAAAGCTCTTATGCCGGTATTGGTAAAAGGTTTGTCTATGTACAGGTAGCCATCGTCTTTCGCTTTGCTGTCTGTAGTTGTGCTTATTACTACGGGCAGGCTATTTTTTAATTCCTGTCTTATATAATTAAAAGCCTGATAGGCATTAAGCGGTGCAGCATCTTCTGAAATTACTATAGCCATGGCATGATCGTTTTTTTTGAGCCATTGAATAGCTTCATAGCTGCTTCCCAAAGCCTCAGCCTGCAGGTTTTCCCTGGCTGAAAGTTTAAGGAAATTTTCTTTCTCAGTAGGATTGGCCTCAACCAATAATATTATTTTGTTACTCATTGCAATAGGTGTTCATTCGTCAGGCTTTCCTGTTGTTATAGGGTTTAACTAAATACTCTTTGATGATGTTTCGAAGCGCATCATAGTCAATAGGTTTGGTAATATAATCGTCCATGCCCAGTTTTAGGCATTCTTCTTTTTCTCCTAACAGTGCTCTCGCAGTAAGGGCAACAATTGGCGTATGAGAATTGTCTGATTCTATGGAACGTATCTTCTCAGTAGCTTCAAAGCCGCTCATTTCGGGCATTTGTATATCCATAAAGATCATGTCGACTTCATGCGTTTCATAAGCTTTTACAGCTTCAAGTCCATTCTCTGCAAGGATGATCGCCGCATTAGGAACAATCTTCTGTATAATGGTCTTTGCGAGCATCTGGTTAACTGGGTTGTCTTCGGCAATTAGTACATTGTATATGGCATCAAAGCCATTCGTAACGTCGTTGTCATCTGTAAATGCTACCCTGTCATCGGTTGTATGAATATTGTCCAACAGCTTAAAGAGCTCGTCGGTAACGATAGGTTTAGTAACATTAAAGCGAATGTCAAGATCAATACAGGCCTGGATCAGTTTTTCATCATCAATAGAGCTGTGCAGCAGCATAACCGGTAACTTGTCGGATCCATAGTTTAAGGTCTCCCTTATTTGCTTAACAAGATCGATTCCGCTAAGGTATGGCATGTTGTAATCTACAATTGCGAGGTCAAAATTGTTATTGTTCTCCAGTATTTCCAACGCTTCAATTCCGTTAGATGCCAGTGTTGTATTTATTTTTGCACCAGCCAGCATCTCTTTTAATATCAGTAAATTATTAGCGTTGTCGTCAACTAATAATACATTTTTGACCTTAAGTTTTGTTTTTATTACGGGAGCACTGTTTTTTTCTATCCTGAAAGGGATTCTGAAATAGAAGGTGCTTCCTTTGCCTACTTCACTCACAACTTCCAGGCTGCTGCCCATAAGGGCAAGTAACTTGTTGCTTATGGTTATGCCCAGTCCGGTACCGCCATATTTTCGGGTAGTAGATGCATCTTCCTGATCGAAGGCATTGAATATCTTTTCGATGTTTTGAGGGGCAATTCCTATTCCTGTATCGCGTATGGCAAAAGTAAACTGCATTTCATCACTATTGTTATTAGGGGTAGAGCGAACTTTTAGTTCGATCTCTCCTTCGGTAGTGAATTTCACAGCGTTACCCAAAAGGTTTACAAGTATCTGTCTAAGCCTCACAGGGTCGGCATATACATACCTGTTCAGGCCGGGAGCAATATCCAGCAGTATCTCAAGGGATTTGGCATGCGCCTGATGTTTCACTATATCAATGGACTGGCTGCAAATATTGATGATGTCTGTTCTTTCCTCGCTCAATTCCAGTTTTCCGGCTTCTATTTTAGAGAAATCAAGAATATCATTTATGATGTCTAGTAACGAATGTGCCGATGTATTTACCATCTGCATATATTTTCGCTGGCTGTCACTGAGTTCGGTTTTCATAAGCAGGTCAGAAAATCCGATAACACCATTAAGCGGTGTCCTGATCTCGTGGCTCATGTTAGCCAAAAATTCCGATTTTGATTTACTTGCGGCTTCTGCACGATCCCTCTCTTCCATTAAGGAAATTTCCATTTGCTTAAGGCTGGAGATATCCGTTGCAATCCCTAAAAAGCCGGTGATTTCACCCTCAAGGTTTCGCATTGCGGTAATAACAAGATGCGCAGTAAACCTGCTTTCGTCTTTTCGTACAAACGTCCATTCGCTGGCTTCATATTTACCCTGCTTTGGCCTGTTCGTAAATATATCAAAACCGCTAAATGGCCTTCCGTATTTGGCCTGAAGCAGAATGGCTTTGTTTTGAACTTCTTCCTCAATATGAAAAATCCCTACATTGTGTTTCCCAACGAGTTCTTCGGCCTTATAACCCAGAAGATTTTCGGCTCCCTTATTGTATTTTGTAATGATCCCGTCAAGATCTGTTTGTATTATGGCAACACGGGTAGTTGCTTTCAGGAAACTTTCAAGCTCATTAAGGCTTTCCTGCAATTCGTTTTGGGTAAGTACCCGTTTTGTAATGTTGTTTATCTGGGAAATGAAATAAAGCGGATTACGCTCGGTATCCCTGATCAATGAAACATTAAGCAGGCCATAAACGATGTGTCCGTTTTTATGAATATACCTTTTTTCTATACTATAGGTGTTTATTTTACCTCCAATCGTCATTTTGAGAAGGTTCATGTCGGTTTCAAGGTCTTCTTCATGCGTCACATCCTGGAAAGTGATCTGAAGCAGTTCATCCTGCGTATAGCCCAACATTTGTGAAAGAGCTTCATTAACCATCATCCACTGACCTTCAAGGCCAACGAGCGCCATGCCATTAGGCGAATACTCAAAAGCACTTATAAACCTGGTAGCATTTTCCTCTGCAATCTCTTCCAGGCGTTTGCTTACGGTTATGTCTTCTATCTGGGTTATGATGAGGTCTTCAGACATATTTTGCCCACGAACCATAGTCGTATTTACCCTGCACCAGATAAGGGCACCAGTTTTTGTATAAAAACGGGTTTCCATGGTGTAATTCGGAATCAGGCCGGAAACTAATAGCTCCCTGTTTTCATCGGCCTTTTCGATATCTTCAGGGAAAAGCATGTCACGATAGGTCATCGTACTCATGTTTCTCCTGTCTTCATCTGTAAAGCCAAATATCTCCAGGACAGCAGGGTTTGCCATTAATAGATTTCCTGTAGAGGCTTCTATAAGAACAATGCCTATAGATGAATTATGATAAATAGTCTCAAAGCGTTCCTTGGTCAGTTTGTATTTGAATTCCTGGAGTTTTTTGTCGCTGATGTCCTGAAGTGCCCCATTCAGTCTTACACATTTTCCGTTCTCCATTATTGGTGTGCCAAAAGCCCTCACCCATTTTTCATTCCCTTTGTCAGAAATGAGCTTTACTTCAACATCAAATGACCTGCCATCTTCAATAGCTTCTTTAAAAGCATTTTCTATGGTTTCCCTGCTCCAGCCTTCTTTATAAAAAGTAAATCTTTTCCTGTCAGGAGAGCTTGGGTCATAATCATAATCCAGTTCGAGTATATCATAAATTACGCTGGTCCATATAGACTTATTGTTTACAGCGTCATATTTCCATCCACCAACTTTTGACACCTGGTTGGTAGCATCATAAATTTCGTTTAAAAATTTTAGTTCCGTTATCTGATTGTGGAGTTTTGCTTTTTCCAGTCGCTCTTCGTGCGTAAATCGCACTATCATTCGGGGCTGTCCCTTAGTATTGGTGAAAGCTCTTCCGGCACAGCGCAGCGAGATCGGCTCATTATTGATATCATTCAGTGTAACTGTAATATCAAATTCTTCTTTGTCGGTAAGCTCAGTGACTTGCATAATGTCGCTGATCACACTGCTGAACCCCTTGCCGTAACTGTTAAGAGGGGCGTTTTGCTCGTTAACGGCATACCCAAGCAGTTTCCAGAACGGATTATTGATCCATATTTCGCCGGCCACTTCAGGGTTGCAAAACCAAAGCCCATGCAGTGAATCTTCAACTAACCAGTTAAAGATGTGTACGTTTTCTTTTAATAACTCTTGAAATTCGGACTTAAGTGCTTGCGACATATTGATAAATTCTCAGGCTAATGCTTTCGAATTAAAAATAATACAATGCGGCATTAAAAACAAACAAATTATGATAATTACTGTAAAGCGAAAAAAAGGTGTCGTTCGTCGATTAAATGTGTTAATCATCTTTTAAATATTAAAGTAGTTGATTCGTAAATAATTAATTTTAAGTAAAATAGAATGTTATGGAGGTTTATTTTGTAGTCCTCGAGCTGCCAGGCAGCTGCGGACTAAAATTTATAGACGGCAATAGTCCTGAACATTTTTGGGAACAAGCTTCACTCGCTGTCAAAACAGGGAATGCTAAACTTGTATCTGCCCGGACTGATACCGGAGTTTCGGAAGAATTAAGGGATTACGCCCGGGATAAAGAATTTTCCAGTTATTTTATTTTTTACATGATGATGGAAAAGAAGGATTTAAAAGATCATGATTTTATACTTCAAAAAGCGGGAGACATCCTTACGATAGGGAATCAGGAGGCTTTGATTGATTCCGATAACAATTTCCAGCTTGTAACCCTGGATTATTCTGACGGTACTGATTTTCAGCCGAATTCAGGTAGTGGTAACCCGCAGCTCTCAGCTTAAAATTGCTTTCTTAACACAATCTTATCATTTGTATTAACTAAGGGTAATCCCGCCCTAACACCTGCTTTACATGCGTGATGTAGTTTCGCGGCAATTAACACATAAAGCAGACCAATATAGATGAAAAAACTACTTTTACTCTTACTTTTTGTAATGACAGGACTCTCGGGATATGCCCAGAAAAATGGTGTTATCTCAGGAAAAATCACAGATCATGACGGGAACTTCTCGCTTCCCGGTGCAACGGTTAAACTTAGCGAAGGCAACCGTTACACTGTATCAAATCAGACGGGGGATTTCGAATTTCTGAATATTCCTTCAGGAACCTATCAGGTAGAAGTGCTTTATTTAGGTTACCAGACCCAGACCCAGCAGGTAACTGTTGAGGAGGGTAAACATGCAGTTATTAATTTTGTGCTTATCAGCGGCTCTTCAACACTTAATGAGGTCGTTGTTGTAGGCGACGCTCTTAGGGGGCAGGCGAGGGCGCTTAATCAACAAAAGAACAACAGTAATATTACCAATGTAATATCGTCTGACCAGGTAGGCCGTTTTCCCGATTCTAATATTGGAGACGCACTTAAACGTGTTCCGGGTATTACTATGCAAAACGATCAGGGTGAGGCACGTAATATCATTATTCGTGGTCTTGCACCGTCGTTAAACTCAGTTACATTAAATGGTGACAGGATACCATCGGCAGAAGGTGATAACCGTAATGTGCAGATGGACCTAATTCCATCAGATATGATTTCTACCATTCAGGTGAACAAAACCCTTACACCCGACATGGATGCCGATGCGATAGGTGGTTCGGTAAATCTTATTACCCGTGCTACGCCAAACGGCGAAAGGATATCAGCTACACTGGCAGGCGGGTATGGGCCTATCAGGCAGGAGCCTATATATACAGCAGCATTTGTATATGGTAACCGTTTCTTAAACAACAAGCTTGGTGTAGTAGCCAGTGGTTCATACAACAACAACGAGTACGGATCGGATAACATCGAGGCAACATGGGTGCAGGATGATGCGGGTAATACTTATGTAGAGCAACAGGCCATCCGTTACTATAATGTACAACGTATTCGCCGAAGTGTTTCGGTTGCAGCAGACTTCAAATTCAACGAGAATAATACGATTTATGCAAATGCAATATACAACTGGAGAGACGACCGTGAAAACAGGTATGCTCTTACCTATGATGATATGGAGCCTATTTACAATGGCGAAACCATAACAGGATTTACAGGAAATGTAAAGCGTGAAGTTAAGGGTGGTATAGATAGCGACCGTGGCAAAAGCAGAAGGCTTGAAGAGCAAAAAGTACAGAATTATTCCCTTCGCGGAGAGCACCTTTTAAGCTCTAAGCTAGATATGGACTGGTCAGTTAACTATGCTACGGCAAGTGAGTATAAACCTAACGAACGTTACATAGAGTTTGAGCAGGAAGAACTTGACATGTCGCAAAACCTGATTGATCCTAAAAAGCCTCTTGTAACTACTGTTGGCGAAGATCTTTCATCGTTCGGGCTTTCTGAACTTACGCAAAGTACCGATGATACCGACGAGAGCGAGCTGGGTGCTAAGCTAAACTTCCGTTTCCCGCTTTCTGTAATTGATGGGCAAAAGGGTAGGTTAAGAACTGGTCTTCGTGCAAGGATAAAAGACAAGCAGCGTAACAATATGTTCTACTCTTATGAGCCTACTGCCGGCGACCTGACGCTTGCCGATGTTCCAACGGTTTACTACAGTGGTAAAGGGTTCAACCCGGGAGAGAAATATGTGCCGGGTGCATTTTCTACGGCTACTTATCTTGGTGGCCTTGATCTTAATAATGCGTCTCTTTATGATAAAGAAGCTGACCCTTCAGAATATCTTGCGGTAAACTACAAGGCTAAAGAGAATATTTATGCGGGATATGTGCGTTGGGATCAGGATTTCAACGACAAGCTTTCGATGATAGTAGGTGCGCGTGTTGAGAATACACATATTGACTATACCGGTAACAGGGTCCTTGACGAAGAAGAACTTGAAGGTAAAATCGAAAACACCAATTCATACACTAACATACTTCCAAGCTTATCATTTAAATATGATGCGACCGAAGATTTTGTACTAAGGACTGCTTTCACAACAGCACTTGCAAGGCCTGATTATTATGCGCTTGCACCATACATAAACAATATTGCATCTGACTCTGAGATTATCGCGGGTAATCCTAACCTAGACGCAACCTATTCGTATAACTTTGACTTAATGGCAGAGAACTACTTTAAATCGGTAGGGCTTGTATCGGGTGGCGTGTTTTACAAAAACCTGAAAGATTTTATCTATACTTATAGCAACAACCAGTATTCTACTGCTGACTTTACCAATGATTTCCCTGGCCAGGCAAACCCGGTTCCGGCTGGAGAAGAGTGGACGCTTGTGCAGCAAAGAAATGGTGATAACGTAGACGTATATGGTTTTGAGGTAGCTTTTCAGCGCCAGTTGGATTTCCTTCCGGGCTTTATGAAGTATTTTGGTATCTATGCTAACTATACGTATACCGAATCTAAAGCTAAAGGTATCGCAGATGAGGATGGTAATGAGAGAAAAGACGTTAGCCTTCCGGGTACGGCACCACACATGTTCAACGGTTCATTATCATGGGAGCATGGCCGTTTTTCGGGAAGGGCATCGGTTAACTTTACATCAGACTATCTTGATGAGTTAGGGTCTGATGAGTTCAACGATACCTATTATGATAAACAGCTTTTCCTTGATATAAACGCATCGCTTAAGATCACTAAGAACCTTCGCATGTTTGCAGAGGCCAAGAACCTTACCAATCAGCCACTGCGCTATTACCAAGGGATTTCATCAAGGGTAATGCAGTTGGAGTACTATCAGGCAAGGTTTAACATAGGACTTAAATTTGACCTGTAATTTATTGACAAAAGATTTTAGAATGAAAAAGATAATAGCACTTTTAATATGCGTTGCATTTTACTTCTCGTGCAGCAGCAAGCTGGCGGCAGTAAGAGAGGATGCCATAAAGCCCGTAGTAGTTACAGAGCAGACACTACACGATACCGATGATCCTGCAATATGGATACATCCTGCCGATGCAACAAAAAGTCTGGTAGTTGGTACTGATAAGGATACCGAAGGCGGATTGTACCTGTATGACCTTAACGGAAAGATCGTAAAAAAATCGGTTACGCTTTTAAGGCCTAACAACGTTGATATTGCTTATGGCTTACTGATCAACGGAAAGAAAACCGATATCGCGGTGACTACTGAGAGGCTAACGAATAAGATCAGGATCTTCAGCCTGCCTGACCTTGAGCCAATAGATAACGGAGGAATTGAAGTTTTTACGGGAGAGGCACAGCGCGATCCTATGGGGGTAGCCCTGTATACGCGCCCTTCTGACAAAGCCATTTTTGCAATTGTTGGCAGAAAAACAGGCCCGGCAGGGACCTATTTGTGGCAATATGAGCTGTCTGGAAACAGCGGTCATGTAACAGGAACAGTGGTGCGAAAGTTTGGACAGTTCAGCGGTAAAAAAGAAATTGAGGCGATAGCGGTAGATAATGAGCTTGGCTACATATACTACTGCGATGAGCAGGCAGGTATCCGCAAGTATATTGCAGATCCGGCAGCGAAGGATGATACACAGCTTGCCTTTTTTGGGATGAAAGATTTTAAAGCTGATAACGAAGGTATTGCGATTTATAAAAAGACGGCTACAACAGGGTATATACTTGTGTCTAACCAGCAGGCAAATACTTTTATGGTATATACAAGGGAGGGTTCAAACGGTAACCCTGACGAGCATAAGCTATTGGCAGAGATACCGGTATCTACGGTTGAATGTGATGGTGCCGATGTTACAAGCCTAAATCTTGGTGGAAAATTTGGCAACGGAATGTTTGTAGCCATGAGTAACGGAATGACTTTTCACTATTACAGTTGGGACGATATACAGCCTTTGATAGATATGGGCAAAAAATAAGAAAGTTAGTTTAGTAGGTTTAGTTTAGGAAAAAATCCTCTTCTCCGTTTTCGGAGAGGGGGATTTTTGTTTTCAGGGCATCTCAAAAAAATATCCTCGGTCATAATGTTCTAATTCTCGGTCAGGGGTGGCGAATTCTAAGTTGTCAAAATGAAGGCGGAATTTATAACTAATTTCGGCTTATTAATAAGTGTCTGGTTGTGATTGTTTTGTTTTTTTGTTAAAATGAAATGAATTATTTAGTATTAACATAGTTGTGTTTAAGGTGTTGAATTCTCTTAAAAAATGAAAAAGAAAAATATCAGAATAGGAATTATTGCTGTACTGCTCGTGATTTCGGGGCTGCTTTATGGCTATTATGGTTTTTTATATAAATCGGCAAGGAATGTAAGTGGCGAAGATGCTGCTTTTGCAATGCAGGCTCACGGACTTGCAGGTGAGTATGTTGCCAATGCGCAAAAAGCAGATTCCCAATACCTGAATAAAGCGATAGAGATAAATGGAAAAGTGACCGAGATAAGGGATTCGCTGATAATACTGGATGATAAGGTTGTATGCGGGTTTGATGTAAAACCTGCCAATGCAGCTGTAGATAAGAACATAACCGTAAAAGGAAGATGTATTGGGTTTGATGAGCTTTTTGGCGAAGTGAAGCTCGATCAGTGTACGATTAAACAATAACTGACACATGAAACAATTTTTTGTAGCGGCAGCATGCTTTTTTGGATTGGCAACAGCTTTTGGCCAGGACAACCTGCTGTCTGAACTCGATTCTACCCAGGTAGGAGACACTTATGCCACGGCACCTTTTAAGGCCTTGCAGATAGTAACATTGCAAACCACAAAAATGGCAGCCAAAAAGGAATTTTATTTTGTAGTATCACACCGTTTTGGGAGTGTAAAAGATGGTATTTCGGAGTTTTTCGGGCTTGACCAGGCCACGACCAAGCTGGGGGGGATTTATGGAGTTACTGACTGGCTATCGGTGAGTGCTTCACGCCATACGCTTTCAAAAGTATATGAAACAGGAGTAAAATACAGGATGGCAAGGCAAAGTGCCGATTTTCCGGTAGATATCGTAGGTTATAATACTATCGACATCAACTCGGCATTAGAAGATGAAGATTATCCGAAGCTTGAATTTGCCGACAGGCTTACTTATATAACTCAGGTGTTGGTGTCAAGAAAAGTATCTGAGAAACTATCGCTGGAGGTGGTCCCGTCATACATACATAAAAACCTGTACAATCCGGAGCTCGAAAACGATAACCAGTTTTCGCTTGGTGCCGGCGGAAGAATGAAACTTACCAAAAGGCTGTCGCTGAACATGGAATACATGTACAATTTTGACAAGCCTGATTTCTATAATAATCCGTTGTCAGTTGGGTTGGATATTGAGACCGGAGGGCATGTGTTCCAGCTTCTGTTTACAAATTCCCAATCAATGACCGAAAGCGGTTATGTAACGAACGGAGCGGGAGACTGGGGTAAAGGTGATTTCTTCTTTGGGTTTAATTTATACAGGGTATTTTAATATGAGAGCGAAAAGATATTTAAGCGTAGCTGTTTTGGCAATGGCATTATACAGTTGTGAATCGCATACGTATGACGAGATAGGTGAAGAAATAATCATTGATGGCGATGTTACCTATGATGCTAATGTAAAATCCATTATTGATGCGAACTGCGTGAGCTGTCATAGCGATGGCAATGTTGCAGCCTTCAGGCTATTGATGACATATAGCCAGGTTAAAGATGCTGTTGAGAATGCAGACCTGCTTGGCAGGATACAGAAACAGAATAGTGAGCCCGGAGTAATGCCTCAGGGAGGCAGGATGCCACAATCAAAAATTGACGTGATACTGCAGTGGAATGAAGATGGTTTACTGGAAAACTAAATAATAAAATGCTATGACAAACAGATATTTAGAAATAATGATATGTATAGGCTGCCTGCTACTTTCGGCAGTGATATATGGGCAAAAATACAATACAAGGAATGGTATCCTTAAGTTTGAGGCTTCGGTACCTTCATTTGAAGAAATAGCTGCCGAAAATAAGTCGTCATCGGCAGTTCTTGACGCTTCAAAAGGCGACCTGGCGGTGCTTGCCCTGATGAAAGGTTTTCGTTTTAAGGTAGCCCTTATGGAAGAGCACTTTAATGAGAACTATGTAGAATCGGATAAATATCCTAAAGCGACCTTTACAGGAAAAGTGGAAGGTTTTGATGTGGCGAAACTATCTGCCGATGGTAAAGTCTTTACCATTACCGGAGACCTTACCCTTCACGGTAAAACAAAGAAAGTTACCGATGCAGCAAAGATCAGTAAATCGGGAGACAAGATCGTGATAGTTGGTGCCTTCTCTGTAAAACCTGAAGAGTTTAATATTGAGATTCCTAAATTGGTGAGCAGCAAAGTAGCTGATAAAGTAGAAATCTCCTACAACCTGACATTGTCTAAATAAAACTGATTATGAAAAAAATAATGTACATGCTGTTGTTCTCTGTGTCTGCTTTATGCAGTGCACAGACAAAGCCTAAAGACGTTTTTGATGTCGCCCGTTCAGGTACTGTTGACGAGATGAAAGCATTGGTTCAACAGAAAAAAGACACTATAAATGCGATAAACCAGAGCCAGTTTTCTCCGCTGATACTGGCCTGCTATAGAGGCAACACTCCGGTAGCAGAATACCTTGCCAAAAATGTGAAAGACATAAACTACAATAGCCCCAGCGGCTCAGCACTGGCTGCTGCCGCTGTTAAGGGCAACACGGCACTGGTAAAGGTACTGCTTGAGAATAAAGCTAATCCTGATCTTGCCGACGCCACAGGGATGACGCCTTTGCTTTATGCGTCTCAGTTTGAGAACAAAGAACTGATACAGCTGCTGCTGAAATACAAAGCGAATACAAAGCTGGCTAACAATGATGGTAAATCGGCTATGGATTTTGCTGTTTTCAACAAGAACCAGGAGATTATAGATATGCTCAAATAGAACATAGAACTCAACATAAATAAAACAAAGCAATGAAAAAATTATTACTCTTTACAACTTTACTTATGGGTGCTGCAGGTATGCATGCCCAGAGTAAAGCTACGGCTGTCGTCAACCTTTCGACAGGGATGACCGCCAAACTCGAACTGAATAACGCGACTTCTACAGCCACGTTAACTTTTACAGGACCATCAGACCGATGGTTTGCCCTTCAGATAGGGTCTTTCACTAACAGTGGAGGAATGCAGGAGGGTACCGATGTTGTATACTGGAATGGGACAACTTTAGTTGATGGTAACCAAAACGGATTGGGGGCTGCCCCAAGTGCAGATGCCACAAATGACTGGTCAAGTACAAATTCAGTTTCTGGGACTACAAGGACAGTTATTGCAACAAGAGCTTTTAATACAGGAAGCAGCGACGATTTTACATTTGTTTATACTGATGTAAATGTTGATTTTGCATGGGCAAAAGGGAGTACTGCTACAAATTCGCTTATTACTCATGGTAATAATCGTGGCTATAGCCTTAATAATGCTTACAACTGTATTGCGCCAACTGAACCTTTATCTTCTGCACAGACACTTTGTGCGGGTGCTACAGTCGCTAACCTTGTTGCCACAGGCCAGGCAGGAGCTATCTTTAAATGGTATACTGCAGCTACAGGAGGTACTGCTTTAGCAGCTACAACGGTACTTACAAGCACTAATTATTTTGTATCTCAAACTGTGGGTGATTGCGAAGGGCCAAGAAGAAGCACTGCTGTAACAATTACTACTGTGCCACTGCCGCAAACAGCAGATGCCACACCTGATTATTGTTCGGCGTCTACCATTGCGCAGCTTGTAGTTACAGGCCAGACAGGAGCTACATTTGCATGGTATAATGAGCCAACAGGCGGAACCCTTTTGCCAACCACTACAGCATTAGTTAGCGGGACGCATTATTATGTATCGCAAAGTGTAAATGATTGTACGAGCGCAAGGCTTATGATAACACCACAATTTGTTCCGGTACCTATGCCAACAGCAAGTGAGGCACAATCGTTCTGTTCAGAGAGCCACGTGTCAAACCTTGTTGCTACGGGTCAGGCCGGCGCTACTATAAAATGGTATAACGTTTCAACAGGGGGCGATGTACTTCCGGGAACTACATTACTGGTTGCGGGCAACTATTATGTATCGCAAACGGTAGGAAACTGTACCAGTGAAAGAAAGCAGGTTGTTGTGAGCTTCACGACGCTGGCTTCACCTAATGTACCAAGCGAAACAGCGACTGTTTGTGCAGGTTCTACAATTACTTCACTTACCGTAACAGGTTTGCCAAATGCTATATTTACATGGTATGAAAATGAAACAGGGGGCAGTTCGATACCAACTTCTACCATACTTTCAGATGAAGCTGATTATTATGTTACACAAACAGTAGGTGCATGCGTGAGCAGCAGGAGAAGGGTAGTTATCAATATTGATGAGTTACCAATTCCGGTAGCAGAACATAACCAGTCGCTATGTACAGGTCTTAAAGTTGAAGACCTTGAAGCCGAAGGCGTTGCAGGAGCAGTATTGACATGGCATAAACCGCAGAATGGTCCGGCCCTGGAAGAAGAGACTGTACTTGAGGCAGGAGTGTACTATGTAAAACAAACTGTTAACGGATGTACAAGTGGTGTTAAAGAAGTGATAGTAACGCTTCTTCCTGCACCAAACGCACCGGGTGGTAACCCAACACAAGGGTTCGAAGCAGGTGATACGGTAAGCGATCTGCAAATTTCTGTACTTATCGGGGCTCAGATCCAGTGGTACGTTATGGGAGAAGGTCAACTTGAAGCAGTAGATATGAATGAACCTCTTGTAGATGGAGAAACATATTATGTAACCCAGACAAATGAAGGTTGCGAGAGTGAGCCGTTAGCTATAATCGTTGATGAGGTATTAGGCACACCAGCATTCAGCCTTAAAAACCTGACTGTATATCCTAACCCTGTTATCGATGTGCTGACAGTATCTTATGATGATACAATTACCGAAGTTTCGGTTATAAATATGCTTGGTCAGGTAGTGATCTCTCAAAAAACAAATACTGATAAAGTAGAAGTAAATACATCTAAACTGCAAAACGGAAGTTATATCCTGAAGGTGGCTACAACCAAAGGAATAGCTACAGTAAAAGTAGTTAAGTAATAAATCTGATTGGTTTATTGGAAAGGGCTCCCTGCAATAGCGGGGGGCTTTTTTATTTATTATGGGAGGATGTTAAAAGTAGGCTCTTAACTGAACACTGCCCGTATGTATGGCTTTGCTTGTCTCGCTTTTTCGCCCCTGATAAGTCACGTTAATGTCAAGGAACTGGGTCAGGTTCTTTTGTAATAACAAACGCCAGGTAAGGTTTTGTCCTGCCTGAAGCCCTTCAAGCATTTGGTAGGCTGCCGGAGACAGTTCGTTGCCTGTAAAGTCATTGTTGTAAAAAGAGAATTCACCGTTTGCTGTGAACTGCTTTTCAGACGCATAACTGAAAGATGTTCCTAAGCGCTGCTGGGCAAGTGTTTCCAATTCACCAATGCGGTTTTCCTTATCACGGTATTCATAGAATACATCCCAACTGGCATTACGCGAGAAAATGTAGGATACCTTTGGAGCCAGTCCGTAACCTTCTATCCTGAAATTCTTACTGCCATAATTTTCAGAAGCTGATGTTGAGAAAATTGTTTGTCCTAAGAATCCGAAAAGCCATGTTTTTTGTACCAAATGAGCATATTGCAGCTGGTGGCTGCTATTGCTGTTTTCCTGAGAACCTGCAGTAAGTAATGTTTTCGCACGGTTTTTCAGATAGGTGTAGGTAACCGAATGATCCTGTTTGCCACGATTGTAGAACAGGCTGTTTCTAATACCTGAACTAAGACCCAAAAGGTTCTTTTGGCTTGACGAAAAAGGATTCAGGTCAAAGTTGTCGTTGTCGCGCTCAATTTTTCGGTCGATAAGAAATGATGCCTGATCGTAAAAGTAGGACAGGAACTTTTTAAAGCCTGTAGCGTTTTGCCATTGATTAGGATTAAGTGTAACCGATTGTGAAAATTTATTTTGATGCGTTCGCAAAAACACCTGATTGGGCAAAAATACCCTCACGAAAGTAGCCTTGTCAGGAAACGGTGCTATCTCGAACTCCTGCAATTCCTGAATACCGTTACCGTTATAATCGTTCCAGGTATAGGTTCCCTGTCCGGGTTCTACTTCCAGATAGGTAAATTCCTGTTGGGCAATGGTTCCCGAAGTGTTCTCGTAGGCTGTATTTACCTGTACCAACTGATCCCAATAGCGGTCGTTGTACAATAACCTTGAGTTTAGCGATGGCTCGTTTTTAAAGGCCGGGTCTTCGAACTTCAGGTTACGATAGTTTACAAACAGGGTAAGGTCGCTTTTTTCGGTTTGGAGCAGCCTTGATTTAAGATAGTAGGAATTGGAAGTATTTACCTTTTTAAGCAATCCGTTTACAAGACTGTCATTAGCGCGACGCAGGTAGCCAAGCTCAACATATACTTTGGTACTGTCACCACGGCCTACAAAAGCGCCATATTCGTTAAAGCGTTGGCTCAGTGGAGTGTATTGCTGAGAAGGTTTCAGTTTTTCCTGATTGTCTTCTATGCGGGAGCTACCGCCAATCCAGTTTTTGCCAAAATGGTATTTTGCCAGTGCCTCATTACGTATAAATGTTGAGGTAGAGTAATTGCTGTCGCTATTTAAGATGCTTCCCCTGTCCTGAACCAATAGCTTATCGAAGCTAAGGCGCCCATCTACCACATGGCGGGTCCCGTTAAAAATATTCGAGAAATCCAGCTTTTCAAGCTGATAGTTTACCTGCCCCTTCTGAGGCAGCCTGAAGGTGGTTCCTGCTATCAGGTAACTTTGATTGGCATTGGTTGTAATAATGTTGTTGAGGTTCCAGTCACGATTGAATTCAATGTTGAACAATCGCTCGATAGTCCTGAAATCTTTTTGAACGAACTGGTAATTGGCAAAAGCGTCAAGCTCCCAGTCACCGGTATACAGGCGCTGCTTTGCATTCAGTTTTCCGGCAATGCCATTGTTGTTATCATCGTCTATGGGAGAGAAAAGGTTGAGGTCGTTGTTGCTGATACCCGCTTCAAAATCGACTACTGTTTTTTCGCTTGGGTTGTATTTTCCGAGAACTGTTGCAATCTGAATCTTAGATGGCGGGGTAAGGCGGATTATCGGTTCATAATTACCCTGAGGAATTCCGTTGATTGGCTCAACATACTGGTATATACGGCCTACAGCTGCGGCATTCGCCAATATATAATTTCCCAGATTGTTGCCTACAAGGCTAAAGCGCACATTGTAAAGCTCATCGGTCTGGATATTGGAATATTCGTAGGCTTCCACGCCGTTTACAATTATCTTTTTATAGAGTACCTTATTGGCAGAATAAGAATCTGCAAAGGCAGATGGTGCGATCATTTTCAGGGGATCATCACCGGCTTCTTTTAATATGGCTATCTGCTCGTTAGACAGGTTTTGCTGCAGCTGCTGGTTCTTTACATCATTTTCAGAATATACGAATCCGCCAATGCTCCAGTCTTCGGCTTCGTGGGTAACACCGCCATAGGTAACGAAACGGGTATAGCTGCGTTCGGAATACTGGTATTCAATGTTGATACGCATTTCTGACGTAATAGGGAAGAGCGAGGTAAAAATGATTTCACCCGCATTATAATCGATGATGTAATCGTTATTCTCGCCGCGTTCTAAGAGTATACCATTTACAAATACACGTTCAGAACCTGATATTACAAGTACATACAACTCGTCATTGGGACCACGAAGTTTATAAGGACCCTGGTTGCCTTCCTGACCGGTAAAGGTACTTTTGGCATATTGGCCACGCACCAATGCTGCTGCAGCAAATACAGAAGTCTTATTACCTTCTCCTCCAAAATTAAAGGAAGTAGATAACCCCTGTACCTTTTTATTGAAATTAAGGAAACGGGACTGCCGGTTTTCAAGGAACAGATCGCCTGCCCTGATGGCCCACCTATCCGAAAACATCTCAATGAATATCTGGTCAAACTCATCCAGCTTCTGTGAGTAACCTCCTTCCTGTAATGGAATATTAGTGTCCTGTATCGAAGCACGCAGGCTTACCTTGTCGGATATCTTTCCGGTAATCTGAAGGTCAAGGTTAGAGTTCACAACGGCATTTTGATTATTGCCCACGGTTATGCCACGGGTAATGCTTCCCGAAGTGGTAAGTCCGTCAAAAGGTTTATAAGTGCTGAGAGGGCTGCGTGTTACTTTATACAGGTTGGTAATGCCGGCGTCGTTGCTTACAACGCGGTTATTGTCATAAATGCTGTATTTTTTGGTGAGGTATTCAGGGTAGGAGAGGTAGCGCATGGTCAGCGTATCCTGAGAGGTAAAGCCATTACGAAAAACCAATGTGCTTTTTTTGAAATCTACCTTGTAGAATGAGGTGTCAATGTCGACTCCTTTCGTATCCTGAAGTTTAAAAAAGACCTTGTTGATGCTTACGCTGTCTATTTTTATAGTGTCCTTAGAGGCAAGTATCTTACGGTTTTTATAGGGCGTAGTGATCTCCTGCCCATAAAGTGCGGAAACACAACATAAAAAAACCACTAAGAGCCCGTTTTTCAGCATAGTACACTATAAACTCCAAAAAGGCAAAAGTAGTGTATTTAAAGGGAAGAATTAGGGTAAGAAACTGTTGCTTATATTTATGATATTTAGTCCCGGAGGGACGGCATATTTATAGCAGAAGGTGTTGCAGAATAAAAAAACTCCGGAGGAGCGACATATTATGCCGCTCCTCCGGAGCTCTATATTTTATAAGATTGTTGATAGCTATAAATATTACGCTCCTCCGGAGCTGTAAACTATTAAGCCTCTTTAGTAACAAGCTGCAACGTTTCGCGGCTTATCTGTTTTACCAGTACATCTTTACCTTTGGCAACGGCATCTGCCGATTTTTCATCGAAGTGGCGGATGGTATAAAGCGATACATTCTCATTATAGGTTACCTGGAATTTCTTAGACAGTATCGCTTTCAGTTCAGGGAAATTACCAAATTTATCTTCGACACATATAGAGAAACTGATAGCCGTATTCTGGATAAGGGTTACCTTAATTTTGTATTTGTGCAGCAGCATGAAGATCTCACTGATGTTCTCTTCCATAATGAATGAAAAATCAAGGGATGACAGCGATATCAATAGCTGGTCTTTTTTTATAATGAAGCATGAAGTTTGCGGCTCAAGATCGGCGCCTTTGCTCACGCGTGTTCCCGGCAATAGTGGGTTAACGAATGATTTTACAAAAAGAGGGATTTCTTTTTTCTGTAGCGGCTGTAGTGTTTTCGGGTGAATAACCGTAGCACCGTAAAACGCAAGCTCAATAGCCTCACGATACGATATCTGGTTTAGCAGTGTCGCATTCTCAAAATAACGCGGGTCGGCATTCATAACGCCCGGTACATCTTTCCATATTGTTACATTTTCTGCATTCAGGCAGTAGGCAAAAATTGCCGCTGTATAATCCGAACCTTCTCTTCCAAGAGTGGTTGTAAATCCGTTCTCGTCAGACCCAAGGAAACCCTGGGTGATGTTAAGGGTCTTTTTCTTAAGCCCTTTGATGTTTTTCTGCGTCAGATCCCAGTCTACAATCGCATCGCGATAAGTATTGTCGGTCTTGATAAGTTCACGAACGTCGATCCACTGGTTTTTCAACCCCTGTGAATTGAAGTAGTGGCTCACTACGGTAGTAGAAAGTACTTCTCCAAGACTTACCACCTGGTCGTATACAAAATTATAGTTAGGTGACTTATTATGCTGAAGAAAACTTTCAAGGTCGGCAAAAATAGCATTCACAGCACCAAAAACGGCATTGTTCTCGTCTTCGAACAAGTCCATTAATATCTGGTAGTGGTATTTTTTTACTTCCTGTACAGATGCCTGAAGTTCGGGCGATTTATCAAAGTAGTTCTTTATAACCACCTCGAAGGCGTTTGTGGTTTTTCCCATTGCAGAGATAACCAGCAGCACGTCTTCGTGGCCAACTTTTTCTAAAACATCATACACATTCTTAATACCATCGGCATCTTTTACCGATGCTCCTCCAAATTTGAATACTTTCATCCTGAGAATATTTATAAATCTAATGTAAACTTTGTTATTCCTTCTTCGTGCATCTGTACTGTACGCCAGCTCTCAAGAACAGCTGCTCCTGAACGCTCATAGAATTCAATGGCGTGGGTATTCCAGTCGAGTACATTCCATTCTACACGGCGCACACTTTCTTTTTTGGCGTTCTTCATAAACTCTTTGTACAATGCGCTGCCTGCACCCGTACCTCTTTTATTTTGGGTAACTATCAGGTCTTCCAAATGTATGGTTTTTCCTTTCCAGGTAGAATAGCGGTAATAAAACAAGGCCATTCCTATGATCGCGCCATCTTCTTCTGCCACAAAAGTGCTGAATAATGGAGTAGAACCAAAGCCGTCACGCTCCAGTTCTTCTACGGTAACCACTACAGCATCGGGTTCATTTTCAAAAACCGCAAGCTCTTTTATAAGCTCTAAAACCGCGGGCATATCTTCTCTATGTCCTTTTCGTACAATCATTTGCTAAATTTGCGCAAAAATACGAGCAAAAAGGTATGGAAATAATAATTTCTTTTCATATCACAAAAATTTCGATATTTGTGCCCTCAACACAACTACAACGTTATAGTAATGGAAGAACGCAACAGGACATTAGGCGAGTTTATTATTGAAAGACAAGAGGATTTCAAGTATACTTCGGGGGAATTGTCGAAACTTATTAACTCGATAAGGCTGGCGGCTAAAGTGGTGAACTACAAGGTGAATAAGGCCGGATTGGTTGATATCATCGGTAAGTTCGGGGAGCAGAATGTACAGGGAGAGGACCAACAGAAGCTTGATGTATATGCCAATGAGATCTTCATGCAAACGCTTATTAATCGCGAAATTGTATGCGGTATTGCCTCTGAAGAGAATGATGACTTTATCACAATTCAGGGTAATGACGGTGCACATAATAACAAATATGTGTTATTAATGGATCCTTTGGATGGTTCATCTAATATTGATGTGAATGTTTCGGTAGGTACGATCTTTTCGGTTTTCAGAAGGATAACGCCTGTTGGAACACCAGTAACGATAGAAGATTTTCTTCAGCCGGGGGTTAACCAGGTTGCTGCAGGTTATGTTATTTACGGAACATCGACAATGTTGGTATATACTACAGGTAATGGTGTAAACGGATTTACGCTTAATCCTGCAATTGGAACATTCTATCTTTCGCATCCTAACCTGATGTTCCCTAAAGACGGAAATATTTACTCAATAAACGAAGGTAATTATGTACACTTTCCGCAGGGAGTTAAAGATTACATTAAATACTGCCAGCTTGAAGAAGGCGACAGGCCATATACTTCAAGATACATAGGGAGTCTTGTTTCCGACATACACAGGAATATGATAAAGGGCGGTATATACATTTACCCTACAAGCTCAAAAGCACCAAAAGGAAAGCTTAGGTTGCTGTATGAATGTAACCCAATGGCTTTTATTGCCGAACAGGCAGGCGGAAAAGCTTCGGACGGTTTTGGAAGAATCATGGAGATCCAGCCAACAGAACTGCACCAGCGTGTACCTTTCTTCTGCGGAAGCGAAAATATGGTAACAAAAGCCGAAGAGTTTATGGCGAAATACGAATAGCTGAGCCGGATGCACTGTAAAATATATAATAAAAAAATCCACGCCTAAGCGTGGATTTTTTGTAATTTAAAACCTAAGTATTTAAGCACTTAAGTCCCTTTTTTTATTTGTTCATGTGCTGCATTTCGTAAAGGAAAGTATCTAAATCTACATTTAGAACCAATAGCGATAATGCCTTGTCTACAATATAATGTACGTTACCCGGTGTAAAGCCCAAAGCAAGAGCAAAACGTGTAAGGATTTCTTTTTGTTTAGGGCCAAGTATATGGTCAGCATAAACCATTCTTGAAAGATCAAAAAGACGCTCCAGCCTGTGTACATGAAGGTACGGAGGGTTAATTGGGTATCTTAAAGGGTTTTCAAGGATTTCTCTGTATTCATCAGCCGAAATTTCAAGCTCTTTGGCCAGCTTGTCAAGAAAGTGGCGCTCTTCTGTACTAAGGTGTCCATTCTCCATTGCAACTCTTACGATTGCTGAAAAATGTCCTTTATTCCTGTTCTTGAAACCACTATCGAATAAATCTGAAATGGACATATTTTATCTGTTAAAATTCTATGACAAATATACTTCTATATTTTATGACGAAATAATTTTTTAAAAGATTTTAGCTTTTCGGGCGTTCTTTTATAACAGATAAGGGCAAGAAAAGTTTATGAAAAATACCGTAAGTTTACGGTTTAAATAATTATCAGTCATATTATGTCAGATTTTTGGCTATACTTTGAGACAGGTTTGCGTCACGTGCTGGATATCAATGCATACGATCACATATTGTTTTTGATCGTTCTTACTGTACCCTATAGTTTTAAGGATTGGAAAAATGTTTTGCTCCTGGTAACAATATTTACCATAGGGCATACGCTTTCGCTGATGCTGTCGGTATATGGTGTGATCAGGGTAAACGGTACCGTTGTTGAGTTTTTGATACCCATAACGATAATGGTTACAGCATTATTCAATATAGTCAAATCAGGAAAAAAATCGCAAAAGAACAGCAACGGCCTTAATTTTGTTTCGGTAGCAACGCTTTTCTTTGGTGTGATCCACGGGCTTGGCTTTTCTAATTATTTTAAGCTGGTACTTGATAAGACTACCGATGATAAACTGCTGCCTTTGCTTGAATTTGCACTGGGTATAGAGGCTGCACAGGTAATAATAGTGCTTTGTGTACTTATACTTGCCTATATACTTTCAGAATTTTTCAGGCTCAACAGGCGCGACTGGGTGCTGGTAACTTCGGCTTTTGTTGCAGGAGTAGTGCTGCCAATGATTATTCATAATGAAATTTGGTAATTTTTTAACGTAATAAAAATCCTAATAGCTTAATTTGGCATAAGGTTATTTCCCGGAATGAAAGAGAGAAAACAAAACAAATACGACAAGGCCTATCTAAGGATAGCGAAGGAATGGGGACAGCTTTCGTACTGCAAGCGCAAGAAAGTTGGCGCAATTATTGTAAAAGACAGAATGATAATTTCTGACGGTTACAATGGTACTCCGTCAGGGTTTGAGAATTGCTGTGAAGACAATGAGGGATTGACCAAATGGTATGTGCTGCACGCCGAAGCGAATGCCATATTAAAGGTAGCAAGTTCTACACAGTCATGCGAGGGTGCAACATTATATATTACCATGTCGCCCTGTAAAGATTGCAGCAAGCTTATACATCAGGCCGGAATAAAAAGAGTTGTATACCTTGAAGGTTATAAAGACAATTCGGGTGTGGATTTTTTAGAAAAAGCAGGTGTCGAAGTGGTGTACATTCCTAATCTGGAAGCTGAATTACATGAAAATTAAAAGAATATATTTACCTATTGCTTTATCACTGGCGCTGGCTATGGGGCTGCTTATGGGCAGCTTTCTTAATTTTCCGGCAGCCCAGCGTGGCATGATATCCAGTTCTAACAAAAGTAAGCTTAACAAGCTGATCGATTTTATAGAAAGCGAGTATGTGGATGATGTTGATACCGACTCTATAGTCGATATCACGGTAAACAGCATACTCGAGAAACTCGACCCGCACTCGGTTTATATCTCCAAAAGCGAGATGGAACAAGTGTCTCAGAGTATGGAGGGTAACTTCGTAGGTATTGGGGTAAATTTCTATATGTACAACGACTCAGTAGCGGTAATAAAGCCTATTGCTGGTGGTCCGTCTGAAAGAGCTGGGATCAAAGCAGGAGACCGTATCCTTTTTGCAGATAACAGTAAGCTTTTTGGGCGTAAGCTGCCTAACGACACTCTTTTTACCAAGCTGAAAGGAGAAGAGGGTTCTAAAGTTACACTTACTGTTTTCAGGAAAAGCGAAAACAAAAAATTCAAAGTAGATGTAACGCGCGATGTAGTGCCTATAAAAAGTGTTGATGCTGCCGTTATGGTCAGTAACAATACCGGATACATTAAGGTTAACCGCTTTGCTGAGACTACCGGTGATGAATTTCACCGATCATTAATAAACCTTAAGGCACAAGGGGCAACGCAGCTGATAGTAGACCTTCGTGATAACGGCGGTGGCTATCTTGAAAAAGCTGTCGAGATCGCCGATGAGTTCCTTAAAGATGGTGAGCTCATAGTAAAGACAAAAAACAAAAAGAAACGCGAAGACAAGACGTATGCTACCAAAAAAGGAGATTTCGAGTCGGGAAAACTTTTTGTTCTTGTAAACGAAAATAGTGCATCAGCCAGCGAAATATTAGCAGGTGCCATCCAGGATAATGACAGGGGAGTAATCGTTGGAAGACGTTCTTTTGGGAAAGGCCTTGTGCAGCGTGAAATGAAAATGGGTGACGGCAGTGCTGTGCGACTTACAGTAGCGCGTTACTATACGCCTTCAGGCAGGTCGATACAAAGAAGTTATGATCATGGAGGAGACGAATACTTTAACGATTTTGAGAAGCGTTATGAAAGCGGGGAATTATATTCTGCTGACAGTATAAAAATCGCCGATACCTTAAAATTCAAAACAGCAAAAGGCCGTATTGTATACGGAGGCGGTGGTATAATACCGGATGTGTTCGTGCCCCAAGAAGGCAAGCACGGGGATGAAGCCGTAACGATGATAATGCAGAGCGGTATTGTTAGCTACTTTGTGTTTGAACAGCTTGATAAAGACAGAAATGGTTTTAAAGGATTACCAAGTTCATTGATTACTGAAAAAGTTATCGCAACTGACAAATATTTTAATGCGTTTACCGGTTACCTTGCTAAAAACGGACTTGTTTTTCATCTGGATAAGCATAAAGCAAGGGTAAAGCATTATCTGGCTGCTGAATTTGCCCGACAGCTGCTTAGCGAAAAGGCTTACTACGAAATGATACTTAAAGAAGATAACATGGTGAAGGCTGTTTTAGTAAAGTAAGCAGTATTCAGTCGCAGTAGGCAGCTATTTGCGTATTAAAAGCAAAGCCCGGATTCTTATGAATCCGGGCTTTTTCTATAATGAGTGAAGTTACTGCAAACTGCGACTGAACTGCTTACTTCCTAAGGCTGTCGTGATATTGTGTTTGCTTGCCGTCATTCCATAAGCTTAGAATGTCGGTACCAATGGCGGCTCCACTTCCTGCTGCAATAGCAAGCTGGCTACGATGGCCTGCAAGTGTTCCGGCAGCATATATGCCTTCGGTTACAAGATGGTCATCATTTTTAAGCTGTATGCGGTTTTTTTCAGGAATTGCTTTTTTGTGAGGCATTACATAATCCATAAGCCCTTCTATGGCAAAAGTATTGGCTGAGCCAATGGCTACGACTACGGCTTTTGTTTTATAAGCGCCTTTATTGGTTGTTACGGTAAAATTACCCGCTTCGCCTTCTATGCTCATGACTTTTTCATTGTCGATTTGTTCCATTTCAGGGTAAAGCGTTGCCAGTTGCTGCAGGCTGGTTTCCATTAGGGTTGAGCCTAATGTGCCTGCCGGTATGCCATAAGCGTTATTGAAAACGGCATCCTGAAGTGACGTTGCTTTTTGATGGGTGAATATGCCCGCTTTTTTGCCTTCGGCATAAGGTCTTTTTAGTGCTGAACCTATAATAAGTGCACAGGAAACGCCCGAAACGCCTCCTCCTATAATTAAAACATCAAACATAATTATCGTCTTGTTTTTTCTTCGATATTTTTAGAGATTTTGAAGATCAGTAGTATACACACTGCGCATAGTGACGCTATGATACCTATAAGGGCTACTAGGCTTGAGCCTTCAAAAATATTATCGAAATCGAGTAGGGTAATATTAAAAATAATAAGCGCAAGTGCGAGCGCTATGAGTGTATAAATAAGGATTTTCATTGTAGTGTGAGTTTCTTTTGAGTAAGGTGAATTCTTTGGTTTTTAAGCGCGTGAAATTAAGCATTATAATACTAAGCAAACAACTGTTTAACATTAGCAGCAAATAATTTAACAGCTATTGCGAGTAGTATAACGCCAAATACTTTGCGTATGACACCAAGGCCATTAGCGCCTAAAGCCCGTTCTATGCGGGATGAAGACTTAAGGACAAAGTATACTACAATAACATTGATCACTATAGCTATAATGATGTTTATTTTTTCGTATTCAGCTCTTAGTGACAGCAACGTTGTCATTGTACCTGCTCCTGCGATAAGAGGAAAAGCAATTGGAACTATAGAAGCCGTGCTTGGGTTGTCTTCTTTATATAGTACAATTCCAAGGATCATTTCCAGTGCAAGAAAGAAAAGTACAAACGAACCGGCAACGGCAAATGAACTGGCATCTATCCCGATTAGCTTCAGTATTTCTTCTCCTACAAAAAGGAACACTATCATAATTACCATTGCTACTATAGATGCCTTTTCAGACTGTATATGTCCGAGCTTATTGCGCAAACCCACAATAATAGGTATGCTTCCCACAATATCGATTACGGCAAAAAGCACCATGCTTACTGTAAATATTTGTCTCCAGTCGAAACCCATATGTTTGAAATTTGATTAATCTGCAAAATTATTCTTATTTTTTAACAGTTACAAGCTATTTATGAGGATTTTGGCTACTGCATGTTTTGCTAACTTTTGCTTACCTTTGCGGCATGTTTCAACTGGGAAAAACAATAGTGTCTGAAGACATACTGGAAAAGGAGTTTGTTTGCAATCTTTCGGCTTGCAAAGGGGCTTGCTGTGTA
>NZ_JBTKVX010000032.1:0-31934 GCF_054457175.1 Flavobacterium hauense
ATGTATACTCCTTATAGCCTTTTGAAGGCAATAAATATATTTTTGACAATGGTGTATCGCTATGGTAATAGTTAGACGAAGGATCTGTTGAAAGATCTAACGGAATAAATTCCGATCGTTTTATTTCTTTTTTCTGCATTTGGCTGGTAGGTATTTTCAATGTCCTGCCTGCCCTGATGTTATCACTCTTAAGCCCATTAACTTTTTTTAACTGCGCTATTGAGATGTCATATTTGTTAGCGATGCTTCCTAAAACCTCACCGTTCTTAATTTTGTGAGTTATCTTTTTAGGAACTGTAGATTCCAACACAATCGTCTTGGAACTCGTTGCCAGATCAAACGTCTGTTTATTTTTTGGGGTTATAACTCTTAGCGTATTGAACTCATAAGAGCTGTCGCGCACATTAAGCTCTATCACAAAATTTTCGCGTGTCTTAAGGGCTATGCCACTCAGGCCAACATTCATTCCGTCTTCGGGAGAATAAATATTCCTTCGGCTCTGCCAGCCCGCGTTAGAGTTGAACCGTACATAATGCCCTCCGTTAGTCCTCGCCAGGCTGTGCGGAAATGTAAATCCACAACCTGCATTGCCAAAACGTCCCTGCAGTTGCTTACGGATATATCCCGTCATCAGGTCGGCCTGGATATGGGAATCACCAATATGCACAATATTTACCTTCCCCTTTTTCTCCAGTTCAAGCTGGTACAGCTTTTGGAAAACAACCTTTAAAGCAGAAGTATTAGTAATTATATTATCGCCGGTTACAATTTCGGTCGTATCGATATCGATCATGTCTACAAACACAGAGTCGATCTCCACATCGGTAGTATCGGTCTGGGCTGCAGCGTTAAGACACAACAGCAGGAATAAAAAGGCAAACAGCTTATTCTGCATCAGTTGTATCCGTTTTTTTGGTTATTGAATCCTGCTTTTTCACTTCAGGCTTTTTAGGTTGCTCAGTTGTCACAACAGGTTCGGAAGCCGCTACCGGAGTCGGAGCCATACCTCTCAGCCTTTTATACTGTTCGTATCCGTTGTTTATCTGCTTATAGATCAGGTCTGAAATTTGCTTCGCTCCCCTGAAATTAAAATGCGTATAATCTTTGTTGGCCCGTGCAGGAATTTCCTCCACCCATTTTACCATTGATCCGTCACCACCCATAAGCGTATACAGATTTACATAAGCAGCTTCTGAGCTTACAGCATATTTGCGCTGTGCACGGGTAAGCGGTACAACGGCAGAGTCAGTCTTCATCTCAAGATCATACTTGGTAGATTTATCGGCTGTCGAGACAATAAGAATTGCCACACCCGGAAAACATTCGCGAAGATGCGCTACTACTCTTGCCATCTTTCTTTCGTACCACGTATAGTTCAGTGATCCGTAATTCAACACGTTAGTACCGTATTGCAACACAATAAGGTCGTAGCCAAGTTTTTCGTTGAAGCCCTTCATCACTTCGGTATTGAAGGTCGCAATAGGCAGTCCGGAATTACCCCTGTTAGAGAAGTTATCCACATGAACACCCTGCCCGTTATCAAAGTTAAAGCCGTAGAATGGTATTGAATCAGCCTGTTTAAAGTTTGCTTTAAATGCTTTGAGATCTCCTTTGCCTATACTAAGCGTATTGACTCTTTTTGACGGATTCAGCTTTTTGTTGATGGTATCTTTACCTACTATAAAATCTACACTAGCCTCTTTGTTGCCCGATCTTCCGTAGAAAAGGGTTGGATTATTTAGCGATGAAAGATGGCTTATATTGCTTGCTTTATATTTTACCCATACCGGCTCAACCGTATCCTTTTTCACAAAGAATACGTGTCCATTTACACCAAAAGGCTTTAGGGGATTTTTTACATTAAGATAAGAAAGTGTTTTCCAATTCGATGAAAACTGATGTGAGATCGTACTCCTTGACGGAGCTGACTCCGA
The DNA here is from genome assembly GCF_054457175.1 of Flavobacterium hauense. Lineage (NCBI taxonomy): Bacteria > Pseudomonadati > Bacteroidota > Flavobacteriia > Flavobacteriales > Flavobacteriaceae > Flavobacterium > Flavobacterium hauense. The sequence continues at coordinate 1,935 of NZ_JBTKVX010000032.1, forward strand.
AGTAATGTTCACGAAGCCTACACCCTCACCGCCAAAACGCGATTGCAGACTGGCCCTGAATTCCTTTACGATCATATCACCATCAGTCATGGAATCGCCAAAGTAGGCTATCCTGACATTACCCTGCTGTTTGGTTTCAAGCTGAAGCAATTTTTCGTAAAAAAGTACCAGGTGCTGGTACCCTTTATAATCATCAAAATTTTCGGTTGGAAATTTAATACCGTTTACAGCCTCAAAGCTAATTTGGGTAGTATCACTCAGCGTATCTTCTTCGGTAAGCGAGCCATTTTCTTCAGCAGCAGCCTCTAGCGCAAGGCTGTCTACCACAACATTTTTTGTGTTGCCGGGAGTTTCGGTAAAGATTTTATTGGGTAAAATCTGCTTAAATCCAATAAGTGCCACAACTGCAATAACTACAAGGGCATAGGACTGAAAAAAATAAGACTTGTTCTGGCTCACGGGATCTGCTTTAAAAATTACATACGCTCAGGCATATCTATACCCAGCAGGCCGAAAGCGGCTTTTATAATTTCACCTGTTTTTTTAGAAAGCTGTACCCTGAATAGTTTAGTATTCGCGTCTTCTTCACCAAGAATAGAAACTACCTGATAGTAAGAGCTGAATTCTTTGGCAAGATCATAAGCATAGTTCGCAATGATTGCCGGGCTGTAGGAAACAGCAGCAGTCTGCACAACCGATACAAAAAGCTCCATCTGCTTGATAAGGTCTTTTTCTTTAGCATGAAGCGCAACTTCAGCAACATTCGTAGCAAGATCAAAATCAGCTTTACGTAAAATAGCCCTTGTCCTTACATACGACATTTGAATAAACGGCCCTGAATCCCCGTTAAAGTCAATCGACTCATTAGGATCAAAAAGGATACGTTTCTTAGGATCTACCCTAAGCATCTGGTATTTAAGGGCGCCAAGGCCAATAGTCTCATATAATTTTGCTTTCTCCTCATTAGAATAGCCTTCCAGCTTTCCTAATTCTTCCGAGATGCTTTTTGCAGTAGCAGTCATTTCAGCCATCAGGTCATCAGCATCTACTACAGTTCCTTCACGGCTCTTCATTTTACCCGACGGAAGGTCAACCATTCCATAAGAAAGGTGGTACAGGTGCTGAGCCCAGTCGTAACCTAATTTTTTAAGGATAAGGAAAAGCACTTTAAAGTGATAATCCTGCTCGTTACCTACGGTATACACCATACCGCCCACATCAGGAAAATCTTTTACACGCTGAATAGCTGTCCCAATATCCTGGGTAATATATACCGATGTTCCGTCAGAACGCAATACGATCTTACGGTCAAGCCCGTCAGAAGTAAGGTCTATCCAGACTGAACCATCAGGATCTTTTTCGAAAACACCCTTTTCAAGACCGTCAGCAACAACATCCTTCCCTAAAAGGTAGGTATTGCTTTCGTAATAGTTCTGATCAAAGCTAACGCCAATGTTTTTATAGGTTTCTTCAAAACCTTTGTACACCCAGGCATTCATTTTATTCCAAAGTGCCATTACCTCAGCATCACCCGCCTCCCATTTGCGCAGCATTTCCTGTGCTTCAAGAAGTATCGGAGCCTTTTTCTTCGCTTCTTCCTCTGTCATTCCAGATTCTACAAGCTCATTTATTTCTTTTTTATAGGCTTTATCAAACTCTACGTAGTAATTACCAGCAAGCTTGTCGCCTTTAATATTGTCACTCTCGGGAGTTTCGCCATGGCCAAACTTCTCATAGGCCAGCATCGACTTACAGATATGGATACCCCTGTCGTTGATAACCTGGGTCTTGTATACTTTTTTACCCGATGCTTCAATAATATTCGCTACCGAATAACCCAAAAGCACATTACGCACGTGGCCTAAGTGAAGTGGTTTATTAGTATTTGGAGAAGCATATTCTACCATGACAGCTTTGCTTCCTTCGGCAGGTGCCGGAAACGCAAAGTTCTCATCGTTCTTTATTTCATTGAAATAGTTGATGTAGTAAGCATCGGCAATTACAAGGTTAAGAAAACCCCCTACTACATTGAATTTTTCTACCTCAGCAGTGTTTTCAACAAGGTACTCCCCTATTTTATTGCCAAGTTCGGCCGGGTTACTGCCTTTTATAACTTTAAGCAGTGGAAAAATAACCATGGTAACATCGCCCTCAAATTCTTTACGGGTAGCCTGCAGTTCTATCTTTTCTACAGATACGCCAAATAAAGCATCAATTGCTTTTTCTATCTGGGAAGTAAGGATATTTGATATTGCCATTTGAGTATTATTTTTAAGCGTGCAAAGATAAACATATTTTACCAAGGTCAGGGCAGGAAATTATTTTAAAAAAGTGTTAATCACTACTTCAAAAAAACGAAGCCCGAATATCATGAATAAATCAAAAACATCCTGATTTTCAAACCTTATCAATTAACCCCAAGTTACATTAAAATGTTCAGCGAAATAGCATTATTATTTTGTTTCTTTCTAAATAATGTTTTTTTCACATTTTTTTGTAACAAAACACGCTCTTGATTGTCTTATCGTTAAGTACAGAAAGTTGAGTAGTTATAAAATTCAGCCAATGTATGAAAGGCATTATGTATTGAAAGTTCGTTTTACAGACCGTACATTTGCCAAACAATCATCAATCAAATCACGAACAATGAAATTTAAGTTTTTATGCATGCTCCTGCTTGGGAGCATCATGACTATGGCTGCCCAAAACCCAGGTACCATAACAGGAAAAATTATTGACAGCAAGACAAAAGAACCATTATCTTATGTTAGCATTGTCATCAAAGACAATGGCACCGTTGCAGGCGGAGTCATCACAGAAGACAACGGAACCTTTACCGTTAAAAACCTTCCGCTGAAAAGCTATACTGTAGAAGTTCAGTTTATGGGTTACAAAACTGTTAGCCTTGCAGCGGCTCTTACCGACACTGCAAAAAGCGTAAACCTTGGCACTATCAACATTACCGAAGAAGCCACTACACTCGAAGGTGTAAACATCGTAAAAGAGATCACTACTATTGAACAGAAGTTGGACCGTAAGGTAATTACCGTAGGGCGCGACCTTACAACTGCAGGTGGTACAGCATCGGAAATCATGAACAATATACCGTCTGTCAATGTAGACCAGGATGGTAATATCTCGTTGCGCGGTAATACAAACGTGAGGGTATTGGTCGACGGAAGGCCTACCAACCTTGACCCGGCACAATTACTGAAACAGATACCGGCTACCACCATAAAAAAAATCGAACTTATCACTAATCCCAGTGCAAAGTACAATCCTGAGGGTATGAGCGGTATCATCAATATCGTACTGCACAAAAACTCGAACGACGGTTTTAACGGCAGCTTTAATGCGGGCATCACTTTTGGAGAAACACCTAAGACCAACAATTCATTAGACATGAATTACCGCACAGGGAAGGTGAACTTCTTTACTACATTGGGAAGCAATGAAGGCAGAAACTTTAACGGAGGCTATGTAAACCGTTTCGATAAAGACTCGCATCAGCTTATCGATGTTGTGAATGACAACAAGAATATCCTTGGTAAAATTGGTATGGATTATTATATCAATGATAAAAACACGTTATCAGTATATACTAACCAAAACTATGGTGACGGAACGGCAACCATAAAAACTGATGCTATATATGGCCCCGATGAACCCGAGCAGGATATCTCCCAGACTTCTTTGCTGGATGGCGACAATTACAACAACTCTTATAACTTAGCTTTTAAACACAAGTTTGAAAAAGAAGGCCACACTCTTGACTTTGAAGGTAATTATAATGACACCAAAGAGACTCAGGCGGTAGGATATACAACCTCATTTGACAACACTAATGTCGAACTTTATAATGATGATGTTGAAGACAAACGTGAAAACTTCACAATGAATCTTGATTATGTAAATCCGCTAAGCGACAAGTCGACCTTAGAGCTTGGTGCCGAATCAAGGATAATTCGTTCTGACAATACTTACAATACAACAAACGGACTTATACCGATCGACCAGCGAAATGTTGATTATACCTACGACCAGGATATCTATTCTGCTTATGCTACTTTCGGGCAAAAGTTTGAGAAATTCAGCTACCAGTTAGGCGCACGTTTCGAAAGCTATAAAGTGAATGCGAAATACAATGGAGCACAGGCATTTAAAGATGATTATATTACGGTATATCCTTCGGCTTACCTGACATACAGCCTTAACGAGAAAAATATGCTTCAGTTAAGTTACAGCCGTCGTGTAGACAGGCCAAGCCTGGAGCAGACAAAACCTATAAGGGAGTTTGCTACGCCGCTATTCACTTCATTAGGTAATCCTGAACTGAAACCACAGTTTACTAACTCGGTTGAATTCAACTATACTAAAATGTTCGGTAAGGGCTCATCAATAACGGGAGGTGTTTTCTACAGGCTGATAAACGACGAGATAAGCAGGATCTTGTATCCTAACGAAGCTACCGATAACAAAAACGACCAGATAATGAGTTATGGCAACTTCAACAACAATAACTCTTTTGGTTTCGAACTTTCGTCAAACTACAAGGTAAATAAATGGTTGGATATGCAGCCGGCAATAGACTTTTCGAGCATTTCCCAAAAAGGAAGAGTTGCCATTGAGCAAACTGACGGAACTTATGCCGTTAACACCAAAAGCATAACTGCAAATGCATTCAACGCAAGGCTTAATGTGAACCTTAAAGCTAACAGCAGGCTAAACTTTAATGTATTTGGTTTCTACCGCGGGCCGGTAAACGGAATCCAGAACGACACTAAGAATATGTACAAGATAGACAGTGGTGTACGTTATACCCTGCTTGACAATAAAATGACACTGAGCCTTCGCTACAACGACATGTTCAAAACCATGCGTTACGGATTCGACTCTACCAACCCATTCCCGCAGGAAGGAGAGTTCAGATGGGAAAGCCGTACGGTTTACTTCGGACTTAATTATATGTTTGGTGGAGGTAAAAACAGGGCTATGCAGCGCAAAATGCGTGACGATAATACAAAACAAGCCGGCGGCGGAATGTTCTAATCTGCCAAAGGAAACAGCTTAATATGTCTTCATATTAAAATTAGGTTTAGGTTGTAAAAACCCCGGGAGTTGCGCCCGGGGTTTTTCTTTTTATTTAATTCAAAACTGTCACTGCGACTGAGAACTATGGAAATATCTCTATCTCTGCATTCTGTTTTACAGCAGCATAAAGCTCGTCAACCTCATCATTAGTCACAGCGATGCATCCTGCAGTCCAGTCTTTAAGGCAGTGGCATTTGCCAATGTAACCACGGCCATTTTTTAATCCGTGAATTTTAATATCTCCGCCTGCAGGCTTACCAAGTTTTACTGCATTCGCTTTGTCAGTTTCATTAGGATAAGACACACCTAAGTTTTTATGATAAGCACTATTAGGATTCCGTGCATTGATGATGTAACTGCCCTCGGGAGTCTTGTTATCACCCTCACACTGCTTATGCCCTACAGGATCTTTACCCAGAGCTATATCATACGTTTTTACAAGGCTTCCATTGGCATAAGCTTCCATTTTCCGTTTTGACTTATACACAACAAGCTTATCTATGATAATGCCTTCGGGCAAAGGTTTACCGGGATACCAATACCAGGCAACAGCTACAATAGGCAACAGAAGTACTAACCAAAACATATATTTACTTGTAGATTTCAGATTTGTGATTTTAGATTGCAGACTCTCAAACTTATAAAAAATTCCACTTTCTAATCCTGTTCAGAATTAAAAAGTGGAATTATATTTTAGTCTTCAGCCATCTGCTGAGTTTAGACTTTATGACTTTAAAAACTTACGACTAACCAGAATTACCATTTAATGATAGCACTCCCCCATGTAAAGCCGCTTCCGAAAGCTGCAAGCACCACGGTATCGCCTTCTTTGATCTTGCCAAGTTCCCAGGCTTCGGTAAGCGCGATGGGCACAGATGCTGCTGTCGTGTTACCATACTTCATGATATTATTGTACACCTGATCATCGGTAAGTCCGAATTTTTGCTGGATAAACTGAGATATCCTCAGGTTAGCCTGATGAGGGATAAGCATATCGATATCACTTACCTGAAGATTATTGGCTTTAAGCCCTTCATTGATTACCTCACTGAAGCGAACAACTGCATTTTTGAAAACGAATTGCCCGTTCATGTACGGATAATAGCTCTCATCATTAGGGTCGGCATCAGCAATGATATCGGTTACCCAACGCTTGCCCATACCCGGCGCTGTAAGGGAAAGCTCTTCGGCATGCTGCCCTTCGGAGTGTAAGTGTGTAGAAAGGATACCTTTAGTCAGGTCTTCTTCACGGCTAAGTACTGCCGCTCCTGCCCCATCTCCAAAGATAACCGATACACCACGTCCGCGTGTAGTCATGTCAAGCCCTGTCGAATGCACCTCAGATCCTATAACCAATATATTCTTGTACATCCCTGTCTTAATGAACTGGTCGGCTACAGATATGGCATAGATAAAACCAGAACACTGATTGCGCACATCGAGTGCACCAACCGTACGTTTCATACCAAGATCCCTTTGCACAAGCACTCCCGGCCCAGGGAAATAGTAATCAGGACTAAGGGTAGCAAACACAATGAAATCAATATCTTCTTTGTCAATATTGGCGCGTTCAATGGCAATTTTAGCTGCCTTAACCCCCATGGTTGTGGTGCTGTCTTCGCCTCTTATTATGTGTCTTCTTTCTTTGATACCTGTACGCTCCTGGATCCACTCGTCATTAGTTTCCATAATTTTGGAAAGATCGTCGTTCGTCACTACATTATCCGGAACGTAATAGCCTAAGCCTGAAATTTTTGAATGATACATGAATTGATTATTTTATTAAAAATAAGAATGCAAAATTAAACATTCTTTAAAAGTGAATTACAAATTACAACTCTTTTTTAAGTTATGCTATTTTTAGGGCGAAAACCATTTACTTAAAATCAGGTGTAACAAGATTGTATTTTAGTATACTAATTATAAGATGTTAACCAATTATCTACTACATGAAAATACTTTTTACCTCATTGCTTTTTGTACTTGCAGGGCTTGGCCTTCAGGCACAGGAAAATGTAACTTATCAAAAGCCCCCAAAAGAGATACTTGAACTTGTAGATGTGCAAAGAGCACCTTCTGTCTCTATGGACAGTGAGCACAAACACATGATACTGATGTATCGCAATGCCTACAAAACACTGGAAGATCTTTCTGAAACTGAACTTAAGCTCGGCGGATTGCGTATTAACCCAAAAACGAATATTTCGAGTACGGTAACCTATGTAAACAACCTGAAATACAAAAAACTGAAAGATAAAGAACCTGTTCAGGTAAAAGGACTGCCGCAAAATCCGAAGCTTACCAATTTCTCCTGGTCGCCCGATGAAACCAAGATGGCATTTACCAATACTACTGCTACCGGAGTTGAGCTATGGATTCTTGACATTGCAACACTTCAGGCAAAAAAGCTTACCGATGCGACCATTAACGCTAACATGGGCGGACCTGTTTCGTGGTTTAAAGACAATACTTCACTACTAGTAAAAATGCTTCCTGCCAACAGGCCTACACTAATTAATACCGCCGAAGCAATACCATCCGGCCCAACAGTTACCGTTAGTGACGGAACAAAAGCTCAGAACAGGACGTATCAGGATTTGCTGAAGAACAAAAATGATGAAGCTAATTTTGAAATGCTAACCACTTCCGAACTATACAAGGTTACACTTGATGGGAGGCAATCTCGCTGGAAAGAAGCAGCAATATACAGCAGTACAAGTTTTTCGCCCGATGGCAACTACCTTATAGTGACTACGCTTCAAAAGCCGTTTTCTTATATCGTAACCTTAGACCGTTTCCCTACTAAGAGCATTATATATGATGCTTCCGGAAAAGCTATCACTACCTTCAACGAAAAGCCGCTTATCGAAGACATGCCTAAAGGCTTTATGGCTACCGAAAAAGGAAAAAGGAGCATTGGCTGGAGAGCCGACAAGCCTGCAACATTAGTTTGGGCAGAAGCTCTTGATGGCGGGGATCCGGCAGTAGAAGTTCCGTTCCGTGATGAAGTTTTCCAGCTTGAAGCACCATTTACAGGTATTCCTAAGAGCATGGTAAAAACAATTAACCGTTACAGGGGCATAATCTGGGGAACAGATAACCTTGCCATCCTGAATGATAACTGGTGGAATACACGAAATACCAAAGCATATACCTTTAATCCTTCTGATGCTTCGCAAAAACCGGAGATAATCTTTGACTACAATTATCAGGATGTTTACAACGACCCTGGAAGCTTTGATACCAAAAGAAATCAGTGGGGACGTTATATACTGAACCTTGAAGGCAACAATGCCTACCTGACCGGGGATGGCTTTACCGAAAAAGGCCAGTTTCCTTTCATCGATCAGTTTGATGTAAAGACCAAAAAGAAAACCCGTCTTTACCAGTCAAAATATACCTCAAAAAAAGAGTCTATAAACAGTATTCTTGATATCAAAAAAGGTGAAATTCTTGTTCAGCTGGAATCGAGTAACCAATACCCTAATTATTATATCAATAATTTCAGGAAGCAAAAGCCTGCCCAGGTGACGTACTTTGAAAATCCATTTAAAAAGATAGAGAACGTCAGTAAAGAAGTCATTAAATACAAAAGGGCTGACGGACTTGATCTAACTGCCACACTTTACCTGCCTGCCGGTTACGACAAAACCAAAAAAGAAAAGCTGCCAATGATCATGTGGGCATATCCGGCAGAGTTTAAAGACAAAAACAGCGCATCGCAAACCACTGCAAACCCTAATGAGTTCACTTACCCTAATTATGGTTCGCCAATATACTGGGTAACGAGAGGATATGCAATCCTTGATGATGCGTCGTTCCCAATTGTAGGAGAAGGCAAAGAAGAGCCTAACGATACTTTTATGCCACAACTTGTTGCCGATGCAAAAGCTGCCATAGATGCGGTTGACGCACTGGGTTATATCGACAGGAAACGGGTTGCAGTAGGCGGGCACTCCTATGGTGCCTTCATGACGGCCAACCTGCTTACCCACTCTGATTTGTTTGCAGCGGGTATCGCCAGAAGCGGCGCTTACAACAGGACACTTACACCGTTTGGTTTTCAGAGTGAAGAAAGAAACTACTGGGATGCACCTGAGGTTTACAATACCATGTCGCCATTTATGCATGCTGACAAAATGAAAACACCTTTATTGCTTATTCACGGAGAAGCCGATAACAATTCGGGTACATTCCCTATGCAGAGCGAAAGGTATTTCAACGCCCTGAAAGGTTTTGGAGCACCAACACGCCTGGTGTTATTACCTAAAGAAAGCCATGGGTATTCTGCCATCGAAAGTATTCTGCACCTGTTATGGGAACAGGATCAATGGCTTGAGAAATATGTAAAGAACAGGAAATAAAATCCTTACTTAACATAAAAATAAACCCCACATATCGATGTGGGGTTTATTTTTTTAATACTTTCGCTTTAAACTTTAATTATGAAGAAAATAGCTACAGCTGCTTTATCTGTCTTTTTTGCATTTACTGCAAATGCTCAGGAAACTTCTAATAATTCTATAACTACAGAAACCGGTAAGACGAACGGCAGGCAAAAAGCACCTGAATATCCCGGAGGCTTAAAAACGTTTTTAAATTTCGTTGGTCCTAAAGCGCAACGGGCAATAAGCTACAAGCCGGGATCTATGGTTGTAACCTTTATGGTAAATGAAGACGGAAGCGTAAGTGAAATTGAGACCGTTCAGGGTATCAGTCCAAAATTTGACGAAAAAGTACGCGATATAATTGCCAAAAGTGAAAACTGGATTCCGGGTGAGCAGGACGGAAAAAAAGTTAAAGTACAGTACAGGCTGCCTTTACGTTTCAATTAACTAAAAGCCTCCCTGTCAACCGCGATAGAAACCTCTGTATTCACTTCAAGTTCTTTGTTGTGCTCAAAAAATATTACCTGTCGGTTTAGCGCTCCTTTTATCAGGTAGCGGTTGCCTTTAAAATAACATTGTTTTACAACAACCTTGAGCGGTCCGCCTTCGGTAATTTTTAATTGATGTGGGTAGATCAGTACTTTTTCCTCGGGGTTTTGTGTTAGCGTAAGCAGTTCCAGCTTAATCTCGTTTACCTCGCCAAAAAGCGAAGCAGTATATTTATCCTGCGGAAAATAGTAAATTTCTTTTGAAGGTGCTTTATCCAGTAATTTTCCGTGTTTCAGCACTATGGTTTCATCGGCAAAAGACAGGGCATCGGTACTGTCGTGTGTTGCTACTATGACCGTAACACCTTTTTGCTGAAGATAAGCGAACAGGTTTCTCCTCAGCGCATTCTTCCTGAAGTTATCAATATGACTGAAAGGTTCGTCAAGCAATAAGACCTCAGGCTCAAGTGCCAGAACTTTTGCAAGTGCTATACGCTGCTGCTGGCCTCCGCTAAGGTACTTTGCCTTAACATCGGCAAAAGCATTCATTTCTACTATTTCAAGCAGCTCATTAATACGTCTTTGTTTTTCTTCGGGATAAAAATTAGATAGAAAACTACCTACATTCTCGGCAGCCGTAACATAAGGCATAAGATCAAAATCCTGCGCCAGGTATTTCATGTAAGACATACCGGGAATAAGATTATGCTTTGGCCCTGTAACAGCCCCGCCTTTATAGGTAATCTCACCTTCGTTAAGGTCGTAAAGCCCGTAAATAAGTTTAAGCAGCGTGCTTTTGCCACAGCCACTCTCACCAATAACAGCAATGTTCTGGCCTTTTTTTACGGTAAAATTTATATTGTGGAGAATTATCTTATCGGTGTAGCCGAAAGAGATGTTCTTTACTGCAAGCATCTATGTTATATTATTCTGCAAAAATATTCATTTACTGAATACCGACCACAGAGCTTAACAAATAATAAGGCTAAATTATTCAGGGCAATACTTCACCCTCCTGTATTTAAATTTTAATATTCTTTTAACAATTTAACTGTCAATATTATTTAACATATTTCGTTGTACCATATATCACCCATACTCACTCATTTATTGGCTCGGTTAAAAATTTAAAGGCGCTTTCCTTAAAAGAAAAACGCCTTTACCAACCAACCAATAAATAACATCCCTTACTATATATGCTGCTTTATGCAGCATTAAGCAACTGATAATTATATGTACGTAATCGTCAGGGCATTTGGTTTTGTATTTAACTAATTTAACAGTGGGGCTCTGCCTGATAGTATGAAAAAAACAATCACAATTTTAGCATTAGCATTGTCAATGCAGGCATTTTCGCAATTGAGCGTAACGCGTAACCGTTTTAACCAATTTTCATTTGAGGCAGAATATGGCCTTACATCTCCACGTGGTCCTGCAGAAACGAGCTATAAGCATGCAGCTGTCGGTTTCCGGTATATGGCTAATGAATACTGGGGTGTAAAAATTGATTATGCACACGACCGCATAGACGACAATGGTACTCCCGGTACAGGCAGCATCCTTGACAGGGCATCGGTACAGGCAGTATATAACATTGGGCGGGTTCTTAATTTAAGAGACCTTACGAACAGCTCACTAAACCTGTTGCTGCATGGAGGGGTGGGCTATTCGAGATTAAACCCTTTTGAAAATAAAAAATATGATAATATAGGGAACCTTATCATTGGAGGTACTGCCCAGGTTTATATAAATTCGTCATTTGCATTGACAGGCGACATTTCAGGTATATTAAACTTCAGGCAGCAAAATAGCTTTGACAGCGAATACCTTGGAAGAACTTATACCGGAAAAATGCTTAATGCAAGCATAGGCCTGACGTACTATTTTGGCCGTAACGGCAACAGGGCCGACTGGTGGTAAAACAAAAAAGCTCCCCGCGATGCGGGGAGCTTTCTTTATAATCAAATAATTAATTATTGTTTTGCAGCTTCTTTTTGAGCGTCAGCTTTCATTTTTTCGTTTGCAGTGATAGCAAACTCTACACGGCGGTTTTTAGCCATACCATCTTTAGTAGCGTTGTCTGCAATTGGCTCAGCTTCTCCAAGTCCTGAAGTAACGATTCTTGCAGCTTTAATACCTTTGCCTGAAAGGTATGTTTTAACCGATGCAGCTCTTTGCTCAGACAGTTTTTGGTTAAGCTCATCGCTTCCGCTGCTGTCAGTGTAACCTACGATCTGGATATCAGTGTCAGGATACTCGTTGAATACCGGTACAAGCTTATCAAGATTACCTTTAGCTTTAGCCGTTAAAGTAGATTTACCAAGGTCAAAGTTTACAGAGTTCTCACCAAGAGTGATCTTGATACCTTCTCCTACCCTTTCAACGTCAGCACCCGGAAGTGCCTGGTCGATTTTCTGGGCTTGTTTGTCCATGTTGTTTCCGATAACACCACCGGCAGCACCACCTACAACACCACCAATGATAGCGCCAAGGGCAGTATTACCACCTTTACCAAGGTTGTTACCAAGGATACCACCGATAACTGCTCCTGAAGCCGCACCGATAGCCACACCTTTTTGAGTATTATTCGCATTTTTTGTTGCTTCACAAGAACTTAATGTGATACTTGCAACAAAAGCAACCGCAAGAATATAAATTTTTGTCGTTTTCATGATAGAAATATTTGGGTTTATTATTGATTACATTTTAGAGAACTGGTAAACAACCTCAACGTTTTTACCACCTACGTTTACGTTATCCACTAGTTGGAAAGAACTTTCAGATTGGTTCCTCATCTTAAGGAAATAGCCTTCGGTTACTTTTTTTGCTTTAGTGCCTTCAGTGATCTTAAGGGTAAAATCGCCTGTTTTTGTCACAGTCCAAACAATAGGGCTACTGAAAGAAGGGCAGTTTCCTGTTCCGCCTACATTCATGTTACCTTTATTGTTGTTAGCAACAAAACTCCATGAGCTGCCTACAAAACATTTAGAATCGGCAACATCAAATGATGTTACTTTAATATAATCAGAACCAGAGTAGCTTACATTAGTAATTGTCCAGTTGCCTTTAAGACCTGATTGTGATTTTGTGTCAAGGCCTCCGCATGAAGCCAGCATAATGACAAACATGCTTAAAAAAAGAAATTTTTTCATAGTGTTAAAAGGTTTTAAAGGTTTAAATCCACCGTAAATTTTGTAGTATAAAATTAGTGAATTCCATAGGTACTTTACAAGAGTTATGCCGTTTTTTTAATAAGAATAGCTTTAATAAATTGTAAACCACAGTAACCTGATAACTAACACAATGCTGATATGCAAGGGGTTTTTATCAACATTATTTTTTTGACTCATCCATATTAATCTTTTCTTAATGCAGTATTTTTTTAACAATTAACGGCTCTTCCTGACGTTTTTATTCGCATAAAAGATAAAACAACGAAATGCCAATTTGTCACCAAAGGCCAATTGGTATCTTATTTGAGTAAGCAATGGAAACTAAATCATATAAAAAACCTTATAACTATGACAACAGGAAAAATTAATGTTTCGGTAGAGAACATATTTCCCTTAATCAAGAAATTCTTATACAGCGATCACGAGATCTTTTTACGTGAATTGGTTTCAAATGCTACTGATGCAACCCTTAAGCTGAAGCACCTTACCAACATTGGTGAAGCAAAAGTGGAATATGGCAATCCGGTTATTGAAGTTAAGATCGATAAGGAAGGTAAAAAAATCCACATTATCGATCAGGGTATCGGTATGACAGGTGAAGAGGTTGAAAAATATATCAATCAGGTAGCATTTTCGGGAGCTGAAGAATTTCTTGAAAAATATAAAGACTCTGCTAAAGATTCAGGTATAATCGGCCATTTCGGGCTTGGATTCTATTCTGCCTTCATGGTAGCCGAGAAAGTAGAGATCATCACTAAATCATATAAAGACGAACCTGCAGTACACTGGACATGTGACGGTAGCCCGGAATTTACACTTGAGCCGGCTGACAAAACTGACAGGGGTTCTGAAATCATCCTTCACGTTGCAGAAGATTCGCTGGAGTTCCTTGAAGATAACCGCATTGGTGAACTACTAAGGAAATATAATAAATTCATGCCGGTGCCAATCAAATTCGGTACCCGTACAGAAACGCTTCCTAAACCGGAAGATGCTCCCGAAGATTATAAAGCAGAAGAAATAGAAGTTGACAACATCATCAACAACCCTAACCCTGCATGGACAAAACAGCCTTCTGATCTTACGGATGAAGACTATAAAAACTTCTACCAGGAAGTATACCCTATGCAGTTTGAAGACCCGCTTTTCAACATCCACCTTAATGTTGACTATCCCTTCAACCTGACAGGTATATTATACTTCCCGAAACTTTCGGCAGATCTTCAGGTTCAGAAAGACAAAATACAGCTGTACCAAAACCAGGTATTCGTTACCGATAATGTTGAAGGTATAGTACCGGAATTCCTTACTATGCTTCGCGGCGTGATCGATTCTCCGGATATTCCGCTTAACGTATCGCGTTCGTACCTTCAGGCTGATGGTGCCGTGAAAAAAATATCAAACTACATTACCCGTAAAGTAGCTGATAAGCTGAAGTCACTATTTACCGAAAACCGTGAGGATTTCGAACAGAAATGGAATGACATCAAGATCGTTCTTGAATACGGTATGCTTAGCGAACCTAAATTCTACGAAAAAGCAGGCTCATTCGTACTATACCCAACTGTTGACGGTAAATTCTTTACCCTTGACGAGCTAAAAGAAAAACTGGCTCCTACACAAACGGACAAAGATGGCAAACTGGTAGTGCTTTATGCTTCTAACAAGGATGCACAGCACAGCTATATTGCAGCCGCTCAGGATAAAGGCTATGAAGTACTGCTTCTTGACTCTCCTATTGTATCGCACATTATCCAGAAACTGGAAGGTGACAATGACAACTTTACTTTTGCCCGTGTAGATGCTGACCATATTGACAACATTATCAAAAAAGATGAGCAGCAAATCTCTAAATTAAGTGAAGAAGAGCAGGAAAAACTAAAAACATCAATTAAGGAATACCTTCCGGCATCAGGCTATTCGGTACAGCTTGAAGCTATGGACAGCAATGCTTCTCCATTTATGATCACGCAGCCTGAGTTCATGCGCCGTATGAAAGAGATGAGTGCAAGTGGTGGGCAGGGCATGTTTGGCAACTTCCCTGACATGTACAACCTGGTAGTGAACAGTAACCACGAATTGTCTTCTGCAATATTGAACAGCACTGACAAAACGCATCAGGAAGCATTGGTAAAACAGGCTCTTGACCTTGCCAAGCTATCGCAAAACCTGTTGAAAGGTGAAGAGCTTACGGCTTTTGTTAAGCGTAGCTTTGAACTTATAAAATAAATTATTGGATTATTAGATTTCCGATTATTAGACAAAAACCTGCAGTGAGAGCTGCAGGTTTTTTATTTAATTGGAGATTGGTTGGGAAATTATGAGTTTGTTTAAGATGCATTTATGTTATTTTTCTCCTTACGTTTAGCAATTTCTCCCTGTACCGACTTTAATCCAAACACTAACGAACCGCCCACTACAGGCAATATACCCAGTGGCAGATAGGATAACGGATTAGTAGTCTGAAGATAAAGCAGAACAACGATCATGAATACTCCAATGATTATGTAACCCCAAAGGATACCCTTTAATCTGGATTCAAGCCCGGTAAGCTCTTCTAAGCTCTGTTCAGCTATTTTTTTCATAATAGTTGGTTATAGTTTTTTGCAATTTACTTCAGCATTTAGCATATTATTGAAGATCCGGATTGTTTAGCTCTTTGCGTTTGGCAATTTCATCCATTGTCATTTTCAACGACAGGAACAACGGCAAAACCACTACAGGCAAGACCAAAACAGGAACAAAAAGCATCGGTTTTGCATGTAGATAAATCAATAGTAAAACGGCAATTACAATCAATATGCCATACCCAATCAGTACGCCCTTTAGTTTTGATTTTCGCTCTGAAAGCTCTTCTAAAGTAAGTTCAGCTATTTTTTTCATAATTGCGGGTTGGTTTTCAGCAAAGGTGAAGACAAAAAAATTTTTTAATACTACACTATAGTGTAAATTTGATACTGAAAAAAATGCCATGGACACTATAAAATCAAGCTTGCTTAACCGGAACAGTATTGCAAAAACCTCTGAAGCAGATTATGTTATAAATCAGGATTACCTTGAAGCCATAAAGGCTTTTACACGCCTGACGTATGAAAGCATCTATGTGATCGATTACGAAAAGATGGCTTTTGAATATGTTTCTGATAATCCTTTATTCTTATGTGGCTATACAGCTGCCGAAGTAAAGGAAATGGGCTATGAATTCTATTTCAGGAATGTCCCGCAAAAAGATCTGGAAATGCTCAGTAGTATCAATGAAGCCGGGTTTGATTTTTATGAGAAATTGTCTGTAGACGAAAAGAAGCTTTATTCCATAACCTACGATTTTCATCTGACCAATAAAGACAACAGAAAAGTGCTCATTAACCATAAGCTTACACCATTAATGCTTACCGCGGAAGGGAAATTATGGAAATCGCTGTGTGCAGTATCTATCTCAAACCATAAAACAGCCGGAAACATCTATATCTATAAACATGGCTCGGATGAAATGTGGACACTTGATACCACTACACGTGTATGGCAGAAATCGAATAAGGCCATCCTTACAAAAAAAGAAATCCAGGTGTTGCAGCTGCATGCCCAGGGACTTACCATTAACGAAATTGCCGAAAAACTACACGTAGCACCTGATACCATAAAATATTACAGAAGAAAAATCTTTGAACGACTTAATGTAAGCAACATCCTTGAAGCGCTTTCGTATGCTGTGAACAGGAAGATTATTTAAATCAGTGAGATTGCGTCACTGTAGTTTTTATATATTTATCTCCAGCAAACCAATCCGACTATGAAATACTACTACCTACTACTGTTTACGATTACAACTTTACAGACAGCCTGTTATTCTCAGGAAAACAGATTTTTTGTGGATCCTACAGAAAAATATGAGATCCAAATTCCTAAAGAATGGACTATTAAAAAATTATCAGGATCTAATTTATTGGTAAGAGCTTCAGGAAAATCACCTATAAAATTCTTTACACTGGTTATTGCAAAATCTGAAACCTCTGATTTGGAACAGAGCTACACTGCTTTTGTATATAAAATGTCCGGTTCAGAAGGTTTTAAAATTATAAGACAGGGTGAAAAGATTATTAATGACCAAAAATACAAATGGTTTATTGAAAGTCATAAAAGCAGAAGAAACGGATTAGAGGAAACCTCCTATATTTTATTCACCAATAAAGAAGGAAAAATAATTCAGGTAATTATGGTAGCAGATCCTCAGGATCTCGAAATTGCGAAAACCCATTTTGATACAATAGTCGAAACGCTGAAATATTAAACAAAAAAGCCATCCCTCATTTCTGAAAGATGGCTTTTCACCTAACTAACACTTACAATTAAGGTGTGATATTTCCTTCTATAGAGTCATCGTAGGTTTCGCCCACGGCTGCTCCATATAATCTTTTTATCATTGATATAGCCATATTGGTCTTTACATCCCAGTAGTAACCTTCTTCAGGAGTGAATTTAATTACCGTTATCCTTGGATCGTCCTTACCTTCGGTAAACCATGTTTTCATCTGGGCATCCCAAAGTTCATCAATCTTTTGCTTGTCGGTGCTGATGGTTGCCTTCCCGTAAAGGGTCATGAAATCACTGTAGGATGAACCCTGAAATAATAACTGTACTGCAGGATCGGCCTCAATCTCTTTATTTTTGTGGGAGTCATTAGCGCTCAGGAACCAGAAGTTCCCTTCGTCATCAATTTTTTCCGGTGCCATTGGGCGGGTCTCGAAGCGTTTACCGGTTTCTATCCTTGTACAAAAGAAACATCCTCCTGACTTATCTGCAAGGGATTTAATCTTGTCAAGTGCCTCCTGCCCTATCAGGTTTTTAAAATTGTCTTCTTTCTGTTGTTTGTTAATCGAGTCCATAGCTGTTGTTTTTTATTGTTATCAGCTTAAAATTAAACCAATTACAATTAGACAGTTGTTAGCGCTATACTAATTAACCTTAAAGTATCATAATTTTAAGAGTCGTGAGCGTTATAAACTTTCATAACTTTACTCATCCAAAAAACACCTGCATGAACCTTCCCATAGAAACCCCTGCCCTGTTATTTTCGGCAACATCTCTGATATTATTAGCCTATACCAACCGTTTCCTGACTATCGCTACCATCGTTCGCGGACTGAAAGCTAATTATGAAGCAAACCAGACAAAAAGCATACTGCTGGAAATTGCCAACCTCAACAAAAGGCTGACGCTCATTCGCCACATGCAGATGTATGGCGTACTAAGTTTGTTTTTCTCCGTTTTTTCCATGGCATTGCTTTTTGGCGGTATCGAAGATTGGGGTGCTTATATTTTTGGGTTGAGCCTTTTACTCTTACTTAGCTCGCTGGCAATATCTTTTTGGGAAATAAGCATTTCGGTAAAAGCATTGCGCATTCACCTGAACGATCTTATCGAAGAAGCGAAGCAGCACAGTTGATTTGTTGATGCGGTTATTTGTTTATCTGAAGCTACACCGAACGAATAAGCGAATCAACTTACTCGACTATCCATAACAAAACCGGCTTTTCAGTTTTTTGGAGTTTGTTGTCGAGTTTTTCCATAAAAGCATCCGATACTGCGGGGCAACCCCAGCTTAAGGGTGTGTATTGCGGATAGATCTCGGTATTGGAAACTGCGTCCCAGGAATGCAGCACTACTATCCTGTTTCTGGCATTGCTGTTGGTTTCTTCCAGGCCTTCAAGCCAGTATTTTACATTGATGCCCCAGGTACTGTAGTCGCGCTTGCTAACCTTGTACTTTCCTATTGACGAGCAATGGCTGTCGTTGCGATTGCTGAATTTCACTTTCTGATATTTAGTATCATTGGCATCAAACGCGTCGCATGCCCCATGGGTCACAAGATTGCTGTCGGTGATCTTTTTCTGCTTGAAATCGTACACATAAAAACGCTTTTTACCCGAGTGCACACTCAGGTCGACCAAAAAATAATAGTCTTCACAATATTGCTTCTTTTTACAGAAAGCCAGCGCTTCGGTATGTTGTGACGCATAGTTTTTGGGCTTGGCAGATACTTCATTATCTGAAGATGCCATACAGCTCATCAGGCTGAACAGCAAAAGTGTGAGTGAACGCAGCATATAGTACAGGTGTAGGGTTATACCTATAACTATAAATCTAGTTGTTTAGTATAGTTTATTGGTTGATGCGGTTATTTGTTGATTTGAAACTAAGTAATGAATAAACTTATTTAACTTTCGTCAGCATATTATGATAACTTTTGCCTTTAGCTGTGGCGGTAAAGTAAATATCGTTACCATCTACCTTATCAACAACGACATTCATAACGGTACCGGGTTCAAGCTGCACCCCGGGAACCGTAGACATTATAAGCATATTATCATATTCGCACTCCCCTTTCCAGGTCAGTTTCGACATCAATATATATTTTCCTCCTTTATGTTCTTCGGTACTCATGTCGTCAACAATCTTAACTACCACAGGATCGCCCTGAGTATCGCTATAGGTAAAAGTTCCTTTACGGAGTATCTGGCAGCCTGTAGCAGCTGGATTTGAAACAGGCGAATATTTTGCAATGGTGTCTTTGTGCGTACTCATTATTGGAGCAGAAACAGTAGCAGGCTTTACCCCTGATGCAATGCTGTCTTTTAGTCCGTATAATTCTTCTTGTGATTGTGCCTCTTTTTTTTCCTCCCCACACGAAAGTAGCATAAGGAAAACAGCAGCAACTATAACTTTGTCAATGGCAGTTTTTATCATGTTACAAAAATAGTAGATAGTTCTTTTTAATTACAATTTAGTCTACAAAATCGGAATCATTCAGATGTATTGATTGTTCGGGAGGTGCTGTAGAATTGACCGGAGGAAGTGTAAGATTGTAGTACTTTTCATCATATTCAGGATATACAACTACAAGCCTCAATGAGATATTAGAGTTTTTATCAACATATAAATATCTTGTAGCTGCGACATTATTCTGAGTTATATCGGGTAAACTGTAAGGTTTTGCACTAAAACCAGTAGTAATGTTAACCGGCAAAATACTCAGATTATCAGGTATAATTTTTAAAACAAGAGGATATAGCTGAGTCCCGCTAAAATCAATCTTAGCAGGTGTCTTTAAATCTCTTTTATTAATTTCAAAAATATCAGAGTTGTTTTGTACATCTTCAGCCGGCTCAAAAATAATCCTGTAACAATTTCCTTTTCCGGTAGTTTTAAATGTAAAATCAAAATAACCATTACTATCTGTATATGTTGAATCTATGCTCCCCTTAAAATCATAATTTGGTGTTATTGCTCCATAGTTTTGTGTCTTCATATATTCCTCGACTATGATTTTTTGCCCACTCAATGGAAGTTCATTAGCAGAATCATATATCCGCCCGCTTACCGGCGTTTCGATACCGGCATGCAACGGTTCGGGATCTTTCTCGCATCCCACACACAGCAGGATAATAAATAAGTATAGTAAATTTTTCATAGTAGTTGGATTTACATCAAAAATAAGTAAAAACCGTTAACTTTGAATAAATCAATATTTTATGATATTACCATGGCATTTATATTTAATGGCATCGCTTTACATACTGGCAGGAATTAACCATTTCAGGGTGCCACGCATTTATGTAAAAATGATACCATCTTTACTTCCTGCGCCGAAAACACTTAATGCTGTCAGTGGCATCGCCGAGATTATTTTAGGGATATTACTTTGCATCCCTACAGTCTCAGCATTTGCCGCATGGGGAATCATTGCCCTACTGATTGCCATATTTCCTGCTAACATCTATATGTATACCAATGAAAAAGCATCCATGGGTTTACCTAAATGGGTAAGACTCATCAGGCTTCCGTTACAATTGACACTTATTTACTGGGCTTTTCTTTACACCTGATTTTCAGGAAAAGTACCGGACAACAGAAAAAACGTAATTCTTTTGGCAATGTTCCCGCCAAGATTTTCAAATTATTAATTGAATTTTAAAAAATTATAAAAAAACCTCAAAAAGTAAGGCACTCTCACATTCGATTATTTTTTTTACTAATATTGAGTATCGAATCTTAAACATTTAAAACATTATCTGATTTAATTTTTCATCTGATGAAAAAGAACAACCGTACTGAATTAGGCAAAGAAGCGTTAGACAGGATAGTAACGCTGGCCCAGGAAGAGAGAAAACCCTTTGAAGAGATTAAGAAAGAATTCGGTTTATCTGAAAAGGAAGTGACAGAGATCATGCATAAAAAATTATCCCCTGATAATTTTGAATTATGGAAGAAAAAGGTAGCCGCTAAAAAGCCCAAACCTAAACCATTGAACAGTCTGGAAGACGATGAACTGGACTCTAGATATTACTTTAAGAATAAATTTTAATACATAAGCTCCTTTAATCAGGAGCTTTTTTTATTACAAAACTCAACAAAAAGTAAAATTATTTTAATTTTATTTAGTTTTTATTTAATTTTATTTAACTTTGCTTTGAGTTAAATAATAAAAATCATGCAAACACCTAAACTTCCTATCACCTGCCCCAGCTGTTCGGCCTCGCTGAATGTGTCGCGACTGTCGTGCCCCACGTGCACAACAGAAGTAACGGGAAATTTCCCTTTACCACCATTATTGCGGCTCCCGGCAGAAGAACAGGCTTTTATACTTCAGTTTTTCCTGACCAGCGGAAGCCTGAAAGAAATGGCCTCACAAATGGGTATCAGCTACCCAACTGTACGTAACAGACTTGACGACCTCATCGAAAAAGTAAAAAAACTAACACCTGAAGAATAACCAATAACCTACCTTATGAAAAAATTACTGTTCAACCCGTTTGAGAAATTTGATGCGCGCGCCCTGCTTTTCACAGGAATCCTTATTACTGTAATCGGAAGTTTATTAGGTTACAGATATAATGCGCGGTTCGATGGTGTTCTCGATGTGCATTTTTCTGCAGATGTAAAATATGTAGAGCCTTTTAGTGACAATGTATTCAATATCGCATTCCTTTTTATTGCGCTATATATTTTTGGCCGCATTATCAACAAAAAAGTAAGGCCTATTGACATATTGGCTACGGTTATGATCTCAAGGCTTCCTTTATATCTAGTATGCTTTGCAAATGTTGACGGCAAGCTGTTCATAGAAGCTGCTAAAGCATTCGAAAATGGTCCTAACGCACTTTCTGCCAACCCGGCTGATCTGATGGTCGTAGCAATTATTGGATTACTTATGGTACCTTTTCTTGTCTGGTATATCGCGTTGCTTTACAATGGTTTTAAAATTGCCGTTAATGCAAAAACAGCTAAACATAACTTACTATTTGCACTTGCCTTAATTATTGCCGAGATACTTTCTAAAATATTATTATATATCATTTACTAATCAATCATCATGAAAAAAATATTCGTATTCGCTCTACTGCTGCTAACAGCATCGATATTCGCACAGGACATATCCGGAAAATGGCAGGGAAACCTTGTTGTACCAGGCGGCAAACTGAAACTCGTACTAAACATAACTCCGGGTGTTGGAGGCTATACCGCTACTATGGACAGTCCTGATCAGGGTGCCAAAGACATGCCGGTAGATAAAATTGCTTTTACCGATAACACACTGACTTTTTCTATTGCAGCTGCAGGCATCAGCTACAAAGGAACCCTTGACAAAGAAATAATAAAGGGGACATTCAACCAGGGCAGCTATGCCCTTGAGCTTAACCTTAGTAAAGGCGAAATTGTAGAAACTAAAGCCAAGCGCCCACAGACCCCTAAAGCACCTTTCCCTTACTATAC
Organism: Flavobacterium hauense; assembly: GCF_054457175.1. NCBI lineage: Bacteria > Pseudomonadati > Bacteroidota > Flavobacteriia > Flavobacteriales > Flavobacteriaceae > Flavobacterium > Flavobacterium hauense. Next base: position 24,846 of record NZ_JBTKVX010000032.1, read on the forward strand.
CGAAGACGTTACTTTTAAGAACGAAAAAGCAGGTATTACACTTGGTGGAACCCTTACCCTTCCTAAAAAAGAAGGCAACTATCCGGTAGTGATTCTTATCAGCGGAAGCGGTGCTCAAAATCGCGACGAAGAAATCCTGGAGCATAAACCTTTCCTTGTGATTGCAGACCATCTTACCCGAAACGGCATTGGCGTACTGCGTTATGACGACAGGGGTGTTGGTGCATCAGGCGGAAATCCTGTAAACAACACATCGGCAGATTTTGCTACTGATACGCAGGCAGCCCTGGATTACCTTAAAACCAGAAAAGAAGTCAACAAAAAGAAAATCGGGCTTATTGGCCACAGCGAAGGAGGCCTGATCGCTCAGCTCATAGCCGAAAAAAATCCCGATATCGCATATATTGTTATGCTTGCCGGCCCCGGAATACACGGTAGCGAACTAATGGTATTGCAAAACTACCTTGTTGGCAAAGCAGACGGTATACCTGAAAGCGAACTTACCGCCATGGGGGTAACACTTAGAAAGGCATACAGCATAATTGGTACCGAGAATGATGTCAACATCAGAAAGGCTACTGTAAACGATATATTCACTAAAGAATTTGGACCATTTTTTGCCTCTAAGGGTGTTCCAAAAGATGAGATTGGCCGTGTTGTGGCAGCACAAACAGAACAGCTCACTTCACCGTGGTTTGTATACTTTCTTAGATATGATCCGGCCAGAGTAATCGAAAAGATAAAATGCCCTATACTCGCCCTTAACGGAAGCAAAGACATACAGGTAGCTGCCGATGCAAATCTTGACGGCATTAAAAAAGCTGCCGAAAAAGGCGGTAATAAAAAAGTAGTCACTAAAAAGCTTATGAACCTGAACCACCTGTTTCAGGAATGTACTACCGGCTCTATACAAGAATATGGAGAGATAGAACAAACCATTGCTCCTGTTGTTTTAAACGATATTACTGCCTGGATAACAAAACAGTAAACTATGATAGTAGTTGCCATACTTCTTATACTGGCTGCAATTGCAGTAAAATATGGTAAAATGTACAACCTTATTGCCGGCTACAACACCATGTCGCCGGCAGAAAAGGCAAAGGTTAAAATAGAAGCCGTAGCCACGCTTTTCAGAAATGTATTTTTTACAGTGGCAGGCGTATTGATACTGGCAGAGCTACTTATAAACTATTTTGACTGGCCTGAACTTGGCGAATACATTCAGCTGCCTGCCATACTCATTGGTGCGGCATGGATAGTGCTACGATCGAATTCAAAAAAATACCGGTTTGACAAATAGACATACCATGATACGATTTTTTTTGTTTATGATGTAACAAAATCGGCTTCCGTTCGACTTACATTATATCAAGATTCTAACTATGAAAAAATTCATCTGTACCCTTGCGGTAGTGTTAACTTTTGGAAGTATGGCTTTTGCCCAGAAAGGCAAAGCTGTTAACGTTGCCATAGACCTTAAAAATGTAAAGGATGACAAAGTGATGGTGACCATCACCCCTCCTTCTTTTGACACGGAAACTACCACCTTTTTTATACCAAAAATTGTCCCGGGAACCTATTCCGAAGACAATTATGGCAAATATATTGAAGGATTCAAAGCGTATGACAAAAAAGGCAATGAGCTTACCGTAACAAAGCCCGATGACAATTCATGGAAGATAGCCGGTGCAAAAAAGCTGGTAAAAGTAACCTACCTTGTTAACGATACTTATGATATAGAAAACAAGCACGAGATCTTTTCACCGGCCGGAACGAATATCCTTGACGATAAAAATTTTGTAGTGAACACCCACGGTTTCATTGGTTACTTTGAAAATAAGGGAGAAGTGCCTTATGTATTGACCGTAACTCATCCATCTGCATTATGGGGTGCGACTTCTCTTGTAGATACCGATGCAAGCAATGAAGTAGATGTATTCAATTCGCCACGCTACCCGGATCTTGTAGACCATCCCATCATGTATTCTAAACCGGATTATACTACGTTTACCGTAGACGGGATGGAAATACTTATTGCCGTATACTCACCTACCGGAAAAATCACTGCAAAAGACCTTACCCCGGAAATGGAAAGAATGATGCGTGCGCAGAAGAAATTCCTTGGCCCTATTAACAGCACCAAAAAATACAGCGTACTGATTTACCTTACCGATGGTACTCCTGGAGATGCACATGGTTATGGCGCATTGGAACACACAACATCTACAACCGTTGTAATGCCTGAGGATTATCCGATGGAGCAATTGCTTGGCACATTAAAAGATGTTGTTTCGCATGAGTTCTTCCACATCGTTACACCACTTAGCGTACACTCTAAAGAGATACACTACTTTAACTATAACACTCCAAAAATGAGTGAGCACCTGTGGATGTATGAAGGTGTTACGGAATATTTTGCCAACCTATTCCAGGTAAACCAGGGACTTATCACTGAAGATGAATTTTACCAAAGGATAGCTGAAAAAATAGCGCAGTCAAAAGGTTTTGATGATACAATGGATTTTACTAATATGAGTAAGAACATCCTTCAGAAACCTTATAAAGATGCTTACTACAACGTATACCTTAAAGGTGCGCTTATCGCAATGTGTATCGACATCCAAATGAGGGAAAGCAGCAACGGCCAGCGCGGCATACTAAGCTTAATGCAAGACCTGTCTAAAGAATACGGAAGCAACAAACCTTTTAATGACGAAGACCTGTTTGGCACCATTACCAGGCTGACGTATCCTGCAGTGGGAGATTTCCTTAAGAAATATGTTGCCGGCACTACGCCAATACCTTATGAAACTTACTTTGCTAAGATGGGTGTTACCCAAACCACAATTAAAATACCGGGTAACCCGTTCCTTAAAGACGGACAGGTTCCGCTTATAACTGTAAATCCTGCAAAAGAAATTGTTATCCTGCCTACTATCAAGCCAAATGAATTCATGGCAAACCTTGGCATAAAAAATAACGACGTAATACTTGGCGTAAACGGAAAAGCCTATAATTATGACAACATTTATGAGCTTTTAGGAGCCAGCGAAGGATGGAAAGAAGGTGATGCGATCACTGTAAAGATAAAACGTGACGGCAAAGAACAGGACCTAAAAGGTAAAGTTAAGCTGCCTATAGAAGAGTCTGAAGGCTATCATGCAACCGATGCTTCAAAAACTAAATTGAAAGAAGCATGGCTTAAAGGATAATTTTGTACATTTACCATCTATTAGATACATAAAACCAACCCGTTATGAAAAATTTATTAACCCTGCTGCTTCTTGTTCTTGGAACTTCTGCTTTTGCAAATACTGAAAAGAATACCGAACCAAAATCTTCGGCTGAAGGTCATGAGACGACTATCACCAAGAAAACAGCTGCCAAGACTGCCAAAGTTCAGGAGGCTGCCATTAAACCGGCTGCTACTACGGCATCACAAAAAGAATACCACACAAACGGTACTTCTAAGGCATGTACTACTGCAGAAAAATCTGCTTTTGGCATAACCGGCTACTTTGTAGATTTTGTACACCGTAGCAATGTTAAGCTTGTAAACATGCTTATTGACTAATAAAATTCTTATTATAGAAAAGGCTTCTGCAATGCAGAAGCCTTTTTTTCTGCTATTTTCTGAACTTGGTAACTACCTTGTATCCCAATTTTCCTTCTTTAGTACATAATGTGATCCAGCCTCCACCGGATATTTTATCATAGAGTTCTTTACTGATATCAAATCGTTCTTTATCATCAGCATCCGTTTTCAGGAACATGAACATTGTTCCTTTACTTCCAGTATCCTTCCTTACGATAAAGTAGCTTTTACAGATTATTGTATCAACAGCAAATGCATGGTTAATAAAACTTGCCACAGAAGGAAAAAGAAGGAACCAGCCAAAAAGAAAGCCGGCATATATTGTCATCCTCCTTTTACTTTCATGATATACCGAAGGACGAACGATATGCAGTATGATAATTAATGCCAAAGCCAGGCCAACCCCTATAAATGCCCAGTTAAAGAACAGGCTCATACCTCCGATCGTCCTGTCTATTCTATTCATTTCGAATAGTAGAGTAAACATGCCTAAAGGGAACATTACAGCCGACAAACGATACATGAATTTATCAAAAGGCATAGTAACATATTCGCGAAGGAGTTTTGGAGGAAAAAACTCATCTACATACAATTGAGCGAAGCCTATTATAGATATGAGCTGTATCATAATGAACAAAAACGCTGCAAGTGCTAAAAAACGCGCCGGCCCTTTTTCGTTAGCTAACAGTATCAAAGGGATGGACGCCATCACAATATATAACAATCTCCTGTAAAATCCTTTACGGAGATCCTTATCCTTTCCCATCAAAGGATTATTGATATTTTGCCTTTCTTTATCCGGCTTATTCTTTTTATGTAAATTTCTTTTTCTAGTGTGCATATAAAATATTTAAGGTCAATTTTAAGCATTATTTTCCTTAATTTGCGCAAAATTTTAAAAACCCTGTTTCTCAGTATATGAAAAAAATTATTTTCGCCCTTATGGCATTGGCAATGCTTGTTTCGTGCAACAAAGAAGATCATGGCGATGCCAACCTTCATATTACCGGAAACATTAAAGGCCTTAAAAAAGGGACACTTTATATTCAAAAGATTTCTGACACTACTCTTGTAGCCATAGACACCATCGTGTTTAACGGTAAATCTACTTTTGAAACCTACCTGAAAATTGATTCTCCCGAAATGCTGTACCTTTTCCTTGACAGGGGACAAAGCAACTCGATTGACAATAACCTGCCATTCTTTGCTGAGCCGGGTAATATGAAAATAGAAAGTTCAAACGACGAATTCTTTTACAGGGCAAAAATTACGGGTTCAGAAAACCAGAAATTATACGAAGACTTCTTAAAGATAAAATCAAGATTTGTAAGCGATAACCTTGACCTGGTAGCCAAAAACCTTGAAGCGACCAAAAACAGCAACGTAAAACAGCTTGACAGCATCTCTTTAAGGTCTGAACAGTTAATTAAGAGACGCTACCTATACACGGCTAATTTCGCATTAAACCACGCTAAAAATGAGGTAGGCCCTTACCTGGCACTATCTGAGATCGCCGATATAAACATCAAATACCTTGATACGATTCAAAAAAGCATGTCGCCGAAAATTGCGAAATCGCTTTACGGAAAAATGCTTACCAAATATGTAGCCGAAAGAAAAAAGACAGAGGCCGCTGAAGTAAAATAGATTTCTGCATGAAAACACAGAATGTATTCAGGTATTTTTGGGCGGTAGCCGTTATATGTGCTTTGCTTGCAGGCGTAAGTTATATATCAGGAAATGATTCAACTTTCGACATAAATGTTGACGATACATATTTTGTTATTGCACATAGGCATCTGTATACCCTATTATTGATTCTTTATGCAGTACCAGGACTCATATATTGGCTCTCACGAAACCTGAAACTGGTAAAGGGATTAACTTTCATACACACTATAATTACTGTTGGTGGGTTTATAGCTTACTTTATCCTGTGGGCAACTACATCGGCAATGCATAATCCCGAAAGTTTGTTTGATAATAGCATGGAGCTATTCAATATCGGAATAACAATAATCTTTTTGTTGGCAACCGCAGTACAACCTTTATTATTGATAAACCTTACAATAGGGCTTGTTAAGCGAAATCGTTAAACTATTGCTATGAAAAAAATAGTATTATCCCTATTACTACTAGTTGCTCTTGATGCCGCAGCGCAGCAAAACAATAACTATTCGCCAATAGAAACAATACTAACCGACCTTAATAACGACGGAAAAACAGATTCCATTTCTGTTTACCTGCCACCCATAGAAGGAGATCCGGGAACATTCCGCAAAATAAACATCTCACTGGGGAGCAAAGGGAGGAATACCTTTACCGCCGAAGACGTTTGGGACAAGATAGACAACGCTTTTGCAGAAAAGAACAGTAATACAGTCAGGTCTAACCTGGCATTTGTATATAAAGAGCCACAGCAATCATTCATACTTCTGTTTGGCTTTGCTTACGGCTCCGGCAGGAGCGAAATATCCCTGATCAGGATAAAAGATAATAAAATAGAAATGCTGCTTGATAACACACTGGAAGAACCGGTAAGGTTTACCGATCTTAATAACGACGGAGCAGCAGAACTGGTTTGCCGGCACCCTCCGGAAATTTATACTACCGACGAGAAGACACAGACCCAAACCGGTAGTTATAGCCCATTTCTTGTGTATATTTTAAGCCGTGACATGTACCTTGACCCAAAGCTCACAGAACAGTATAACAAGTCTAATTATGTTTGGGCAGGATATAAATATGATGAGAATATTAAAGTGCGGTATCCCAAAAAAGGAAAGCCTGAAATAATAAAGTAAAGCCACATAAAAACACAAAAACCGCTTAGTTTCCTAAGCGGTTTTTTTATTAGCTTTGAGTGAAATATGAAAGCAAAAAAATCTATATCACTAGCCCTAAACATTATATATGCAATTACCCTGCTGCTATTCTTTATGGATTGGTACACCCACGTTGAGATAAAGAATGAGGCATTAAAATTTTTTGCATATTGGGGTTTACTTGTGGGAACACCTGTTATATTATTATTTAACGTACTGCTGCTTTCAAAAGGAATAAAAAAAGTAACCGGTATAGTTATTCCTGTAATTGTGTTATACTTTATTATTGTACATAACCCAGTGTATATTTTAATATCTAAAGGGAATTGGAAAACTCAAACCATACTCTATCAAAGTAATAGATCCCAAAACACAAAAATAGAATTACAAATAAATAACAGAGGCGCTTTTGGGCATAACATGCGAACGGTAGAAGTATATTACCTTACCCCGTTCTTTACTTATGTGAGCCTGCCTGAACCTCATCCTGAAGATAATTCTGACTGGACTAAAGTAGATATAGAAGTTAACGAATTCAAATGGAGAATGCTATAAAAACACAAAACCGCTTAGTTTCCTAAGCGGTTTTTTATTGAGCCGATAGAGGGACTCGAACCCACGACCTGCTGATTACAAATCAGCTGCTCTAGCCAGCTGAGCTACACCGGC
>NZ_JBTKVX010000033.1:0-30918 GCF_054457175.1 Flavobacterium hauense
ACACACGTGAAGACCTATTACATTAATAACTACTTTTCACTGCCTGCTATTAAATTTAGCTGAGTAAGGTCGTACAGGCAGTAAGCTATTGCAAAGCCAAAAAAGTTACTTATACCTTCCTGACTGTCATTTATAGGTTATCTATGGTAAGTCGGGGGGCCGAATAGATTTGCTATTAACTGAGACAAAGAAATAGAATCTTCTCTTTTTAATGATGCGGATTTTCCGCAGTTAACAAAATTTTAACGGATTTGAGGAGGCATAAAAAATCCCGCTTCGGGAGCAGGATCTTAATGTATCGTTCAGGCTATATATATCCCTGTTTACGGGCTTCTTCTATAAGAGCTTCGTCATCGCCGGTAACATCGAGCAGCTTTTTGACCTTGTATTTTCTTTTTTCGATGGCGCTGTCTGAGAGCGGAATGTATTTGCCAAGGTTTTTGGTACGTATTCCTTTAGAAAGGAGTATGATTATTTTAGTATCTATATCGTCAAGAAGTATTCCTTTTTCCTGGCGTTTAAGATAACTCGATATGGTCCTGGAATAATAAATATTGTCTTCGAGCACGGCTTTAAAACAATCAGCAATTTCTTCGGTATTGCAGTCACTTTTATTTATAAAGCCTTCGGGGTTTACATTTAGCAATATATTGCTCATGATCTCAACCTCTTTGTGCATGGTCATCATTACAATTTTACAATTTGGCATTAGCTTTCTTAAATGCACAGCTATATCATGCCCCGAAAAAAATCTCATTTCAGGGTATTCAGGTATGCTGTAATCTATGATCGCAATGTCAAATGGATTGTCTTTGTGCTGTTCAATTACTTCATACCCGGACTTGCAGTCGCGGGCCTTGTTAAAGTCAAGCATCTTAAAGTTTTCACCTTCAAGCATCTTAAAAATAGAGCGATAACCCTCAAGCACCACCATGTGGTCATCTATTGCCAGTACGCGTAAACTCGTTTCCAAACACCTTCAAATTTTGTATAAAAATATATCGAATTTTTGAAATACGGTTACGGAAAACCTCATTTACAGCAATTTAATTAAAAATAAAAAAAACCTGTGGCATATACCACAGGTTTTACTATTGCTAATTACTGTATTTCAGTAGGTTTTACCAAATTTTAACCCTTTTATCAGGAGCTACATACATGCCATCTCCCGGCTTGATATCAAAAGCCGAATAAAATGCGTCAACATTTTGCAGCGGTACATAAGCACGGTACATTCCAGGTGAGTGCGGGTCTGTCTTTACCTGATTTTTAATAGCCTCATCTCTCGCTTTGGTTCTCCATATCGTTGCCCACGAAATAAAGAATCGCTGCTCAGGAGTATAGCCATCTATAAGTCCCGGGTTGCCATTTTGCTTAAGATAAAGCTGAAGCCCATCATAAGCAGCATTAACACCACCAAGGTCACCAATGTTTTCCCCTAGGGTAAATTTACCGTCTACATAAATACCAGGTAACGGCTGTAGTGCGCTGTACTGGTCAGACAGGCTGCCTCCAAGACCTGTAAATTTCTCAAGGTCTTCGTCACTCCACCAGTTTACAAGGTTACCATCGGCGTTATAGCGCGATCCTGAATCGTCAAAACCATGCGATATCTCGTGTCCTATTACTGCACCAATACCACCATAGTTAACAGCCTCATCAGCTTTATAATCATAGAAAGGCGGCTGAAGGATAGCAGCAGGGAATACGATCTCATTATACGATGGGTTAAAGTAAGCATTAACCGTTTGCGGAGACATGTGCCACTCTGTTTTATCTACAGGTTTGTGCAGTTTCTCAATATCTTCTTTAAAGTTCCATTTTGAAGAATTCTGGCTGTTTTCAAAATAGCTTCCGCCTTCGGCAGGGCTCTTGATTGTAAGTGCAGAATAATCTTTCCATTTGTCAGGGTAACCTATCTTCACATTCAGCTTGCGCAGTTTGGTAATAGCATTCTCCCTGGTAGATTTAGCCATCCATGGCAGGCGGTTGATTCGGTTCTCAAAAGCAAGCATTACGTTTTTGATCATTGCCTCAGCTTTGGCTTTAGCCTCAGCCGGGAATTTTTTCTCAACATAAAGTTTACCCAATGCTTCTCCTACAGTACCATTTACAGTCTGAAGCGCATTCTTGTCGCGCGTTTCTTCTTTGATGGCACCTTTAAGGGTTTTGCTGTAAAACTCCCAATCGGCAGTTTCGATATCAGTAGAAAGCAATCCTGAAGCATGGTTGATAAGCGTCCATCTCATATAGGCTTTCCAGTCTTCTACTTTATTCGCTTTAAGGATTTCCTGAAGCGCAGTCATATATTTAGGCTGTGATACATTGATAAGTTCTGAACTGCTTAATTTAACCCCAAGGCCTGTAAAGTAAGCATTCCAATCTATCGATGGTGTAAGTTTTTGCAGTTCTGCAACCGTCATAGGGTTGTAGGTTTTTCTGCTGTCACGTCGCTCTACCCTGTCAAGCCTTGGCTGTGCCATAGCAGTTTCAAGTGCAAGTATGTTGGCCGCCTGTTTAGAAGCGTCAGCATCTTTAACACCAAGGTATTTAAGCATTCTGGCTACATGTTTTACATACAGGTCGCGTTTTTCTTTAGAATCTGCATCGTCAGATACATAATAGTCCCTGTCCGGTAATCCAAGGCTACCCGGGCCAAGGTATATAATATTCTTGTTACTGTCTTTTGCATCAGAACCTACACCCATGCCAAAAAAGCCAAGGCCTCCTATAGGTTCCATTTCTATTAGAAGTTTTTCAAGGTCTTTTACATTCTTAACCTTGTCTATTTTTGCCAGATAAGGCCTAAGCGGAGCAATGCCTGCCTTGTTACGGGCAACCGTGTCCATAATGGTTTTGTATAGGTTTGCTGCCTTACCCTGATCTGAAGTTGACTTCAGGCTTTTATTGGCTGCTGCCTCCTTAAGTATTGTAAGAGCATCGTTATTGGTATTTTCACGAAGCTCGTCAAAGCTTCCCCAACGTGTTTTGTCTGACGGAATTTGGGTGTTATCTACCCATGTTCCGTTTACATACCTGAAAAAATCGTCCTGTGGCCTTACTTTCTTATCCATGTAAGAAAGGTTGATGCCCGGTTTTTCCTGAGCTGGTTTTGTTGATTGTGCAGTGCAAACTGTGCTGCCAAGCGCGAATACCGCCACGGCACATTTTGCATTGAAAGGTAATTTCATAGTTTTTGTGTTTTGAGTCCTTAGCTTACAAAAATAGAAAGTTAGCCCTAATGGCTGATGCCAAATCTGTTAAAAATGCAGAAAAGCACCTTTTTAAACCTTATGTGTCGCATTTATTCCACGATTATAGGCCGTTGTTTCTTAATTTTGCAAAAATTATTTGCAATGGTTCAATTCCTTAAAAAATATAAGCTATTCATCATCGTGCTTTTTGCACTTTCTGCCGTTATCCTTTTCCTTTTTAATACCGCACTCACACCAAAAAAATATCTGAAGGTGTATACTCCTGCCGATGTTAACCCTGAACTGGTAGACAGCACTGTACAGTATGTGGCAAAGAATCATAAAATAGCCGATTTCTCATTCACCAACCAGAATGGTAAGAAGATTACGCAGGAAGATTATAAAGGCAAAATCTATGTTGCCGATTTCTTTTTTACCACCTGCCCTACCATTTGCCCTATCATGACGACCAATATGGCGTGGCTTCAGAATCAGATAAAGAACGACCCTAAAGTTATGCTGCTGTCTCACTCGGTAACTCCTGATATTGACAGCGTACCCGTGCTGAAGGAATATGCGCTGAAAAAAGGCGTGATGGACAGCAAGTGGAACCTGGTGACCGGTAAAAAAGAAGACATCTATTATATTGCCCGAAAATCGTACCTCGCTGTTAAGACCACAAATTCATCTGAGCTGTATGACATGGTGCATACCGAAAACTTTATACTGGTAGACTCCCAGGGACGCATTCGCGGATTTTATAACGGCACCAATCTTGACAAAGAAGTAGAAGGCGAGAAAAACATGAAACAGCTTTTAGAGGATATCAAATGGCTCTCTGCCAATGAAAAATAAGGCGGTTTGGATATTAATTCATACTTTTGCAATCTAAATTGATTCTAAATAACAGTGAAGACCACACTTGCAGGACTTAAAAAAGGCCAAAAGGCCATAATCACCGATCTTAATATTGATGCTGTTCCCTTAAAGCTTCTTGAGATGGGGTGCCTTCCCGGCAATACTGTGGAACTTTTACAGGTTGCCCCACTGGGCGATCCTATATATATAAATGTTAATGAAAGCCATGTAGCGATCAGAAAAGAAACAGCTGCCGAAATTGATGTTGAATTATTAACCGACTCTATCTGATGGCAGCCCACAATATACTGAACATAAAAATTGCCCTTATAGGCAACCCAAATACCGGAAAGACTTCGGTTTTTAACCACCTTACCGGCCTTAACCAGCAGGTAGGCAATTACCCCGGCATTACCGTAGAGCGCAAAACCGGCTCATGCAAACTGCCAAACGGCACCAAAGGCACGGTGATGGACCTTCCCGGAACCTACAGCCTTAACGCCAGCTCTATGGATGAGAACGTGGTGATAGAGCTGCTCCTTAACAAGAACGACAAAGATTATCCCGATGTAGCAGTTGTAGTGACCGATGTGGAAAACCTGAAACGTAACCTGCTTCTTTTTACCCAGATCAAAGACCTTGAGCTTCCTACTATCCTCGTGATAAACATGAGCGACAGGATGGAGAAAAAAGGCATTTCGCTGGATATCCCCTATCTTGAAAACCTGCTTAAAACGCGTATTGCATTAGTCAGCTCCCGCAAAGGCACAGGCATAGATACCATTAAAGAACTCATCGTTAATTATGGCAGCCTCCCTACCGAGCCATGTCTTAATGCATCAAGCATAGATCCCGAGTATTTTAACGGCCTTCGCAAAGCGTTCCCGCATCAGCTGCTCTATAAGCTTTGGCTGGTTATCACGCAGGATGTGAATTTTGGGCAACTCGAGCGTAAAGAAATTGAAAGCAACAGTTCGTTTGCCAAAAGCAAACCCGAGCTGAAACGCATGCAGCAAAAAGAGACCATTAAGCGCTACCAGTTCATTAACGATGTGCTTAAGGAAGGACAGACGATTGACAACTCTAAAGCAAACGACCTTCGTGCAAAGCTCGACCGTGTGCTTACACACAAAGTGTTTGGCTATGTGATTTTCCTTGGTATACTGATGCTGATTTTCCAGTCGATATTCTCGTGGTCAAGCATCCCGATGGATTTTATTGACGAGAGTTTTGCTGCGCTGGCCTCTTTTACCGAAAACAATATGCCTCCGGGCAAACTGACCGACCTTATTGCCCAGGGAATCATTCCGGGTATAGGTGGGGTTGTAATATTCATTCCGCAAATCGCATTCCTTTTCCTGTTTATATCGGTGCTGGAAGAAAGCGGCTATATGAGCCGCGTAGTATTCCTGATGGACAAGATCATGAAACGTTTTGGCCTTAGTGGAAAGAGCGTTGTGCCCCTAATTTCGGGTACGGCCTGTGCCATTCCGGCTATCATGGCGGCACGTAATATTGAGAACTGGCGCGAAAGGCTCATAACCATACTGGTTACGCCATTTACCACCTGTTCGGCAAGGCTTCCGGTATATACCATACTTATATCGCTTGTTATCCCCGAAAAAGTAGTACTTGGAATTTTTAACCTACAGGGGCTTACGCTTATGCTTTTGTACCTTTTAGGCTTTGGCGGGGCATTAGTATCTGCCTGGATACTGAACAAAATACTGAAGCTGAAACATAAAAGTTTTTTTGTGGCAGAGATGCCAAACTACAAGTTACCTTTATTCAAGAATGTAGCGCTTAATGTACTCGAGAAAACCAAAGCTTTTGTATATGGTGCCGGTAAGATAATATTGGCCTTATCGATCATCATTTGGTTCCTTGGGTCACACGGCCCGGGCGAAGCCTTCAGCAATGCCGAAGAGATCATTTCGCACCAACCCGAAAACAAAACACTACCTGAAAATGAGCTTAACGATAAGATAGCGTCTTATCAGCTTGAGAACTCCTACATTGGTATCATGGGCAAATCTATTGAGCCTGTTATACATCCACTGGGTTATGACTGGAAAATAGGTGTGGCCATAGTATCGTCTTTTGCAGCGCGCGAAGTGTTTGTAGGTACATTGGCTACCATCTACAACATTGGCAGCAGCGGTGAAGACGAAGTGACCATTAAACAGCGTATGAATGCCGAGATTAACCCGCTTACGGGCAAAAAGGTATTCAATTTTGCCACAGGGGCATCATTATTGCTGTTCTATGCTTTTGCAATGCAGTGCATCAGTACACTGGCAATCACCAAAAAGGAAACAAATTCATGGAAATGGCCCCTTATCCAATTGTTTGGCATGAGCGGTTTTGCTTATGTGGTAGCACTGCTTGCCTACCAGTTTTTAAAGTAAATTATGGACATTCAAAGCATTATAGCATATATAATTGTAGCGGGCGCAGTAGCTTTCCTGATAAAGAAGTATTTCTTTAAAACGAAAAAAAAAGGCGGGTGCGATACTGATTGTGGGTGCAATTAAACCTGCGATGGTGCCATACCATACTTCTTTTTAAAGGCAAACGAGAAGTGGGACAAGTCTTCAAATCCCAGATCAAGATACACGTCGCTTACCGCCCGTTTGTGTTCCTTAAGCAAAACATAGGCTTCTTTAAGCCTGCGCTGTAACAGCCATCTGCCGGGTGAAATGTTGAATATCTTTTCGAAATCGCGCTTAAAGCCCGAAAGGCTCCTTCCTGTTAAATAGGCAAAACGATTGATGTCGACATTAAAATGATAGTTCTGCTGCATAAAGGCTTCCAGGTCAATCTTCCCCGGATCGGAGAAATCAAACAGAACATCTGCAAGTTCGGGATAGGTTTTCAGCAATAGCAGAATAGCTTCTTCCTGTTTTATCTTATATAAAGGTGAATCTGTCTGCTGGTTAAAAAGCGTTTCATATTCCCTTAACGAGTTCATGTAATTTGCCAGTACCGATTTTCCATCCAGCCGTATATAGGAAGGAATGTCCATCTTCTTTACCGATGTATATCCATATTTAATAGCGAACTCGCGTAACAACTCTTGTGTAAACAACATCGAAACCGAACGGAACTCTCCTCCCTCAGCCGGATTCTTTGCAAATTTGAGCAGTTGGTTTCTTCGGCAAAAGAACATTTCGCCGTCGCTGAAAGTTTCCTGGGTTGTTCCGTCGAATAATGTAGTATCGCCTGATATTACAAAGCTTATGGCATGATCGGAAACAAAGTTTTCGCCAACCCTGCTTTTAGAGAAGTAACATGAAAATTGTATGGGTGCTCTCTGAATTTCTTCCATAATATAAAGATAAAAAATCTATTGTGTTTTCGTCCTCTCCTGCAAGGTCTTTGAGACCTTGTAGGTATATATAGAACGAAACAATTTAAACCTACAAGGTTTTGGAAACCTTGCAGGTTGTGAGCCTGCTGATTGACAGAATTACACCAACAGCGTTTTAGGCTCTACATATTCTTCAAGGCCAAATGCTCCAAACTCACGTCCAATACCTGATTGTTTGAATCCGCCGAATGGCGCAAATGGGTCGTGGCTAAGTGCATTGATCATAACACGTCCGGCAACGATCTGCGAAGCCACTCTTCTTGCTCTTTGCTCATCGGCAGAGCTCACATAAGCCTGAAGGCCGTAATCGGTGTCATTAGCAATGGCAATGGCTTCTTCTTCATCTTTATAAGTAATAATGGAAAGCACGGGGCCAAAGATCTCTTCGCGTGCAATGCGCATTGAATTTTTAACGTTGGTAAACACGGTTGGCTTGACAAAATTACCGGCTTCCAGTCCTTCAGGCTGTCCTTCACCGCCTATGAGCAGTTCGGCACCTTCTTCAAGGCCAAGCTTAATGTAGCTTTGTACACGCTCATATTGTTTTTTGCTCACCATTGGGCCAACAGCAGTATCGGCATTGGCAGGGTTACCTACTTTTACATTGGCTACGGCAGCTTTTATCAGTTGGTTTATTTCCTCCAGCCTGTGTTCAGGAACCAACAGCCTTGTTCCGGCAATACATGCCTGCCCACTGTTCATGTAAGCAGCGCCTATTGCCATTGGGATGGCTTTTTCAAGATCGGCATCGTCAAGGATCACGTTAGGCGATTTGCCTCCCAGTTCAAGCGTTACACGTTTTAGGGTATCTATAGCACCACGTGCGATGGATTTACCCACCACGGTAGAACCTGTAAATGATATTTTGGCAATATCAGGATGGTTTGTCATCGCGTTACCTACTACAGTACCCAACCCATTTACTACATTGAACACTCCTTTTGGTAGTCCCGCTTCGTGGAAACATTCCAACAATAGCTGTGTTTGCAATGCACTCATTTCGCTTGGCTTGATAACCGCTGTGCTTCCGGCAGATATGGCTGTAGCCAGCTTGTTGGCGATAAAACTGTTGCTGGCATTCCACGGGGTAATGATGCCTACTACACCAAGGGGCTGCATCAGTACTTTAGAGCTGCCAACAGTTCTTTCAAACTCAAAAGCTTTAAGTGTTTCAATCGCAGTAGTAAATCCGCTGATGATGTAGCCTACACTAATTTTAGAGAACTGGTACGTCCCGCCATATTCCTGAACCATGACATCAATAAGTTCCTGTTCCCTTTTGGCAACAGCATCCTGTAGCTGTTTCAGGTAGGTGATGCGTTGTTCTTTAGTAGTAAGCGAAAATGTTTTGTAGGCTTCTTTCGCGGCAGCAACGGCAAGGTTTACATCTTGCTCGTTGCCAAGCACTACCTGCCCGATAAGTTGATTGTTTGCAGGATTTATAAGGTCGAAAAGTTCGGTTCCGTGAGGTGTTACAAATTCACCATTCACATACATCTTATCAATTGTTTTCATCTTGTTTTTTATTTTAGATTAACAAGACAAAGTTCGTGCAGATCTCAGCCTTTCATTTTGTTGAAAAGCCCAAGTTTACTTTGTTGAAAAGTTCACTACAAATCCTTAATGATAAGTACCGGAATAGCTACCTTATGCCTTACAGCATCTACAGTCGTGCCGAAGATGATATCTTTTATCCAGTTATGCCCATGGGCTCCCAGTATAAGGATATCAAAATTGCCTGCCTTATTTACAATTAGCGGTATCTGTTTTTTAGGGCTGCCAAAGCTCAATTGTGTAGTAACCGTATAGCCTTTTTCTTCCAGCGCCTGTTTGTATTTGTCAAGATAACTCATGTCTGAAGCGGTTTCAAAATCGCTTGCCTGGTCACCGTGAAGCATGGCTCCTACCGTTTCTACCACGTGAATGAGCGTATAGCTGGCATGCTTACCGCCAAGCTGCATGGCACTGCCAATACTCTTCACATCGGTCTTAGAGAAATCGAGCGCTATGGCTATGTTGTTGTATACTTTGGTTCCCGACTGTTCCTGAACAATTACCTCGTCAATATGCGGAACATGCGGAACTGAAGCTCTTTGTTTCCTGATAAACGGATTCACAATAATATATAGTAATACTGCCGCTGCTGCTATGGCTACGGGTACAACAAATACCCAAATGTAAACAGGATTTTCTGCATCGGTAATCCAGCTGCCTATCTCATCATAAACCAGTTTGGCATTTAGCGAAACTATTACCAGTGCAATAAGCCATGAGGCTATTTTGGTGACTCTGCCAATGGCAAATTCATTCATTTTAGACTTATCGCTCACAAAATGAATTAGCGGAATGATAGCAAAACCCAATTGTAAACTCAGCACCACCTGACTAAAGACCAACAGTTTTCCGGTAGATTCTTCGCCAAAATACAGTATGGTAAAAAATGCAGGCGCAATGGCAATAAGACGGGTAATGATTCGGCGTACCCACGGTTGTATACGCAGATTCAGATAACCCTCCATTACAATCTGCCCGGCAAGTGTTCCGGTAATGGTCGAACTTTGTCCGGCAGCGATCAGTGCCAATGCAAACAGCGTTGCTGCCCAGCCCGAGCCGAGCATGGGTGCCAGTAGCTTGTGGGCGTCCTGAATATCGGCAACGTCGTGCCTGCCGGCGGTATAGAATGTGGCTGCGGCCAGTATCAATATCGCCGCATTCACAAAGAACGCCATGTTGAGTGCAATGACAGAATCGATAAGGTTATAGCGAATAGCCTGTTTTATGCCTTTAAAAGAGCGGTCAAACTTTCGTGTCTGTACCAACGATGAATGCAGGTACAGGTTATGCGGCATTACCGTTGCCCCAATGATACCTATGGCGATATATAAAGCGGCATCGCTTGGTATAGAAGGTATCAGTCCGCTTGCTACCTGAGCCATATCCGGTTTTGCGAAAAACATCTCGGCAAGGAACGACAGGCCGATAATTGCAATAAGGCCAATGATGAACGCTTCCATTTTCTTGATGCCCTTATTCATCAGGAACAGTAATAGGAAGGTATCGAACATGGTGATGCCAACACCCCAGAGCAGAGGCAGGTCGAATAATAATTTTAGCCCGATAGCCATACCAAGTACCTCGGCAAGGTCGCAGGCAGCAATGGCAATCTCGGCAAGTCCGTATAAAAAGTAATTGATGCCTTTGGAATAGGTTTCGCGCGAAGCCTGGGCTAAATCCCTGCGGCTCACGATGCCCAGACGGGCACTAAGGCTTTGCAGCAGTAGTGCCATGATGTTGCTCATTAGCAGCACCCATAACAGCGAGTAGCCAAACTGGCTTCCTCCCGCAATATCGGTAGCCCAGTTTCCGGGATCCATGTAGCCAACGCTTATCATGTAGGCCGGGCCAAAAAAGGCCAGTACCTTTTTCCAGCCGGTGGCGTTTTGCCCTACGGAAACCGACTCGTGTACTTCTTCAAGCGAATGGCTGTTGCGATGCTCCATATTATACGGTTTTTACAAACAGGTTAGCTGCGATCTTATTAGATACCGTAACCTGCTTGTCACCCAGTTTAAGGGTTAAGGACATGTCAAAATCTTCTTTGCTGATGACCTCTATGGCAGAACCAAGGGCTATCTGCTGCTTGTCTAAATATTGCAGGAATGCCGAAGAGCTGTCTTTTACACCAACACATATTACCTTTTTGCCCGGAGCCATTTCCGAAAGCAGTTTTTTGTCCACTTTGGCAATTTTTCCGTTACGGTCTGGTATAGGGTCGCCATGCGGGTCTTCGGTAGGGAAATCAAGGAATTCTTCGAGCTTATCAATAAGCTTTTCGCTTTTGATGTGTTCCAGCTGTTCGGCTACATCATGCACTTCATCCCACGAAAAGTCAAGCTTTTCTAACAGGAATACTTCCCAAAGGCGGTGTTTGCGCACTATCATCAGGGCAGTAAACTTTCCTTCTTCTGTAAGCGATACACCCTGGTATTTTTTATAGATCACTAAACCTTTATCAGCCAGCTTCTGAACCATATCAGTAACCGACGACGGCTTACTTTCCATCTCGTTAGCGATAGAATTGGTCGTTATGCCCTTGGTCTGGTTAAGGGATAAATGGTATATGACCTTAAGGTAGTTTTCTTCAGAATACGTCATCTTCAACAGGATAATAACAACAAATATAATATAATTCGGTTGGTTTAAAAACTTTTTTTAGACTAGCCTAAATATTTAGCATCATATTACGAAAGTAATGAAGATGCATTTCAACGAATGTTAATCTGTAACAAAAAAGTTTGCTGTTTTATGTTTGGCATAAAAAATGCGTATCTTTGCAGTAGTTAATTAACTTATTAAAGAATACTATATTATGTATCCAGATGAATTAGTAAAGCCAATGCGTGCAGAACTTTCTGACGCAGGTTTTCAGGACCTATATACAGCCGATGCGGTAAAAGATGCTATATCTAAAGAAGGAACTACACTTGTTGTGGTAAATTCGGTATGCGGTTGTGCAGCGCGTAATGCAAGACCAGGCGCTAAAATGAGCCTTGACAATGGTAAAAAACCGGATAATCTTATCACTGTTTTTGCCGGTGTAGATAAAGAAGCTGTAGACGAGGCAAGAGCTAATATGTTCCCATTCCCTCCATCATCGCCAAGCATGGCATTATTCAAAAATGGAGAGCTTGTGCACATGCTTGAGCGTCACCACATTGAAGGACGCCCTGCTGACATGATCGCAGAAAATCTTAAAGATGCTTACAACGAGTTCTGCTAAGGCAAAAACTCCCAAATAACCTAAAGCCATGCCCAAAGCGTGGCTTTATTGTTTCAATACTATGCAGGCATACTAAAACTTTTTAGTATTAACAAAAAAGGCACTACTTTTACGCGAATTTTTAGACGCGTTCATGGAAAAGATATTATCCTATCCCTTATCCATAATTTATTATATAGTATTCCTGCTGTTCCTGTTGATTTTTCATCCGATACAGTGGTTATGCTTTAATGTATTTGGTTACCAGGCCCACAAAAAAAGCGTAGACTTCCTAAATGGCTTTTTGATAAGGACCAGCCTTATACTGGGCACTACCTACAAATTTGAAGGCAGGGAAAAAATACCTGCAGGTGTACCGCTTATCATAGTGGCCAATCACCAGAGCATGAATGACATTCCACCGATCATTTGGTTTATGCGTAAATTCCACCCTAAATTCATCAGTAAGAAAGAATTAGGCAAAGGAATCCCGAGCGTATCATACAATTTAAGGCACGGAGGCTCCGTTCTTATAGACAGGAAAGATGCAAGACAATCGTTGCCGGCTATAAAAAGCCTGGGCGAATATATCCAAAAACACAACCGTTCTGCCGTTATTTTCCCTGAAGGGACAAGAAGCAAGACGGGAGAGCCTAAAAAATTTAGTGAAACAGGACTTAAAGTCCTTTGTAAATCAGCTCCTTCTGCGTACATTGTACCTCTAAGCATAAACAACTCATGGAGGCTTGACCGTTTTGGCAAGTTCCCGATGGGGTTGGGGAACCGATTGACATTTACCGTACAAGAACCTTTTGCTATCAAAGATATTCCTTTTGAGGAAGTGATGGAGAGAACAGAGAATGCAGTTATACAAGGAATAAAAAATTAGAAATTATGTCTACTAAAAACGTTCGACTGGAAGTAATGCAACTGCTGGAAAAGAACATCGATTCTTTTGTGCAGGATTACCTTATCCCGGTTGAAACCATCTGGCAGCCGAGCGACCTGCTGCCTGACTCACAAAGTGAAACTTTTTATGAGGATCTTAAAGAGTTGCGCGAGATTGCCAAAGACCTGCCTTACGATTTTTGGGTAGTACTTATAGGCGATACTATTACCGAGGAGGCTCTGCCTACTTATGAATCATGGCTTATGGACGTGGAAGGTGTAAACCAGGTAGACGAAGGCGGAAACGGCTGGTCTAAATGGGTTCGCAGCTGGACAGGCGAAGAAAACCGACACGGAGACCTGCTTAACAAATACCTTTACCTTTCAGGACGCATTAACATGCGCGAAGTAGAGATCACTACACAGCACCTTATTTCCGATGGTTTTGACATTGGTACTGACCGTGACCCGTACAAAAACTTTGTATACACCAGCTTCCAGGAGCTTGCAACATACGTATCGCACAACCGTGTTTCGCAGATTGCGAAGCAGTATGGCGACAAAAAACTGTCCAAGATGTGTAAGCTTATAGCGGGTGACGAAATGCGCCACCACCATGCCTACAGCGAATTCGTTCACCGCATTTTCCAGGTAGATCCAAGTGAGATGATGCTGGCTTTCCAGTACATGATGAAACAGAAGATCGTTATGCCTGCACACTTCCTTAGGGAGTCAGGGCAAAAGATAGGCGAATCATTTGAGCAGTTCTCAGATTCGGCACAGCGTATAGGGGTTTATACCGCAAACGACTATGTTGACATCATGAGAAAACTGATTGAAAGATGGCAGATAGACAAGATCAACGGACTTACATCTGAAGCCGAGAAAGCAAGAGACTTCCTTATGAAGCTTCCGGACAGGATGGCAAGGATATCTGAAAGACTTGTTATCCCAGAAGAATCACACATATTCAAATGGGTTACACCAGCCCTTGTAAAATAATACAGAGCCGCTCGAAAGAGTGGCTTTTTTGTTGGTCATCTTTATACGTTTTGATGGTCATTGCGAACGCAGCGCAGCGGAGTGCGGCAATCTGTTGCCAGGTTACTTCGTCGTAACCCCTCTCAATGACTCCTTCATGAAAATTTAATTAGCATAATTCAGGGCTTACTCCTAACTTTGATAGCATGAACAACCTTATAGACATTACAAAAGCTTTTGTAAAAGCACAGCTTGCCCGTGCCGAGGGAGGCCACGACTGGTTTCACATTGAACGTGTGTACAACAACGCCCTGCTGATAGCCAGAGGCGAAAATTGTAATCTGGAGGTGGTTCAGCTGGGTGCTTTACTGCACGATATTGCCGACAGCAAATTCCACGATGGTGATGAGACTGTTGGCCCTTCAATGGCATGGCAGTTTTTGGCGGCGCAAAATGTGCCCGAAGACACCATCATTCATGTGGTAAATATCATAGAGAATATTTCATTTAAAGGCGGCAATCACGAGATGAAATTCCACTCTATGGAGCTAGACATCGTTCAGGATGCTGACAGGCTCGATGCCCTGGGTGCTATAGGTATTGCCCGGACATTCAACTATGGCGGATTCAAGAACAGGACATTACATGACCCGTCAATCCCGCCTAACCTCAACATGACCAAAGAGGAATATAAAGCCAGTACGGGTCCAACCCTCAATCATTTTCATGAAAAGCTATTGCTGCTCAAAGACCGTATAAATACCGCTACCGGTAAGATCATTGCCGAAGGCCGCCATCAGTACATGGTCGATTTCCTTTCGCAGTTTCATGCCGAATGGGAGGGCGAAAAATAATCCTGAAGTAATTCCTGTGTAGTATCATAAACGGGCTTACGATTTACCCTTGCCAGCAACCAGGCTACAAAGCTCATTACAAAAATATCCTGTGGACCGGATTGGGCTTCTGCGATAAACTGCTCTACCGTGATTTTGAATTTCGGGGTCGTTATTATTTCAGGCTTCAGTACATAGCGTTCTATGAGCATCAGGTATTGCACTACCCTATCTTCGTTTACCGTAACCAGGTATTTTTTGTAACGACGCTTAAAGCTCTTTATCCTTGAGATTGCCAGTTCGGTATGTTCCTGTTGTGTATGCAGCAGTATCTCGACCAGGCATTTTTTGATAGCCCATTCTATTCCCATTTTCTTTTCATACCAACTATCCGAGTGGGTGAGCTTAACCATTTCCCTGGCTGCGTCACGCCCGGCATCCTGCTGCAGGTAAAACACGATAAGCGCCAACCGAAGGTCGTTAATATCATTAGCATCGGCTTTTTTGTGCTGTATCAGGGCTTTTTCGGCAGTCGCTGTCGCTTTGCCGGGATTACCTGAGTAATTCTCGTTAAGCGCCTTCAGCAAAAAATAACGCAGGCAAAAACGGTTGTAATATTTCCCACTCTGCTTTTGCAGCTGCCCATACATCATTTCAAGATACTCCTGCGATTCGGCAAAACGCCCGCTCCTGAAATGGAAATTGGCCATAAAATACAATATATAAATATGGTAATAGAGATGCCTGTCGGCCAACGCCGCGTTGCCGGTAATGAACTTATAACTTTTTACGATGAACGGTGTAATTCGCCCGTAATCACTGTTTAGCGAGGCATATTCATTGGCAATGAATAATATCTGGTATAAAGATTTGAACGTAAGCACCTGCCTTAGCGAAATGCCATGCGATTCGATGGTATTTTTAATGAGTTCCTGAAAATCGACGATCTTACCCTCGTGGTACATTTGCGAAAGTTCCCTCCTTAGCAATGCATAACCAAGATTAAGCTGCTCTTCCTGTTCCAATTTTTGTTTATTAGCTCTGAACTTTTCTATAACATCATCCAGCAGAAGTACCGGGTTAAGATGAGCAAACTGTATCTGGGCATGGTAGATCTCATTAAGCAGGCTGAATTGTTCAAGCCCTTTGGCGATATTCTCGGCTTTGGCAAGGCATTTAAATGCGGCTTTGGTCAGCTTGTGCTCAAAGAACAGGCGGCTTACCACCAGCAGTCTTAGTACAGCATGCTCTTCGGAAGTATCGTTCTCAAAACTGCGGTTTGCCATGAATTCTACCAGAGTATCATACAGCCTTTTGCGCAGGGCATGATGGGCATCGGCAGATTTTTTATTCTCGAACGATTTTTTTTCAGCTTTTATATCGTCAGTTTTAAGCAAATTGAACAGGTCTGCATTGCGTACATCTTTACGTTTGTTCTTTTTGTCAAGATATAGGTTAAAAGCCTTTATATCTTCACTATTCATAAGATGTATTACTTCCTGAATTGCATTCATACCAATAATTTTTAGCGTTATAAATATATAAAAATGCTATTTTATATCGTCAGTTTTTTTAATAATATGATTTTTACCGCTTTTGAATTTAGTGGAGATTTGCTTCATAATTTTAAAACAACAAATTATGGAACCGCTAAAACCAAACGAAGTTAACAACAATTCAGAATCAAAAAGTGCAAGAATCACTACTGCACCAAACCCTTTAAAACCGAGTCCGGCATTTATGGGTGCATCATGGCTTGCGATGCTTATAGGCATGACGGCTTACTGTATAGGATTATGGAATGCCGAAATGCAGCTAAACGAAAAAGGTTACTACTTTACCATCCTGCTGTTTGGATTATTCTCCGTAATATCGGTGCAGAAAAGCGTACGCGACAGGCTTGAAGGCATACCCGTAACCGACCTTTACTATGGCATAAGCTGGTTTACCACCATCGCCGCTGTAGTGCTGCTGATCATCGGCTTGTGGAATGCCAACTTGTTCCTGAGTGAAAAAGGATTCTTCGGGATGGCATTTACACTGAGCCTGTTCTCCTCTATCGCCGTACAAAAGAACACCCGCGACATGAAACAATTTGAAGACCACAACATATAACCCTTAGCGGTGCCCTGTAGCTGCTCCCGTCACGGCGGGAATGGCTTCAGGGCTTTTTTTAACCAATTCACCTTATGAAAACAAAATACAGATTCCCTATATATTGCATCGCGATCCTTCTGCTGGCAGCAGTTATCGCTGATACCTCCTACTGGATATATGTAACAACCCTCTATGATGGTTTCCCGGAAACCGTTACGGCCTATCTTAGTATCTTTCCTGAAGTATTGCGCAATGCTTTTTGGCTTACAGTCATTGAGATTTACCTGCTGGCAATTACCATTTTCATCTTTATGCAATCCATCAAAGTGCACTATTTAAAGCCGCTATCAATTGTTTTGGCAGCCCTGTCCTGTGTACTATCTGCCTGGAAAATATTCTCACTGATGTAAACCAACCATAATCGCTATATTTAACTAAAATCCAACACCATGGCATCAATCCTGAAAGACCTGCCCGAACTGGTAACCCAAAATGTTATCAGTCCGCAAACGGCAAAAGATATAGAGAACTATTACATACAGAAGAAACAGCCACAGGGCAATAACCTGCTGGCTATATTTGGCGTGTTAGGTGCCTCGCTCATTGGCCTTGGAATCATACTCCTGTTTGCCCACAACTGGGATAATTTTTCGAAAACATCAAAAACCCTGTTAGCACTGCTGCCTCTTATCTGTTCCCAGGCATTAACCGCCTACTCCATCATTAAAGACAAAAGCACAGTATGGAAACAGTCTGCCGGCACATTGCTCTTCTTCTCGGTAGGTGCCTCCATCGCGCTTATAGCACAGATCTACAATATCCCCGGAAACATGGCATCTTTCCTGTGCACGTGGACAGCAGTGTGCGTTCCCCTTCTCTACATATTAAGGGCAAATGTACTGGGAGTGCTGCACATTATTTTTGTGACCTGGTATGCAGCAGTAGCAGGATATGATGACAACACCCTCCCGTGGATGTACCTTGTTTTTATCGCGGCTTTCATTCCGTTCTATATCGAACGATACCGTACGGGGCATGTAGGCTTCACTTCTTTCATGAACCTGTTGCTGCCCGTGAGCGGCACTATTATATTAGGCACTTTCCTGAATAATGACTATGCATTTAATTGCGTTGTTTACCTGGCATTCTTTGGACTCCTGTATACCATAGGACAGCTGCCTTTTTTCAGGAATTTCGGTACAAGAGGCAACGGTTACCATGCCTTGTCGCAGGTTGGGATTATCGTTATGCTGATGTTCATGTCGTTTAAATGGTTTTGGGAATTTGACACTAAACTTAAATTTGACTTGCCGACAGCAATACTTTGGATACTGGTGCTTGGCGGTACAGCCGTCCTGGCCTATAAGTACGATCTGCTGAAACGACTGGATCCTTTTGTAATTGTCGTTCTTGCATCGCCTGTATTGTACTTTGCAGGCTGTGCCGATGCCGTTGCAGGCATGGTACTTGTCAATCTCGCGACACTCGCACTGGGGATAGCCATCATTAGAAAAGGAGTGTTGCGAATCGACTTATCGCTGCTGAATTTTGGACTGGTCATTACCTCCGTACTCATCATCTGCCGTTTCTTTGACACCTACATGACCTTCGCAATACGCGGAGTGCTGTTTGTTGCAGTGGGTACAGGCTTCTTTGCCGCTAATTATATCCTTATCCGAAAAAAGAAAAACCTTGAAACCACTATCCATGAAAACTAAGAATATACTCATCGCTTTTGCCCTGACGGCATTGGCTCAGCTGGCAATTCCGCTAAAAATGGTGTACGACAGCGAAATGACCGAAAGGCAGGGCACCGAATACAAGTTCAGGACCGCACCCATAGACCCAACAGATCCTTTCAGGGGAAAATACATTACGCTGAGCTATGATATTGATATGATTCCGACCAAAGACAGTTCGTGGGTAAGCAACGAAAAGATATATGTATCGCTTGGCACTGATACCAAAGGATTTGCCAGAATAACAAAGGTATCAAGAACAGAACCTGAGCAGGGAGATTATATAGCCACTACAGTAGATTACTATTATGCTTACAATAATAACCTGCATATAGCCCTGCCTTTTGACCGCTACTATATGGAAGAAGGCAAAGCCTATGAAGCTGAGACAGTCTACAGGGAATACAACAGCACTGAGAAAAATGCCAAACCAGCCTATGCGGTTGTTGCCATAAGAGAGGGCGATGCGGTATTAAAAGATGTTATTATAGACGGCATACCCATAAAAGATTATGTGGTAAAGAACAGGAAATAAAAAAAAACGGCAGTTGAACTGCCGGTTTTCTATTTATAAATTTATTCTCGTAATTAATTACCAGGAAATTCCGCTTTTCTTTTTTCAAGGAATGCAGTAGTACCCTCTTTAAAATCTCCCGTTCCGAAAGATTCTCCGAATGCTTTTATCTCTGCATCATAACCGTTCACGCCATCTTCAAAATTAGCGTTGATCGCTTTTATAGCCGCTGATATGGCAACTGATGAGTTCTTCATTATTTTGGTTGCAATCCCTTTAGCAAAGTCAAGCAGTTCCGCCTGAGCCACTACATGGTTTACAAGTCCGTAAGCCTTAGCTTCTTCCGCATTAATCATGCCTGCTGTCATTATCATTTCCATGGCACGGCCTTTACCCACAAGCTGCGGCAAACGCTGCGTACCTCCATAACCCGGGATTACCCCAAGCGATACTTCCGGAAGGCCCATCTTAGCATTGTCTGAAGCTACCCTGAAATGTGCCGCCATGGCAAGCTCAAGGCCGCCGCCAAGTGCAAAACCATTAACCGCCGCAATAACAGGAGTTGAAAGGTTCTGTACAAGGTCAAACAAAAGTTCCTGACCTAATGCAGCAAGCTTTTCGCCCTCTTCAACATTAAAATCGGCAAATTCAGAAATATCCGCACCGGCAACAAATGCCTTTTCTCCGCTTCCGGTAACAATGATAGTCTTAACGCTTTTGTCAGCATCCAACGCCATAAAAGCCGTATTAAGTTCGGTAATTGTAGCCCTGTTAAGCGCATTAAGCTTTGTTGGCCTGTTGATGGTAATTATCGCAAGACCATTATCCTGTTCTGTAAGTATGTTTTCGTAATTCATTATTATATCTGTTTGTTGTTTGTCTCTTCTTCGTTACCCAGGGCAGTTGTTATTGGCAGTGTAACCAGGAATTCAGTACCTGCTCCCAACTGGCTTTCAAAGGTAATTGTACCGTGGTAATTTTCCACAATATTTTTTATGATTCCAAGTCCAAGACCCATTCCGCTGGTCTTGGTAGTAAATTTCGGCTCAAAAATACGGCGCTTATTTTCCACGCTGATTCCCTTACCATTATCTTTTACCGAAATTTTTGCCATCTCGCCTTCGCGGAAAACCCTTACCTCAACCAGCGGGTTGTGTTCCTCTTCAGGGATTGCCTGAGTCGCATTTTTCACAAGATTGGTAATGATACGGATAAGCTGTGTCCTGTCCATACGGGTAATGATATATGGCTCATCGGCATGGTAGGTAATATAGGGCTCGTTGAAAATTTCAAGAGCCAGCTGCACGATCTTCACCACGTTCAGGGTTTCATTCTGCTGTGCGGGCATCGAGGCAAAGCTCGAGAATGCCGATGCTACCGAGCTCATTGTATCTATTTGTTGTATAAGTGTCTTGGAATATTCGTCAAGCTTAAGTTTGATGTCAGGATGCTGTGGGTCGAACTTGCGCTGGAAACTTTGTACCGTCAGCCGCATTGGCGTAAGCGGATTCTTGATCTCATGGGCAACCTGTTTTGCCATTTCGCGCCATGCCTGTTCCCTTTCGCTTTGGGCAAGCTTTGTGGCGCTTTCGTCAAGGTCTTCTACAAGGTTATTGTAGGCATCTACCAGCAGGCTTATCTCCTGTGGCGTGTCGCCCATATCCAGTTTTTCATTCACTTCGCTAAGGCGTGTTTCTTTTAATCGGTCAGATACCTCCTTGATGGATTTAGTAATATAACTCGACAGGAAGTAAGCAATAATGATCGAAATGAGCAGCATGAACGAAT
This sequence comes from Flavobacterium hauense, assembly GCF_054457175.1. NCBI lineage: Bacteria > Pseudomonadati > Bacteroidota > Flavobacteriia > Flavobacteriales > Flavobacteriaceae > Flavobacterium > Flavobacterium hauense. Next base: position 21,022 of record NZ_JBTKVX010000033.1, read on the forward strand.
ATACCTGCGCAAAGCGTATAAGGAAATTATTTGTCTCTTTTTCGTAGTAGCCGTCGTCTTCTATATACGGCAGGTTCAAGATGCCCAGCGGTTTGAACTTAGTGTCTTTTATATAGCTGTAAGACGATCGGAAACGTTTGCCATCTTTTACCTTAAAATCGACATACCTTTTCTCGGCAGTGGAGCGCAGCACTTTCAGGATAGATTTAGGAATATTCATCGCCACGGTATCTACCGAAAATGCCGATTTAGACGATTTCAGCAAATGCCCGTTAAGGTCATAGATATTGATTTCCATACCATGTATGTTCGCAAGCTCATGAACGCGCTCGCGGAAGATCAGCGGAAGGTTTTCGGTATTTAAAGGATAGGTGGTATTGGCAAGAATGTAGTTGATGTGCTGCTTGATGGCAGCTTCTTTGCGTTCCAGTCGGTCCTGGTGGTAGTCTTTGGCTTCTTTCCTGAACTGATATATGCTCACCGCGGCAATAAGGAGCGATGCGACAAGGGTAATAAAGATCATGGACAGGAAAATCCTTGTCCGCAGTGACCAGCGCTTTATCTTAAACTTTTCTTTCATTAAGAGTTATTTTTCTCCCTTATGCGTTTGTAAAATTTATAGCCCAGCATCAGCAGTATAGAGAATACAATGATCCCCACAACCCCAAATATCCAGTTGATAGCGCTTTTTAGTATTACTAAGAACACCACAGCAAAAAGTATGATGGTGGCACCTTCGTTCCAAAGGCGCATAAAGCCTGTGCTGTATTTTACCTCATCCCGCTGCAATTGCTTCAGGATGCTGTGGCATTTAAAATGGTACAGGAACAACAGGAATACAAATGTAAGCTTAACGTGCATCCACGGTTGCTGCAGCCATTCGGGCATAAGGCATAACAGGATAACAGCAAAGATAGTCGCCAGCACCGCTGATGGCCAGGTAATGATATACCACAGCCTGTAGCTCATCAGCTTGTATTGTTTGATAAGGATTTCTTTCTCAGGAGAAGGCTTGTCATTAGCCTCTATATGGTACACAAACAGCCTCACAATATAAAACAGCCCGGCAAACCAGGTGATGACAAATATGAGGTGCAGTGATTTTATGTAGTTGTAGTATTCCATTTATTCTTCATTAACATGTTCGGCCAGTGCCGATTTTAAAAATATGCCCGTTACTATGGTAGAGAGCACATCGGCAATGGGAAAAGCAACCCATACCCCAAAAATACCAAAAAACTGCGGCAATATAAGTACCAGCGGTATCAGGAAAAAACCCTGTTTCGACAGCGTTAGCATTAGCGCTTTTTTGGCCTTGCCTGCCGCCTGAAAATAGGCAGCACCTATAAGCTGTACCGCAATGATGGGCGATGCCGCAAATACCCAGCGCAATGCACCCGGCGTATCGCGTATTACATCAGGGTCAGTAGTAAAAACTGCTGTTATGGGCTTTGCAAAAACCAGTATCACAATGAATATAAGTATGGCCAGTCCGCCTGCATATTTTATGGATAGCGAAACCGATTCGCGTACCCTGTCATGGTTGTTGGCTCCGTAATTATAACCAGCCACCGGCAAAAAGCCTTGTGTGATTCCCAGTACGGGAAAGAGCGCAAACATAAGCATACGGCTAATGATGCCATAAACCGTTACGGCATGCTCCCCTCCCTGCGCAAACAGTGTATGGTTCAGTATTACGGCCAGCACACTGATAACGCCCTGCCTTGCAAAGGTTACAAAACTGAGCGAAGTGATCTCTCCTGCTATCTTCTTCTGCCATGCAAAATGTTTCCATGTAAGGCGCAGCTCGCTTCGGTAAATAAAAAACCAAAGGATATAGGCAAAGCATAAAACAAAAGAGGATGCCGTAGCCACAGCCGCCCCAAACACGCCCCATCCGAGTATTTTTATAAAAAGGACATCCAGAATTATATTCGAAAAAGCCGATATGATCATTGATATCATAGAGTGTTTCGATTTATCTTCGGCACGGATAACGCTGTTGCCCATCATGCTCAATGCCTGGAAAGGTACTGCCAGTAATATGGGGAAAAAGAATTCGCGCGCAGGCTCTGTAATTTCTCCATTCGACCCGAAGGCGTAAAGTATCTCATCTCCAAAAAACAGGCCTAAAACCACAAATAGTGACGATAGCCCAAAGGTCATCATGATCTGGTGGGCAAAGGTGACAAGTCCTTTCTCTTTATCCTTTGCACCCAGTGCACGCGAGAGTACCGAGCTTCCGCCCGTGCCTATCGCCATGCCCAGCGACGAGATAAAAAAAGTAATAGGCATAACTACCGATAATGCAGCTATAGCCATTGACCCGATCCAACGGCCTACAAAAATGGTATCTATGAGGATATTGACCGTCATGAACAATATGCCTATAGACGCAGGTACCGACTGTTTTATCAGCAGGCCCTTAATATCTTTTTTTGCAAGTTCGCGGGATGATATTTCCATTAAGCTACAGGAATTTCAGCATGAGCCCATTCATTAATCCAGTTGCTTACAACACCTATCCACTCTTCATTATCATTCAGGCAAGGCACTGCAAGGAATTTTTCACCGCCATGCTCTTCAAAATCTTCTTTGGCACGCATAGCAATCTCTTCAAGAGTTTCAAGGCAGTCCGCTACAAAAGCCGGCGTTACCACAGCAAGATTCTTTATTCCTTTAGGAGGCATCTTGTTGATTTCGATATCGGTATATGGCTCAAGCCATTTGTCACCGGCAAGGCGTGACTGGAAGGTAAGCGAATATTTATCTTCAGGAATACCCAATTGCTCTATCACTAATCGTGTTGTTTCATAACACTGGTGGCGGTAGCAAAAAGCATGCGCCGCCGACGGTGTTACGCAACAGGTATCATTTATTTTGCAATGTGATTTGGTTACATCAGTTTTTCGTATGTGGCGTTCAGGAATACCGTGGTACGAGAACAGCAGGTGATCATAATCAAATCCCTCTAATGATCTTTTAATGGAATTTGCCAGTGCCTGGATATAATCAGGCTTATTGAAAAACGCAGGAACATCGGTAAAGGTCATGTGTGGGAATTTCTTTTTCCTGATCTCTTCTGCCAATACCAATATCGTAAGCGTAGAAGCCATAGCATATTGAGGATACAATGGGAAAAGAAGCACCTCGGTAATACCCTGATCAGATAATTCCTGAAGTCCCTGCTCTATTGATGGCTGGCCATAACGCATAGCAAGCGCTACAGGCAATTCTGTTTTTTGCTGTACTTTTTTATGCATTCTTTCAGACAGCACAATAAGCGGTGACCCTTCTTCCCACCATATTTTCTGGTAAGCCTCTGCAGATGCTTCAGGCCTTTTACGAAGAATGATACCTCTCACTAATAAAGCCCTTAACAGGAATGGAACGTCAATCACATACTTATCCATTAGAAACTCATCAAGATAAGGTTTTACATCTTTTGCTGTCGGGCTTTTTGGGGAACCCAGATTTACTAGTAGTACTCCTTTCATCACTTTATTCTTTGTTTGCTATTGGCCTTAAGCGGTTCACAAAAACCGTGCGAAAGGCAATTTGTTTTGTTGTTTTTTATTTTTTTCAGGAACCTTTCTCTAACCTGCGAGGTCTTCGAGACCTTATAGGTTTTTGATAAGAATCCCATTTACACCTACAAGGTTTTAAAAACCTTGCAGGAACTTACTCAAATGCGATATAACTCTAAACCTTCTCGTTACTACTCATCAGATACTTCTTAGGCGTGGTGCCAAATTTTTTCTTGAAGGCAGATATAAAATGGCTCGCAGTACTGTAGCCTATTTTTAGCCCCACTTCATTTACATTATAGGTGCCGCTGTCAAGCAACTTGCGTGCATAGTCCATCTTATAGTCAAAAAGGAAGCTGTACACGCTGTCGCCATAGATCTGTTTGAAGCCCATTTTCAGTTTTTTCAGGCTGATGCCCACTTTGTCGGCAAGCTCTTCGAGTCCGGGCGGTTCGGCCATATTAGCGATCACGATGTCTTTGGCCTTGCGTATCTTTATTACATTCTCTTCATCTACAAGGAAGGGGCATGACTCTGTATTGGTGTCTTCGGCACGGTTAAAATAAAGGCTCAGCAATTCATACACCTTACCTTTAAAATAGAGTTTCTTAATGGATTGGTGCAGATTGAAATGGAACATCTGACTTAACACCACCGCCATCGACGGATTTATTTTTTCATCCTTGTAATATTTCTTATCAATATTATCGGTACTCAAAAACGGAATATGGTCTGCCTGTTCTGAAAAGAATCCATGGAATTTTTTAATCGATATCAGTACCGATACTACCCAGCTGTGCGGAGCGATTTCCAGGTGAACCGGAAGTTCTTTTTGTGGGTTGTACAAAAACAATGATACCTCCTCACGAAGGTCGAGTGCATAGCGGCCCTGGTTGAAAATAAACTTGGCACGGCCCTTTATGCCAAAGTGAAATTGTATGAGGTCTGTCCCTACTTCCCTTTCATAATGAGAGGTTTCATCACTGTCGTTCTGGAAACGCAGCACTATGAAATCATCCTCAATGTTAATTTCCTCATGAGAACCCATAGCGGTATTTTTTTATGCCAACTACAAAAAATTAGCTTGTCTTTATTTAGAATAATTCTAAACTATATTTTTGCAATGTGCTGATTTTATTGCAAATTTAGATTAATTGGGCAAATAAATACATTTTCGTGCCAAAAATTCCCACAGCGATACAAAAAGGACTTTGAGCGTTACTTTTTAAAAAACGTTCACAATACTTTTGTAGAACTTTTAGGATAAGTGAGCACTATGGAGAACAATAACATATCAAGGCATCTTTATTTTTACGCGGTGGGTCTCAGTTACAGGAAAGCCGATGCCGAGATAAGGGGTAAATTCAGTTTGGGCAATACAGCAAAGACCGCTTTGCTGCAGCAGGCAAAACAGGAAGGCATTGAGAGCCTTGTTGTTATTTCTACCTGCAACAGAACCGAGATATATGGTTATGCCCAACACCCTTACCAACTTATAAAATTACTTTGCGATAACAGCCAGGGCACCGTTGAAGAATTTCAGCGTGTAGCCTTTGTATATAAAAATGCCGAAGCAATAGACCACGTGTTCCGTGTAGCTTCAGGTCTTGATAGCCAGATATTGGGTGACTTCGAGATCATCAGCCAGATCAAAAACGGCTTTAATGAGTCAAAATCTTTTGGACTGACCAATGCTTTTATAGAACGCCTTGTAAACAGCGTTATTCAGGCAAGCAAAAGAATTAAGAATGAAACTCAGTTGAGTTCAGGCGCAACATCGGTATCGTTTGCATCGGTACAATACATTATGAATAATGTTGCCGATATACAGAACAAGAATATACTTCTTTTTGGCACAGGCAAAATAGGCCGCAATACCTGCGAAAATCTCGTTAAGCACACCAAAAACGACCATATTATCCTTATCAACCGTACACGCGAAAGAGCGGAACAGGTCGCGGGGAAGTTTAACCTCATCGTTAAGGATTATGACCTTCTTCCTTTAGAAGTGGCCAAAGCCGATGTACTTGTAGTAGCTACAGGGGCACCTATGCCTACTATAGATAAAGACATACTGGACATAAACAAGCCATTGCTTATACTTGACCTTTCTATACCTAAAAATGTGCATAGCGACGTTAACGGGATGGAAGGGGTAACCGTAGTACATCTTGATGACCTCTCTAAAATTACCGACAGCACACTGGAAAACCGCAAAAAGCACATTCCTGCTGCCGAGGCCATTATCGAAGAAATTAAGGCCGAATTCAGCGACTGGACCTCAGCCCGCAAATTTGCCCCAACTATAAATGCCCTTAAAGAAAAGCTTAACACCATAAAAGATACCGAGCTTAACTTTCAACGCAAAAAAATAAGTAATTTTGATGAAGAGCAGGCCGAGATCATCAGTCAGCGCATCATTCATAAGATTACGACACATTTTGCAAATCATCTTAAAGACCGCGATACCATGGTAGATGAAAGCATCGAATGGATAGAGAAGGTTTTTCAGATCGAAGCTTCAACCAAATGAAAAAACCGATACGAATAGGTACCCGCGACAGCGAACTTGCCCTTTGGCAGGCCCACACCGTGGAGAGAAAGCTGAACCAGCTAGGGTATCCCACTAAAATTGTTGCCGTAAAATCTACCGGCGACATTATCCTTGACGTTCCCTTATACGAACTTGGCATTACTGGTATCTTTACCAAGACCCTTGATGTTGCCATGCTGAAAGGCGAGGTAGACATTGCCGTACATTCCATGAAAGATGTTCCTACCGCACTGCCTATTGGAATTGTACAGGCTGCCGTTTTGGAACGTGCCAATGTAAACGACATCCTTGTTCATAAGGGTAGTCTTGATTTTCTTCACGATATGGGAACAATAGCAACGGGAAGCCTTCGCCGACAGGCACAATGGCTGCATCGCTACCCTAACCATACTGTAACCGACCTTCGCGGAAACGTGAATACGCGTTTACAAAAACTTAAAGACAACGACTGGAACGGAGCTGTATTCGCTGCTGCCGGACTGGAACGCATCAACCTGCTGCCGGAAAACCATATTGACCTTGACTGGATGATACCTGCCCCAGCACAGGGTGCGATGGTAGTCGTTGCTATGGAGAAAGACCTTTACAGCCGTGAAGCTGTTGAAAAAATGAACCATGTGGAAAGCGAACTCTGCACGCGCATAGAACGCCAGTTCCTAAGAACTCTGGAAGGTGGCTGTACTGCGCCGATAGGGGCTTTGGCAACCAACTTTGACGGCGAGATACGTTTTGAAGGTGTGTTATTATCTATAGATGGTAAAGAACGCATACATATAGAGAAAGTTATGGGTACTGATGATGACGCCGCTGAATTTGGAATTCGCTGTGCCAATGAAGTGCTAAACAACGGAGGTAACGAACTGATGGCCAAAATTAAGGCCCAGCTAAAAAAATAATGGAAACTGTCCGTGTACTGTCTGCCAAAAAGCTTTTGGCAAACCAAAAGCAATTCCTGCTCAATGCGGGACTATCAGTAATAGAAGCCGATTTTATCTCGGTAAACCTGAAAAGTTTTGAGATTGACACGGCCAACGACAACCTGATATTTACCAGCCAGAATGCGGTAATTAGCTTTCTGCACAATCGTAAGTCGGCACAGCTGAAAGACAACGGGATATTTTGCGTAGGCATAAAAACCAAAGCCGCCCTGGAACATTACGGTTATAAAGTAACAGTTTGTACTGATTATGCAGAGGAACTAGCCAAAACTATTACCGAAGGTTATACCAATGAAAGTTTTACATTTTTTTCGGGTAACCTGAGAAGGGATACCCTTCCCGAAGCGTTAAAAGCTGCCGGAATTGAGATGAACGAGATACAGGTGTATGAAACCGTACTCTCACCGCACAAGATAAACAGCAAACTGAATGGCATACTCTTTTACAGCCCAAGCGGGATTGAGAGTTACCTGAAGGAAAACAACATAGGCAGTGCAGTGTGCTTTTGCATAGGCACCACAACCGCCGAAGCGCTTAAAGGCATTACAGAGAATATCGTGATTGCCAATAAGCCCACACTGGAGAACGTGATTGTACAGTGTATAAATTATTATAAAAAACCGTGACTCCTGCAAAGGTTTCAAAAACCTTGTAGGTGTGTCAAACATATTGTAATACTAAAACCTACAAGGTCTTGAAGACCTTGCAGGTTGAAAACAAAAACAAAAATGAGCATTAAAAACGACCTTTTCTTAAAAGCATTGCGCAACGAGACAGTAGAGCGCCCACCGGTATGGATGATGCGCCAGGCAGGCAGGTATTTACCTGAATTCCGTGCATTGCGCGACAAATATGATTTCTTTACCCGCTGCCAGACTCCAGAGCTTGCTGCCGAGATAACGGTACAGCCTATCCGTATCGTGAAGCCGGATGCAGCAATCCTTTTCTCTGACATCCTTGTGGTACCACAGGCTATGGGTATTGAAGTATTGATGAAAGAAAACATAGGCCCGTTTTTGCCAAACCCTATACGCACCGTACAGGATGTAGAGAAAGTTCGCGTTCCGGACATTCACGAAACCCTTGGTTATGTAATGGATGCCATTAAGCTGACTAAAGAGATGCTGAACGACGAAGTGCCGCTTATCGGTTTTGCCGGATCGCCATGGACCATCTTCTGTTATGCGGTAGAAGGAAAAGGCTCAAAAAGTTTTGATACTGCCAAAGGTTTCTGCTTTTCGCAGCCGGAAGCAGCACACGTACTGCTTCAGAAAATAACCGATACCACTATCGCTTACCTTAAAGAAAAAGTAAAAGCAGGTGTAAATGCCGTGCAAATCTTTGACAGCTGGGGCGGTATGCTATCGCCTGTAGATTACCAGGAATTCTCATGGAAATATATGAACCAGATTGTTGAGGCACTGGCAGAAGAAACTCACGTTATCGTGTTTGGTAAAGGCTGCTGGTTTGCGCTGAACGATATGGCACAAAGCAAGGCTTCGGCACTTGGGGTAGACTGGACATGCTCACCGCGCAATGCCCGTTACCTTTCGGGAGGCAGGATTACACTTCAGGGTAACTTTGACCCGTCAAGGCTGCTTTCGCCAATACCAACCATCAAAAAAATGGTTCACCAAATGATCGACGAGTTTGGCAAAGACAATTATATCGTAAATTTAGGCCACGGCATACTGCCTAACATTCCGGTAGACCATGCCAAAGCGTTTATTGATGCTGTGAAAGAATATAAATAGTATTCAGTTGGGAGTAGCAGTTGGCAGTTCCACTCTGACTGAATACTGATCACTGACCACTGCAAACTAAAGATTATGCCCCTAAGCTTAGGACTGCGAGACGAAGAGAATGAAAGGATAAATAACATCCTGAATAAGTTAATGGAGCTAGCTTTTGTTCCTGAAGGATGGCTGAAGGATGAGGCACAGCCATTGCTGACGCAACTGGGCTTATCGTATGAAAGCCTTGATGCCATGAGCGGAACTGAGCTTACGGAGCACATAACCAAATTCCATTTTGACTTTGCCAACATGGAACGCCTTGCCGATATGCTGGCTGCAAATCCTGCTTTTAAAGAAAAGGCTATTGCCCTCTATAATTTTACGCAGGCCGAAAGCAAAATGTTCTCGTTTGATATTTTTAATAAGATAAACGGATTTAATAAATGATTGCGCAAGCCGATAATATCAAGATGCTAAAGATTGCCAAAATAGGATTTAAAATAATATTTATTGGCTTTTACTATTTCTGGCTTTGTAAAGTGTTGGCATTTTATTGCTTCCCTCAAGAGATTACTAATGGATGCGCGAGGGGATGGCTAACTGTTATCATTTATCCATTCATCACAGTCGCATTAAGCATTATTTATATTTTTCTGATTTATTTATATTCTAAAATAACCAAAGAGGATACCTCTCTACTATATAAGCTCGTTTTATGGCCCCTTGGTATAATTGTAATGTTGGTTAGCTTATTTTCCTAATCCGGATATATATGCCTCCACATCACTGAATAAAGATTAACAATGAAAAATAAATTTTACCAATACATACAGCAGTTGCAGGACACGATCACTTCAGGACTTGAAGCGGTAGATGGCACTGCAAAATTTCGTGAAGACATTTGGGAACGCGCCGAAGGCGGTGGAGGCCGTACCCGCGTGATTGAGAACGGGGCGGTAATTGAAAAAGGCGGCGTGAATATCTCTGCCGTTCATGGGCCATTGCCAAAAGCGATGCAGGCCTATTTTAATGTAGGTGATGTAGACTTTTTTGCCTGTGGACTAAGCCTTGTCATTCACCCGAAGAACCCCTTTGCGCCTACGGTGCATGCCAACTGGCGTTATTTTGAAATGTATGATAAA
>NZ_JBTKVX010000034.1:0-26357 GCF_054457175.1 Flavobacterium hauense
GGTAGGTCCGGGTATGCTCTATAAAAGAGATGATAACTTCTTTGTAAACCTTTCTCCTGCAACCTCTAAATTTACATTTGTTGACCCTGACTACACCTTGCCTGATGAGGCTTACTTTGGTGTAAAAGAAGGCAATTCTATGCGTTATGAGTTGGGTTTCAGTGCTTCGATGTATTATAAGCTTGATGTTATTGCCAATGTAACCTTTGAAAATATACTGGGGCTTTATTCTAACTATCTTGAAGATCCCCAGAACGTGGATATCAACTATCAGCTTAATATATTGCTGCGTATTAACCGCTACCTGACTACAAACCTTTCGTTCCAAACCATTTACGATGATAACGCTTACCGCGGATTACAGGTTAGACAGGTGTTTGGCGTAGCTGCCAATTATGGATTCTAAAATAATTTACACCTTAATATATAGGTATAGTTATAAAACAAAGAAGCCCATCATATTTTTGATGGGCTTCTTTTATTCTTTTTCTTCGGCGTGATTCTCTTTATAGTCAGGATACAGGAACTTATTGTATGGAAAACGCGAGATGTGTATCTCCCTAACGGCTTCGTATACCTTTTCCCTGAATTCTTCAAAGTTCTCTTTATTGACAGCTGAGATGAAAAGCGCATTCTCTTCGCCAACGTTGCTCATCCATGTATCTTTCCACTCTTCAAGTGTGTGATGGCGTGATGTTTTTTCAGTCATCAGGTCATCAGCATCAATGGTAAGCGGTTTATAGGCATCTATTTTGTTGAACACCATAATGGTCGGCTTATCAACACACTTTATATCCTGAAGGATCTGGTTTACCGATGCAATATGGTCTTCAAACTCTGGGTGTGAAATATCAACAACATGTAATAACAGGTCGGCTTCGCGAACTTCATCAAGTGTACTTTTAAATGACTCGATAAGCTGTGTAGGTAGTTTTCTGATAAACCCTACAGTATCAGACAGCAGGAATGGCAGGTTTTTAATAACTACTTTTCTAACGGTCGTATCAAGTGTAGCAAAAAGCTTGTTTTCTACGAACACTTCGCTTTTACTGATAACATTCATGAGTGTCGATTTACCCACATTGGTATACCCTACAAGGGCAACCCTTACCATGGCGCCACGGTTGCTTCGCTGTACCGACATTTGCCTGTCGATGGTTCGTATCTTTTCTTTTAGCAATGCAATACGATCGCGCACGATACGCCTGTCGGTCTCAATCTCTGTTTCACCGGGTCCGCGCATACCAATACCACCCCGCTGACGCTCAAGGTGTGTCCACATACCCGATAACCTTGGCAGCAAGTATTGGCACTGTGCCAGCTCTACCTGTGTACGGGCATAAGAAGTTTCGGCGCGCTGCGCGAAAATATCCAGGATCAGGTTCGTTCTGTCTAATACTTTAATATCAAGTATTTTGGTGATATTCTTTTGCTGGGCGGGTGTAAGTTCGTCATCAAAAATAATGGTCGAAATATTGTTCTCCTTAATATATAGGTGTATTTCTTCAATTTTACCTGTACCGAGAAACGTTTTCGGGTTTGGGCGCTCCATTTTTTGTGAAAAACGTTTAATTACTTCTCCGCCTGCGGTGAATGTTAAAAAATCTAACTCGTCAAGGTACTCGTTAAGCTTTTCTTCACTTTGCGACTGCGTAATTACCCCTGCTATAATTGTTCTTTCGAATTTAATTGTCTCTTTTTCAAGCATATCTTTGTGATAAAAGTGTAAAACTACGAAAAATAGGGCATTGGAATCCCATATTTATTGTAAAAATGGCAATTTTCAGAAAATATGTTAAATTTCACGAAATTGTTATGTATATGTTATATTTTTTTAAATTTGGAGATTAAATTTAGCTAAACCATAAATTATGAAAAAAATTACTTTAATGATCGTAGTATCATTGATGTCCTTTTTTGCGTATGCTCAGCTACCGGTGAATCATTTCGATGATCCATGGGTTGTTCCGCCGGGTTATCCCGCGGGCACGCCGGCAGCACCGCCAAACTGGGTAGTCATCAATGAGTACGGGCCACAACAAACGTGGGTTCAAACGACACCAAATGTTAGCTCGCAGCCACCATTTGGCGGAACAGGGCATTCTGCGTACCTTCAAAAGGAAAACGTAGGGCCAACAGCAGCTATTCCTTCGGACTGGCTGATTACTGAAGCATTCCCGATGATTGCAAATGCGCAATTGGGTTTTCAGTCGAGGCTGACTATAGGCCAGGATTCAGGAGGTGTTTACAAAGTATACCTTATGAAGGTTACTGATGCAGCTGCGCCAGTTACGGTTGCTGACTTTACAAATTTAACGACTGGAAGGTTGTTAAAAACGTACACCGAAACAGAGCTGGATCCTACCAACTTTTCTCAGTGGACTGCACAGGTTTTCGAAATTCCAAACGATGCTACCTTTTATCCGGCAGGAACACAGGTGCGTCTTGCGTTTGTAATGCAGGGAGATGACAAAGACCGTTGGTTCCTTGATGATGTTAAGGTAACAGCAAAATGTCTGCCACCTACAAATGGGGTAGTAACTGCAACAACAACAACAACGGCTTCATTAAGCTGGACTGTTCCTGCTCCTGCGGCTACGTCGTGGGAAATCGAGGTTGTTCTTGATACTGCTGTGCCAACAGGTGTGGGTCAGGTTTATTCTGGTCCGCTTCCTTATACTAAAACAGGACTTACACCATGTACTAATTACAAGTACTATGTGCGTTCAAAATGTTCTGACGACGGGACAAGCGCATGGTTGGGCCCGGTATTCTTCAAAGCAAGATGTCTTGGAGAAACCTGTGCCGAACCGCTGGTAATTCCTCCGGGTAACCAAAGCGTTTCCGGAAACACTAGTGCTTTTGCAGATTTTTATGAAGGTTTATCCGGTACAGGCTGTAACAGTACTGGTAACTACCTTGCAGGTAATGACGTTGTATATTCTTATACTCCTAATGCTACAGGTGTATATAATATCTCCCTGACGGGCACAGGTGGTCCGGCGGGTGTATTTATGTACAGCAGCTGTGCTAACATAGGTGTTGCTTGTATTAATGGTGGAGTGGCAAGTGCCACGACTCCCGTTAATATTCCGGCTCAGTCGATGACCGCAGGTACAACTTACTACTTTGTTATATCTACAAACGGTACACCGCAAACTACAAATTATACGCTTGCTATACAGCAGGTATTCTGTGCGCTTCCAACTGCAGGTACTGCTGTTGTATCAGGTATGCAGGCAACCCTTGGCTGGACAAAAGGAACAGCAACTGCTACTTCGTGGGAGATAGCTGTTCAAAATGCCGGTGCCGGCCTTCCTGCTGCAGGAGCTCCGGTGAATACTGTAGCTACTAATACAGGTAATGTTGTAGGTAGTACCAGTGCAGGTGTTTTGTTTAGCTCTGCTACAACATACGAATATTATGTAAGAGAGAGTTGTGGCGGAGGCCAGTTCAGTATTTGGTCCGGACCTTACCAGTTTACAACTACGCAGGTTCCTGCTCCTATGAACTATACCCAGAATTTTGATGGTGCACCACATGGTTTTACCTTAAATAATGGTACACAGGTTAATAAATGGGTTGTGGGTGGAGCTACTAACAATAGCCCTGCAAACTCACTTTATATATCTAATAATGGCGGTACGACGAATGACTATAGCCTTACTACACCAAGTATAGTTCAGGCATACAGAGACATTCAGATGCCTTTAAATGTCGGACAGATAGCGATCAGCTTTGACTGGAAAGCATTTGGTGAGTCATGTTGTGATTACCTGAAAGTTTACATGGTTCCTTCTTCATGGACTCCAACACCGGGTACAGCTGTAAGTGCTGCCACTTCGGGAGGTACACAAATTGGCGGAACCATGAATGTTACGCCTAACTGGACAAATTTTAACACTATTATTACTGCTCCGACAAGTTGGAACAATAGTGTAATGAGGCTTGTATTCGAATGGACAAATGATGATAGTGTTGGTACTGCACCTAGTGCGGCTATAGATAATATTAATCTTTCTATTGTTACATGTCCTCAGCCTACAGCACTTGTAATGGGGCCGCTTAATACAACCAGTGGAGTTGTAAACTGGACTGCACCGGCAATAGTGCCTGCAAGCTATGATGTATATGTGAGCAACACACCAGTACCAGTACCTACAGCTACAACTGTACCTACTCAAAACGTACCTGGTACAACTGCTACTATAACTCCTTTAGCCGCAAGTACATTCTATTATGTATGGGTAAGGGCACATTGTAGTGATACAGATAAGAGTTTCTGGACCGGCCCTATAAGCTTCAGTACCCCTCAGGTACCGGACACAATGCCATATACCCAGAATTTCGATGGTGGCCCAAGTAACTTTACGTTAAGTAATGGCAATTTGGCTAACAAATGGGTAGTTGGAGGCGCGACATTTGCAAGTGCTGCAAATTCGCTATACATCTCTAACACTACCGGTACGACCAATGCTTATGACAACACACTTGCTGCTGTTGTTCATGCATACAGGGACATAACGATTCCAACGTCAGTACCATCAGGACAGGCTCTTCTTCAATTTGACTATAAGACTGTGGGTGAAAATGCAGATTACTTCAGGGTTTGGAATGTACCTGTTTCGTTTACACCAACACCGGGTACGCTAATTACTGCGGCAGCGAGTGGAGGAACTCAGATAGGTGGTAACTTTACCGGAAGCCCTACATGGAAGACTTCTAATAACGTTGTTGCGATACCTGCAGCAGATTTGAATACTCCCCGAAGAATTATTTTTGAATGGAGAAATGATGGTGGTGCCGGAACTAATCCTCCTGCAGCAATAGATAATATTAATTTTAAAGTTATTACATGTCCGGCTCCTCTTTCTTTAGGACTTGATGGGGCTCCTACTAATAATAGCGCGACAGTAATCTGGACTGCACCGGCTTTAATTCCGGGAAGTTATGATTATTATTATTCTACAAATACAACGCCGCCTACAGATACTACAACGCCAACCGGTAACGTGGTTGATTCAACAGTATCGCTTTCAGGTTTAGCAGATGCTACAAGCTATAATGTATGGGTAAGAAGTAATTGTGGTGCCTCAGGAACAAGTTTCTGGATAGGTCCACTTAACTTCTACACAGCTCAGGTTCCTGCCTCTGTGCCTTATGCACAGAATTTTGATGGAGGAGCGCATAGCTTTACTTTGTTAAACGGAGCACAGGCAAATAAATGGTTTGTTGGTCCTGCAACGTTTAACAGTGCGGCTAACTCGCTATATATAACCAATGATAACGGTGTAAGCAATGCCTATACTACATCTTCTCTTTCTGTAACTCAGGCTTACAGAGATATCCAGATACCTGCAGCTTCAGCTATGCCTTCAGGTCAGCTTCTTGTTAAATTTGACTGGAAAGCTCAGGGTGAGAGTATTTATGATTATTTCAGAGTATGGGTTGTTCCGGCTACATGGACTCCATCGCCAGGTGCGCAGATTACTGCTGCAACTTCTGGAGGTGTTCAGGTTTCGGGAGGTAACTTTAACCTGAATGGTGGTACTACCTGGACAACGTCAACCAATGTTGTAAATGTTCCTGCTACATGGAACAGTACTACACAAAGGATAGTATTCGAATGGAGAAACGATGGTGGTGGTGGTGCTCAGCCTCCTGCTGCTGTTGATAACATCGAAATAACGATTGTTCCTTGTGCTGCACCAACTGCACTAGTGCTTGGAGGTGTTACGCCTAATACAGCTACTGTAAACTGGACAGCACCTGCAATGAATCCGGGAAGCTACGATTATTATTATTCGACATCTGCTACCCCGCCTACTGCAACAACTGTTCCAAGTAATAACGTAACCCCTGCAACGGCTACGATTACAGGTCTTACAGATAATACTAATTATAATGTATGGGTAAGAAGTAATTGTGGATCAAGCGTTAGTTTCTGGACAGGTCCGCTTAATTTTACAACTCCGCAGATTCCTGCTACAATGCCTTATACTCAAAACTTTGACGGAACTGATAATCCATCATTTACGTTAAATTCGGGTACTCAGGTAAATAAATGGGTAATTGGAACGGCAACATTTAATAGTGCGGCCAAATCATTATACATTTCTAATGATGAAGGTGTTACTAACAACTATACGGTAAACACTAATTCTGTAACGCATGCTTACAGGGATGTTTTACTTCCTACTCCTATAGCTTCAAACCAGGTGGTGTTAAAATACGACTGGAAAGCCCTTGGAGAAAGCTGTTGTGATTATTTAAGAGTATGGATTGTACCTGTAACATTTGTACCAACACCGGGTACTCAGATTACAACTGCATCGGGAGGTTCGTTAATAACAGCGAATCTAAATAATAACAATACCTGGACGACTGCTGAGCATTTGCTTGACGTTACGGGAATGACCGGTGCGAGAAGAATTGTTTTCGAATGGAGAAATGATGGTAGTGGCGGTACTGCACCGGCTGGTGCTATCGACAATATCAGTGCGAGGGTAGTAACATGTCCTCAGCCTACAGCCCTTACTGCTACAGGTATAGGTATGACGTCTGCCACTCTTGGCTGGACAGAAGCCCTTGCTGCAACATCATGGGAGGTTTATGTAGTGCCTGTAAATGCTGCAGCACCACTAAATACTGATCCTGTAGGTGTAGGTACTACTGTATCGAGCACAACTCCTCTTTATGAAGGGTTAACAAGCGGTACAAAATATAAATATTATGTAAGAGCACTTTGTGGTCCTAACGATGTAAGTCGTTGGAGTGGTCCATACAATTTCAATACAAACGTATGTGAAATTGTAGATCAGTGTCCTATTAACTTTGTAATGACTGATACCGGCGACGGATGGAATGGTAATACTGTAAGTATTCTTCAGGCAGGACAGATAGTTGCAACTATTGGTTCTACATTTACATCAGGCGCAGGCCCTGTTACTGTTACAGTTCCACTTTGTAAGGGAGTACCTTATGAACTACTTTGGAACGCTGGCGGTACAGGCGATATCGGATTGGCAGTTGTAAATCCTTTTAGCAGCCAAACGGTTTTCTCTAAACTTCCTGGTTCAGGAACTTCTGAAAAAACTACTGTTATCTATGAAGGTATGTCATACTGTTCTACAATTACATGTGATCAGCCTACTAACCTTGTAAGTGAGAGCGTGGTAAACGTACCAAATGCTACACGTTTGAGCTGGACACCGGGTGGAGCAGAAGAACAATGGGAAGTTGTTATTCAGTCCCAGGGCGGAGCTTTCCCTTCGCAGAACCCTGTTACAAGCGTAATTGTTGACGATCCTTATTATGTATTTGCTAACCTTGTTGAAGGTACGCTATACGAATACTATGTAAGAGCTCTATGTGGTACTAATGATAAGAGTTTCTGGTCTGGAGAAGTTAGATTCTCATTATTTAGCCCGCCGGCATGTGCTGACGTGGTTGTAACGGATCCGGATCTTAATGTTATTACACCTGATACTGAATTTTATATCTGTC
Source organism: Flavobacterium hauense (assembly GCF_054457175.1). Classification (NCBI taxonomy): domain Bacteria; kingdom Pseudomonadati; phylum Bacteroidota; class Flavobacteriia; order Flavobacteriales; family Flavobacteriaceae; genus Flavobacterium; species Flavobacterium hauense. The sequence goes on from NZ_JBTKVX010000034.1 coordinate 7,507, forward strand.
CGGGCGAAAATGCGTGTGTCGAGTTTGATGCGAGCTACTATGCTGCAGCTGCCGAAACTACTTCTTATGAAGTTACAAGCATACCATTTGTTCAGCCATTCCCTTCTGTAGGAGGTACTGAAATGCCAATTGATAGGGATGATATATGGTCGCCTAAAATTGTGCTTCCATTTGAATTCTGTTTTATGGGAAGTGTTTATAACGCTGCTCAGGTAGGATCTAATGGTATCGTAAGCTTTAATGCTAACCAACCTGCGTACGGTGGTAGTGGATATGCATTTACTCAGACAATTCCTAATCCTGCATTCCCTCAAAGGAATGCTATCTATGGGGTTTACCAGGATACAGATCCTAGCCCGGGTAACAATGACTGGGACAGTCCAAATATCAATTATCAGGTATTGGGTAACTACCCATGTCGTGCTTTGGTTGTTAGTTTTAATGGGCTTGCACAGTTTAATTGTAGTGATGACACTCCAGAAGACCAGCTGATTGGAGCTCAAAGTTCTCAAATTGTTATTTATGAGATCACTAACATCATTGAAGTATATGTTAAACGAAGAGTACCATGTACAGGCTGGCAAGGTGGTGTAGGACTTGTTGGAATTCAGAACGGTGCAGGAGATGTAGGATTTACTCCTCCTGGAAGAAACACTGGTCCTTGGACTGCTGAGAATGAAGCCTGGAGGTTTACACCAAACGGAGCTACATCTGTAGATTTCGAATGGCTAAAAGATGGTGGCCCTTTCAGTACCGATACTCACATTAATGTATGTGCTACTTCTGGTAAAACTGTAATGACAGCACGCGCTTCTTACGTTCTTTGTAGCGGAGAGGTTGTTGTAAGGGATACTGACTTCACAATTAATGTGGAAGAAGTAATTATTCCTGCAACAGATCCGGTTGATATTACAAAATGTGGTAATGGAGAAGATGTTACATTTGATCTTGCAGAAGCAACAGCAAATGTATTCGCTGATCCTACAGGATATGTATTCGAATACTATCCAACAGAACAGGATGCTATTGACCAGACTAATGGTATAGCTACTCCAGCTGCGTTTGTAACTAATGCTACAGTTACAGTTTGGGTTAGAATAATGAGAGGTGATGCTCCATGTTATATTACAAGGTCATTTGAAGTGGATGTTACTAACGTACCTCCTGTATTCTCGATTACACCGGATGCTACTATATGTGACGACGTTACTTCTACTATTGCAGTAACTCCTGGTCCGCTTGAAGACTTCTCAGTTGCTACATACAGCTGGACACGTGATGGTGGTGCAATACCGGATACTACAAGTTCTATTACAACAAATGTTGGTGGTATATATGTAGTTACGGTAAATAACCACGGATGTGTAAGCACAGGAACTTCAACACTTACTGTTTATCCTAAACAGACTGTTGTTGCCCCTGTAGATGTTACAGCTTGTGACAGCTATGAGCTTCCTGCTTTAACAGCTAACGGTGCTTATTATACAGGCGCTGGTGGAACTGGTACACAGCTAAATGCCGGTACTGTTATTGGTATTGATGCTGCTGCCGGACAAGTTCTTGGCGCGGGTGCACATACAATTTATGTATATGCGGCTTCGGGCAGTGTGGCTTGTTCAGCTGAAGACTCGTTTGTTGTAACAATCAATGTAGTACCACAGGTTGGTGATATTGAAGATGTTAAAGCATGTGATAGCTATGCACTTACTGCTCCTGCTGTAGGTTCTTACTATACAGCTCCCGGAGGTCCTAACGGAACCGGTACGCTACTGGCTGATGATTATGTAGTTACATCTTCTGAGACAATCTATGTATATGCAGAAACAGCAACTACGCCTAACTGTTTTACAGAGGATCGTTTTAGAGTAACTATTTCTCCTACGCCTGTTGCTGATGCTTTGGTTGACGTAACTGAATGTGATCAGTATATATTAACTGCTTTAAGTCCTCTTAATACATATTGGACTGGTCCGGGTAAAACAGGGCTTCAGTTAAATGTTAATGATCCTGTTACTTCTTCTCAGCGTATCTATGTTTATGCTGAAGCTCAGGATAATCCGGCGTGTAACGATGAGAAATCATTTATGGTTAACATCATACCTTCGCCACAGTTTACCCTTGGCGGACCATATACCGCTTGTGTACCTTCTTTTGTTACTATTTCTGTTACCGGTGCTAACTTCGACGTAGATGGTACTGATGTAACTTATAAATGGTTTATTGATGGTATTGAGCAAACAGGTCAGACTGGTAAGAGTATTGTCGGATCTGCATTTGGTGACTATCAGGTTGAGGTAACAAGGGGAGGACTATGTTCTCACTCTGAGACTGCCACATTATCTCAGGATACCACAGTAATCCTAATTTCAGTTATTGATAATTGTGAGAAGAATGTTTACAGCCTTGAGGCAACAGACGTAAATGGTTCTTTCGATCCGGATACGGCTACTTATTCATGGACAGGACCAGAATTTACATCTACAGATCGTAAGATTGTTCCTGAGAAGCTAGGTGAATATGTTGTAACCATTACGACTCCTGAAGGATGTGTAAGCACAGAATCTTTTGACGTAACCAGCACAGCTTGTGATATACCTCGAGGTATTTCTCCTAACAATGACGGATTTAATGATGAGTTTGACCTGACAGCTCTTGGCGTAAGGAAACTTAGCATCTTCAACCGTTACGGACAGGAAGTATATAGCAGAAGCAACTATACTAAAGAATGGGTTGGACAAACCGATAAAGGTGATGAACTGCCAACAGGAACGTATTTCTACATGGTAGAACGTACTACTGGTGAGTCATTAACCGGATGGGTTTACATCAACAGACAAGATTAATTTTTAATTTTTTTTAAAAAATATATCAGAAACCCCTGCCTAATAGGCGGGGGTTTGTTTTTTTTTATATTTTTACCGAAATGAAGCTATTAAACACACATTACATGAAGAAACTTTACCTTGCAGCACTATTGGCTCTTGGCGGCCTTGCTGACGCTACGGCCCAGCAGGATCCTCATTACACACAGTACATGTACAACATGAACGTGATTAACCCTGCCTATGCAGGATCCAAGGAAAACCTCTCTTTCGGTTTATTATACCGTAAGCAGTGGGTAGACATTGAAGATTCACCAACCACAATGACCTTTTCAGGGAGCAGCCCTGTTGGGAAGAATGTAGGTTTGGGATTATCTGTCATTAACGATAAGATAGGCCCTGTAGAGGAGACTAATGCTTATGCAGATTTCTCTTATACGCTTAACCTTGGAGGCGAACACCGCATTGCTTTAGGACTTAAAGCGGGAGCTACCTTCCATAACGTTGGGCTTTTTACTGATATCGGTAACGGCAACGTTCCGGATCCTAATGACCCTGCATTCTCATCAGACGTTAGCAACACGTTTTTTAACGTTGGAGCAGGATTCTTTTACTACACCCAGAAATACTATTTAGCATTCTCGGTGCCGAACATGCTTAAGAGCAAGCACCTTGACTATAAACCTGGAAGCAATGGTACAGATCCAAGTAATCCGGCGGCTAAATATGGATCTGAGACTTCCCACTACTTCTTAACGGGAGGTTATGTATTCCAGCTGAATGACAACCTTAAGATGAAACCGTCTTTCATGTTGAAATCGGCATTTGATGTATCGCCATCAATTGACGGATCATTAAACTTCTTATTCTTTGAGCGTTTCGAGATAGGCGCAACCTATAGGCTTGACGATAGTTTTGGCGGTATGGTTAACTATGCCATTACCCCTAACCTGAAACTTGGTTATGCTTATGACCATATCGTGTCTGACCTGAAAGTGACTACACCTGCCTCTCACGAGATCATGCTGTTGTTTGACCTGAACTTCCCTAAAAAAGTATCTCGTTCACCTCGTTATTTCTAATCCTAAACCGACCTAAAGAAAATGAAGAATTTATATATGACACTTGGTCTTGTACTTGCTACCATGGCAATGACAGCCCAGACAAAAGAATCAAAAAAAGCCGACAAGCTGTATGCGCGTCTTGACTATATTGACGCTGCCAAAGAATACCAGAAACTGGATGGCAGCCCTTATGTTTACAAACAGATAGCAGAGAGCTATTACAACATCTTTAATTCTAAAGAAGCTGTACAATGGTATGCTAAAGCTACAGCTACAGAGCAGGAAGCTGATGTGTATTACCACTATGCACAAATGCTTAAGGCAGAAGGGAAATATGAGGAAGCTAACACGCAGATGAAGAAATTTGCTTCGCTTGCCCCTCAGGATCAAAGAGCGGTTGTGTTCAACCAGGATCCTAATTACCTTCCAAAACTAAAATCACAGCCAAAGCTGTATGATGAGAAAGTACTAGACATCAATGATGACAAATACGGATCATTTGGTGGTGTGCTTGCAGATGACAACAATTTCTATTTTGCATCTACACGTAACACGGCTAGAAAAAAATATGGTACTAATGAGCAGCCTTATCTTGACATGTACACTTCAACGTACAATGCTAACGGTACTTTCAGTGAGCCTACACCGCTTTCTGACCTGAATACCAAATGGCATGATGGGCCTGCAGCTCTAAGTGCAGATGGTAAAACAATGTATTTCAACAGTGAGAGCTTTAACGAAAAGAAACAGTTTGAAAGAGATAAGGCTATGAACCTTAAGATCGGACAAATTTTCCTTTACAAAGCTGTTAAGAATGGTGACAAATGGGGCGAGCCTCAGTTATTGCCTTTTAATAATAAAGAATGGTCTTCTAAGAATGCCTCTGTAAGCAAAGATGGTAAAACATTATATTTTGCTTCTGACAGACAAGGTACAACTGGTGGATTTGATATTTGGAAAGTGGATATTAAAGCTGACAACAGCTATGGCGAGCCGGTAAACCTTGGCAACAAAGTTAACACGGGTGGTAATGAAGATTATCCGTTTATCGCTGATGATGGCAGGTTATTTTTCTCTTCTGACAGGCCAAATGGTTTTGGAGCATTAGATATTTTTGTTATCGATTTTGCTAAAGGTGGAGATGCTAAAAATGTTGGTGCACCGGTTAATACGGCTAAAGATGATTTCGCTTTCAGCTTTAATGCTGCTAAAAACATTGGTTTCTTCTCAAGTAACCGTACAGGTGTAGACAAACTTTATCTTGCTACTCCGGTATGTGGAGTTGAAGCTATCGTGTTAGTGAAAGATGCTAAAACCGGCGCTATCCTGGCTAATGCTTCTGTAGCTATCCTTGATGATAAGAATAACGTTATTGAAAGACGTACTTCTGGTCCTGACGGAAAAGTAACATACAATGTAGATTGTAACAAAGTGTACACTATTCAGGCTTCTAAAGAAGGCTATGAGAATAACAGCTTCCCAATCGCTAAAACGAACGGTGGTATAGTTAATGTAGCTGCTGATCTTGTTCCGATTGTAGTTCCTCCTGTAATTCCTGTAATTGCGCTTAATGAGATCTTCTTCGAATACGATAAGAGCAACATAACAAGAGAGGCTGCATTTGAACTTGACAAAGCTGTTGAAACTATGAAGCTTAACCCAACTATCGTTGTTATGGTTAAAGCACACACGGATAACAGAGGTACTGATAAGTATAACATGAACCTTTCGAATCGCAGGGCTAAATCTACAGTTCAGTACATCATCTCTAAAGGTATCGCTAAAGAACGTATCTCTGGTCAGGGTTACGGAGAGAGTGAGCCTAAAGTTGACTGTAAAGAAAACTGTACTGATGAGCAGCACAAAGAAAACAGAAGGAGTGAATTCCTTATTGTTAAGAAATAATCGCACACAGATTACGTCTTAAGAAACCAATTTATAGATTAAAGTCCCGCCTTATGGCGGGACTTTTTATTTATGTAGGTTTTTGTCTATAAATGAATGAACATTCATTTATTTTATATATTTGCATCAAAATTGGTTGCATGCGTACAAGAGATACAGATAAAGAAAAGCTGGTCATACAAAAAGCGGTTGAGCAAATTGTTCAGGATGGGCTACAGAACTTTAGTATGAATAAGCTGGCAAAGGCCTGTAATATATCAGTTGCTACGCTCTATATCTATTACAAAGATAAAGATGACCTTATAGTAAAAATAGGCAGCGAGATAGGAGACAAGTTCTTTTCTACTGCAATTAAGGATTTTTCGTCTGATATGCCTTTTCGCGAGGGTTTATGGAAACAATGGCAAAACCGTGCTTCTTTTGCTCTTGACAATCCTGTAGAGGTAAAGTGCTTTGAGGCAATGAAACATACTCGCTATGCTGAATGCATAATGAAAGGTGGATCGCTGAGCCACTTTAAAGAACTGCTCGAGACGTTTACTAAAAATGCAATTGTGAATAAAGAACTCATAGAGCTTCCTCTTGATGTGTTTTGGAGTGTGGCTTATGGCCCTCTCTATACAATGCTTAACTTTCATAGGGAAGGTAAAGCTTTAGGAGGAAAGCCTTTTATACTTACCGAGGAAAAAATGAAACTAGCCTTCGAGTCCGTCATCAGGGCGCTTACACCATAAAAATCAAAACCGAATGGATATACTATCTGACCACCTCCTTATTTTTAAGACCGACATTGGTAAACTATGCAGCAATTGCGAAGTGCACAAAGCACTCAATGCACATCATTCCATTTGGGAATGGAACATAGATGCAGATGACGAAGACTGTGTGCTTCGTGTCGTGTCGCCCACACTTACCGCAGATATGGTAATAAGCCTTGTAAACAGCCTGGGACATAAGTGTGCCGAATTATAGTTCAATCATCAATCAGATCACATCATCAATCAAAAAATGAAACAGAAAAAATCAGATACCCCCTCTTTTACTTCCTATCAGAAGTTCATTATTGCGCTACTGGCTATTTTGCAGTTCACTATCATTCTCGATTTTATTATAATCTCTCCGCTGGGAGATGTACTAATGAAAACACTCGATATGACCACGACCCAGTTTGGGCTTGCCGTATCGGCCTATGCCTTTAGTGCGGGTGGATCGGGACTGCTGGCTGCCGGTTTTGCCGATAAATTCGACCGAAAAAAACTATTGATATTCTTTTACAGCGGCTTTATTCTTGGAACCCTTTTCTGTGCCCTGGCAACAGGTTACTGGACGCTTCTTGCTGCAAGGATCGTGACGGGAATTTTTGGTGGCGTTATTGGTTCAGTATCGCTGGCTATTGTGACCGACTTATTTGTAATCGAACAGCGTGGACGTGTAATGGGTTTTATACAAATGGCATTTGCATCGAGCCAGATACTTGGTATACCTCTTGGCCTATATTGCGCTGACATGTGGGGATGGCACTCGTCGTTCCTTTTGATAGCAGGGCTTGGTTTACTGGTGCTCATAGGTGTTATCATTAAAATGCAGCCTGTAGATAAACACCTCGGCCTGCAGGAAGACAAGAATGCATTCCTGCATCTTTGGCATACTGTAAGCAACAAAAAATATCAGGTAGGCTTTGCAGCAATTGCATTGCTTTCGGTTGGAGGCTTCATGCTCCAGCCTTTTGGCAGTGCCTTTCTTGTGAACAATATCGGCATAGCGCAGCAAGACCTTAAGATGGTTTACTTCTTTACGGGACTTTCGGTATTATTCATCATGCCGCTTATTGGAAAGCTGAGTGACAAGGTGAGTAAAGTGCGACTGTTTGCTGCCGGATCATTTATTGCGATAGTGGCAATAATTTTTTTCACCAATCTTGGGCCTACGCCATTGTGGGAGATCGTTATCATTAACATGATCATGTTTATGGGTATCATGAGTCGAATGATTCCGGCAACCACACTTAATACCGGTATACCGGAGATGAAAGACCGCGGGGCCTATATGGCGATTACTTCTTCGCTGCAACAGATTGCAGGAGGTATCGCTGCCGTATTTGCGGGCTTTATAGTACACCAGGGAACCAAAACCAGTCCGCTGGAACATTACGATGTCTTAGGTTATATAATTGCAGTTGTGACTATATGCTCTGTCTTCCTTGTTTCAAGGGTTGATAAGCTGGTTAAGACTAAAGCTAAGCATGAGGACGCTGCCGCTTCGTCAGAAGTGGTTAATCCTGCCTAATGAAGCAATGCTTCTGCGGGTTAGAAATAATTCGTCAGAGGCCTTTATTTGCGTTTAGACTCTAAACCTGCAAGCTTGTAAGCTTGCAGGTTTTTTAATATATCTTGATGTTGTCTATGGCATAGCTGCTGCTCCCTGTTGTGGTATGGGTGGCTTTAAATGCGATATATACAGGCCCTGAATATTCTTCAAGGCTTATCTCTCCTGATGAAATAAATTTATACCATTCGGTATATATTGTGGGTGTTATTGTCTGAAGTGGAATCCATGTAGCAGACTCAATGTCCGAATTATCATAGTCAACAGAAATGAAAACCTCAAGACTGCTGCCTTCTTGCGGCAGATGATGCTGCGCCGACTGAAAGTGTAATGTCCGCTTTGTTTTGCCCAAATCAATAGCAGGTGTTATAAGCCATGCGGCAGAGGTGCCGTCGGTTTCACTTAAGAATTCAGCATAGCCATTACGGTTGAATAGTTGTTCACTCCAAAGAATAGTTCCGGTTTCTGCTGCATTGGTAAAGCCTTCAGTGTTTAAAATGGTTCCGTCTTCGGCATCTTCAAAATCTTCAAGGTAAACCAATGGTGTATAGGGCGGGAGCGAAGTATCATCATCACAGCCAAAAGCAAAGAACATTATGAACAACAGAGATATAATTTTCTTCATCGCTTAAAGATTAAGGTAAACATTCAGGAAATAGGTTCGGCCATAGCCATAGTAGTATTTTGGGCCAAAAGAAGGCGAACCATCCATATCGTTGTCGAGTTCGCGATAATTGGTATTGCGTGACTGCTCAAAACCGCCAGTCTTGTAGGTTTTATTGAAGATGTTATTTACGCTTGCAAAGAAACCAAGATACGTATGACGGCTGACTTTCCACGATTTTCCTCCAACAATGTTGAAAAGGTAAAAAGCATTGAATTTTTCCTGTTTCAGCAGTTGCTTAGCCCGATTCGGGTCGATGTCCTCGAACACATTGCCGGGACTGTCGGGGTTTTCAAAGAAGTGCTCCGTTCGTAGCAATGCCGATACATCAAGATAATTTGAGGCGAGGTAATTGGCATTGGCGCCTATCCACCAATAATGTGGATCACGGTATTCGGCGCCTATCGACACAGCTTGTTGTGGCATACCCGGTAGTCTGTAGTTTTTTAAATAAGCCATGCCAAAGTCGGTTGTGGTAAGCGGTAGGTCGGGGTTAGGATTTTCACTGTCGCTAATCACCGCCAGTGCATCGTTATTAAGCGATACATTCGGGTTGTTGCTGTAAATGTATTTCCCCAGTGCAGCCGAAGCCATGAACTTTACCGTTGGTGTAAACTGGTATTCGATACCCATTTCGACACCCATCATGCGTTTGTTTATGCCAGTAAGGTTTTCGGCTACAAAGGCATCAGCATCATCGCCTTCAAAAACACCTTCGCCATAAAATGACGAGGTTTCAGTAGCGTTTTCTATTGTAGCGTAAAACCCGGTAAGGCGTGCTTTTAGCTTGGGCATTCGCAAGAGGTAGGAAGCATCAACATTAGATAATGTCTCGTTGCCAATATCTTTCATAACCGAATTGTTCAATCGTGCATTTGAGAAGGTATTGCGCAAAGAGGGAGCCCTGCTCTGTCGAAGTGCATTCAATACGAACAAATGCCTGCCACTGAATTTGTAGGTCAGTCCTCCTTTAAAGCCAAAGTTTTCAAAAGCGGTTTTTGGGCTTTCGCCAAAAGAATTATTCGGATACAAACCGGTGCGGTACAGCCCTTCACGCTGGTACACCGAACGAGAGAATGACTGTGATAAATAAAAATCGACTTTTTTGTAACTGAACCTGAACTGGGTAAAAGCATCGAGCGTATTGGCAAACAGGTTATAGTTGTAACCAAAAGTATCACCTTTACCTACCTGCCTGTTGGGATTGTTCAGGTCCGGCTGAGAAAAGTTGCCAAAATAATACTGACTGATATCCAGGAAATAGCTGCCTCCCAGTAAATCGGTCAGGTTTTGATAATTGTGTGATTTGAGATGTTTGTATGTTGCGCCTGCATTCAGCGTAATAGCCGATGATAATCTGGTAAACAGAATTGAATTTCCTGTAAAGGTCTTATCATCGTTACGGTCTTCGTAAGTTATGTATTTGCTCCTGCCATCCGGCGAAAGCGCATTGGTGTCATACATAGCCTGCCAATCCAATTGTCTTTGGGTCAGGAACGGAGCATTGGCAGCTTCGGCAGGATCATTAAAATAGCTTGGCATTTTGGTATAATACGTGGGGTCTGGGTTTGGCGCATATTTGTAATCGATACGGCTGTTGCCAATCTTGCCAAATTGGTATGCCACATTCGTATTCAGTGTTGTCTTGCTATCAATCTTCCAGTAATGGTTGAGCATCAGGATAGGCTCTTCCACATCTTTTTCGCGTGAATTGCGCTTATCACCATTATAATTGCCCCAATAGCTGTTGTATTTTACTCCTGTAATGTCGGTTACTTCCTGGGTGTTGGGAGAATTGCGTCCGCGCTCGCTTTGGGCATAAATACCCGTAAAGTTCAGGCTGTGTTTATCGTTAAAACGTTTCTCTATAGCTATGAAGAATGAATTCCCGCCATAATTAGTGCCGTCAAAGTAACCTTCATTGGTGCCTCTTCGCGACGCAGAAACTACATAGCTGAAGCCATTTGCTTTAGGACCTGAGGCATAAGTAGCCATTGCCCTGTAACCATAATAGGTATTGGTTCCGGCAAAAGACAGGCGTGTTCCCTTTTTAAATGCCGATGCCCTTGTATTAATTGCTTGTGTACCGAGCAGGCTGCCAAAAGTATAGTCGGACGGTGCCGTACCTGTTGTATATTCCTGATTTCGTATTGCATCATTAAGCCCGCCCCAGTTGGCCCATTGCGGTCTGCCGTCATAAACACGGTTCATGGTAATTCCGTTGATGAGTATTGAGCCATATTCGGTATCAAGCCCACGCATCTTGAAACGTGCCGGGCCCCAGTTAAAGGCTGCCGACTGCTGGAACACATCGCGCGATGCCTGCAATAATCCTGCTGAAGTATCTGAGCCACTATTGCCATCGGCAAGGTCGTTATCGGTTAACGTTATCAGTCCGAGCTGCTGTTCGGATGTGATATCTTCTTCAAGGATGATGATGCCCAGGTCGAGTGTGCGGCTGTCGATCATTTTCAGGATGAAATTCTGTGCGATATAGCCAGTAAGGCTAACGGTCAGGAACTGTTCGCCATCAGGGACTTTATCAAGTACAAAAAAGCCGTCGCTATTGGTGAGCACCTCACGTCCGCTGCTTTGTAAAATAGCTGTTGCGCCGTGTAAGGGCTCCTGTGTTTTGGAATCGATCACTTTTCCGAGAACGGATGCAGTTTGCTGTGCATGCAGGGCTATAGCCTGAAGCAGCAATACAATGAGTAGCAGTCTACGCATTAAGGTTATGTTGGTTGGTTTTGGTTTTCAAATGTAAAATAAATAGGAATAGTATTATACTCGCTAATTGATTTTTTTAAAGCCCTAGCGGGGCGATATATTTATAGAAAGGCAATAAAAGCGGCAATATTGAGCTCCGGAGGAGCGGCATATTATATGTCGCTCCTCCGGAGCTTTGAGTAAGAACTATATTATACGCTATATAAATATAGCGCTCCTCCGGAGCTAATAATTGTTATTTTAGCAGAGCCAATTAAACAACATGAAGTCAAAAATAAATCTGTTATTTTTATTAATTGTACTTACATCTTCTTTTGTATCTGCACAGAAAAAGAATTTCAAAGTGCATACCGTTGCTTTTTATAATGTCGAAAACCTGTTTGATACCATAAACGATTCGGGATTTGGGGATGATGAATATCTGCCGAGAGGTGAACAGGCCTGGACTTCAGAAAAATATAATGCCAAGCTGGCAAATATCGCCAAAGTGCTTTCTGAGATCGGGACAGATGAGAATACCGAAGCGCCAACGATCATCGGCCTTGCGGAACTTGAAAACCGCCGCGTACTTGAAGCACTCATCAAACAGCCTCAACTTATAGAGAAAGGTTATGGCATTGTACATTTTGACTCCCGGGACAGTCGTGGAACAGATGTTGGATTCCTTTATCTCAAGAAAAACTTTCGCCCGGTAAGCTATAGAAATATACCGCTCGTTATAAAAGACACCCTGAAAATAGAGGAGGTCCAGCCAAAAAAGAAAAAGAAACCATCGCCAAAACTCTTTACCCGTGACCAGCTTTTGGTAAGCGGCCTGCTTGACGGTGAAGAGATTCATTTTATTGTCAACCACTGGCCATCACGCTACGGAGGTGAAAAGAAAAGCAGCCCCTTTAGAGAGGCCGCTGCCTCACTCAATCGAAAAATAATTGACTCGCTGGTACGCATTAATCCCAACGCCAGGATTATTACCATGGGCGACTTTAACGACGGGCCATATAATAACAGCATTACAAAAGTGCTTGGGGCAAAAGCATTTAAAGATGATCTGAAACCCGGCGAACTCTTTAACCCTATGGATGCTATTTCCCGAAAAGGTGAAGGAACGGTTGCGTACAATGATGCCTGGGATCTTTTCGACCAGATAATTATGACCTCAACATTAATCTCTAAGGATTATAGTACTTTCCGTTATTGGAAAGCGGGAATTTTTAAACCCGATTATCTCCGCCAGCCAACAGGTAGATACCGTGGCTACCCATTGCGTAATGCTAATGGTGAAGCGGGGTATAGCGACCATTTTCCGGTGTATGTGTATTTGGTAAGGGAGGTTATCAAGTAATCAGTCGCAGTCGCAGTTTTCATTCATGTGTGAAAATCAGGGCTTTAAACTCTGTCACGCTAAGCAAAAATGGATGTGAGATGTTATGCATTTTCCCGTTAGGGAAATAATTTCGGTAGAAATGGTGATGCACGCGGCTGAATTTCCCGTAGGGAATTAATTTATTTCATAAAAAATATACCGTTCATCATATTCGATTTCAAATTTTCGAAGGAAGTCGATATATTCTTCTCTAAAAGAAACCTTTTTGTGATGATTCTCTTGATTTTCAATATAATCGATTACCGCTTTCACTTGGGATTTGCTATATGAAAATGCACCATAGCCTTCCTGCCATTCAAATTTTCCATTTATAAATCCTTTTTGATTTATCCAAAGCGAAGAATTTCTTTTGATGTCCTGAAGTAAATCGGAAACAGATTGATTAGGGCGCATCCCAATAAAGATATGGATGTGATCTGGCATTCCATTTATGGCTAAAAGTTTATGTCCCTGTTTTTCTATAATTCCGGCAATTTAGAGATAGAGTTCCTGTTTCCAATTAATTTGAATTAAAGAATCACGATGCTTGACAGCAAAAACAAATTGTAAATGTATTTGTGAATAAGTATTAGCCATAGTTTTATTATATAAACAAACATAAGGATTAGATTAATTCCCTACGGGAAATTTTTGCGGAGGGATGTCTCAGGTGCTACCGAAATTGTTTCCCTAACGGGAAATGGTAGTAGGGGCAAATATTCTTTAGATCGTACAAGCTCCCTGATTTTTATCATATTTTTTCATTAATATCTCCGTACCTTAGTGCTTCAATTCAAAATACCATCTCATGGCACTCATGAAACCCTTTAACCTGAACAAATGGATAGACGATAACCGCCATCTTTTAAAACCACCTGTTGGAAATAAGAATATCTATCCGCTGTCAGACGATTATATCGTAATGGTTGTTGCAGGGCCTAACGCCCGTAAGGACTATCATTATAATGAAACCGAAGAACTGTTCTACCAACTCGAAGGCAGCATTAAAGTTATCGTTCAGGATGAGGGCGAACGCAAGGAAATGGAACTTCATGCGGGCGATATGTACCTGCATCCGGGCAAAGTGCCCCATTCTCCGGTAAGAGGTGAGAATTCCATTGGGCTAGTGGTGGAAAGAGTGCGTGCAGGTCGTGGTTTTACCGACGGGTTACTCTGGTTCTGCGACAACTGCAACCACAAACTTCATGAAGTGTATTTTGAACTTCATAACATTGAAAAAGACTTTTTACCGCATTTTCAATATTTTTATAATTCAGAGCAACTGCGCACTTGTACCAACTGCGGTCATGTACTGGAAGCTGATGCGCGCTACGTAGAGAAAAAATAATTGCTTTAAGATATTAATACGATCATAAGCAGTACCTTTGCGCCAAATTTTAAACGAATAATGGACGATTATCATCATCGGGAATTAATTAATTTACGATAGGGAACTGCCCTTGTGCATTCCTTATTGGCTAACATTTGGAATGCATTTATGATTACGTACTACAAAAACAACGCTACCGGCCTTGCCACTACTGCTGCCCATGCAGATTCTATCTGGGTAAGTGCCGTAAACCCAACCCTTTCAGAAAAACGTTATCTTCTAGACGAACTGAAGCTTCCCGAAGCTTTTTATAACGACATCGAAGATATAGACGAGCGCCCCCGTATCGAATTCGAGAACGGCTGGTGCCTTATCATCGTAAGGATACCTTTTAAGAATGACGATTTAAAATTGCCATATACCACAGCACCATTAGGCATCATCTTTAATGCACATACCTGCATATCACTTTGCTTTGTAGAGAATGAGCTTATCGAAGATTTTGTTACCTATTCACAGCGCAAGAACATAACTGTTGGCGATAACTTTTCGCTGGTGTTCAGGCTGCTGCTTTCGTCGAGCATTTGGTTCCAGAAATATCTGAAACAAATAAATTTGGGCATTAAATATGCCGAGAGCAACCTGGAGAAGTCAATTCGTAATGAGGATCTACAGGCACTTTTCAGGATGGAGAAATGCCTTGAGTATTTTATTACTTCGCTTAAGGGTAATGAGTTGTTGTTTTATCGCATAAAGAACCTAAAGACACATAAAGATACCTTTGATCCTGAAATGATTGAAGACGTTGAAATCGAGATTAAACAGGCACAGGATACTACCACTATTTACAGTAACATCCTTACAAGTATGCTAGATGCCTATGCATCGGTAATTTCGAACAACCTGAATGTGGTTATGAAAAGGCTTACGTCTATCTCCATCATTTTGATGATACCTACTCTTGTGGCAAGTTTGTATGGTATGAATGTGCCCAACTCACTTCAGGACAGCCCGTATGGTTTTGCTATAATCCTTTCAGCTTCGCTTTTACTTTCGGTGGTAGGAGTGATACTTTTCCGAAAAAAGAATTTGTTTTAAAAATATAAAGCCCTCTTATGAGGGCTTTTTCATTATGCAAAATTTGCTGCTATAGCTTCGAGATACTCTTCAATAGGCATTGATTTTCGCATTGCCATAAGCCCGTTGCCCGAGTTGCCTATCAGCTTTCGGAATTCCTTGTTTTTTCCTGTCGCAAAGGCTGCAATTTCATTTACAATTATCTGGGGATCGTCTAACAATTCAGGGTTTCTGGATGCCATGAGCTGTTTTAGCTTGTTTGTCAATTCATCATAAACGGTTATCCCGTCTTTTTCAGGCCAGATGATACTGTTGCCAAAGTTGTTTCCTTCAGAGCCACCCTGCTCAATAAGGTGCAGGCTGATGTTAAGGGGTTTAAGTTCGTAGTACAAACCTTCGGTAAGA
Organism: Flavobacterium hauense; assembly: GCF_054457175.1. Classification (NCBI taxonomy): domain Bacteria; kingdom Pseudomonadati; phylum Bacteroidota; class Flavobacteriia; order Flavobacteriales; family Flavobacteriaceae; genus Flavobacterium; species Flavobacterium hauense. Next base: position 23,189 of record NZ_JBTKVX010000034.1, read on the forward strand.
CCTTCAAGGGCAAATTTAGACATGTTGTACAGCGAACCTAATGGCACTGCCGTGGTTACTCCCATAAAAGAACTGATGTTTATGAACTTGCCGCTGCCGTTTTCACGGAAGTGGGGTAAAAATGCCCTGATCACATTTATTGGCCCACGCACATTTACGGCAAACTGCCAGTCAATAGCCGATTCTTCGGTCAGTTCCAGGGCACCATAGGCGCCCATGCCCGCATTGTTTACCACAACATCAATTTTTCCAAAGGCAGCGATTGCATCGGCGACAGCCTCTTGTGCCTGATCTACAGCGGTAACATCAAGCTTAAATATTTTGATGTTAGGATATTGAGTCAGTTCGGTTTCTTTTTCCGGAGTCCGCATGGTAGCGGCTACATTCCATCCCTGTTCTGCAAAATATTTAGCGGTTAGTTTGCCCAGCCCGCTACTGGTTCCGGTTATAAATATGCTCTTATTCATAATTTTAAAAATTTATAGAGCAAAGTTATTTCGATTTGGTATACATTTGTAAGCAGTATACAAAAGTATACCAATGTTTATGGAGACTACTCAGGAAATAAAACGTGACGCTGCAGCAGAAATGAAGTATTTGCAGGATACCTTGTATGTTATCAACGGCAAATGGAAAATACCTATCATCAACTCGTTATGCAACGGTAACAGACGTTACCGCGAAATACAGCGCAGCATACCGGGAATCACTTCGCGGATGCTGTCTAAAGAATTAAAAGAGCTTGAGATGAATAAGATCATACGAAGAGTGGTTAAAGATGAACCGGGTATTTTGGTAGAATATGAAACCACACCTTATTGCAAGACCTTTAGTGAGATCATTCTGGCAATGATAGACTGGGGCAAACAGCATTATGAGGTGCTTAAAAAAGAGGCAGTACATTCGTAAAATTGCAGCCGTCTGTAGTATATCTGCTTATTTTACATTTAAAATTAATTTAAAGCGATATAAATTACGGATTAATCAAAATTCAATACATTTGTAAAATATAACAATTTATAACAGAAAAGTTAAATGGCAACACTTACCGACCAATTCGGAATTCAGGAAGCCTTATCAAAATTAGGCATTAAAGATATTAATGATGGTACATCGACCGGAAGCAAATCGTTTGCTAATGGTAACGTTATAGAATCATACTCACCGGTAGACGGTACGCTTATCGCTAAGGTAAAAGCTTCTACAAAAGAAGATTACCAGGCTGCTATGGCTAAAGCTGAAGAGGCTTTTAAAACATGGAGACTTGTTCCTGCACCTAAAAGAGGTGAGATCGTTCGCCAGATGGGTGATGAGCTAAGAAAATATAAAGAGCCTCTTGGGCAGCTTGTTTCGTATGAAATGGGTAAAAGCCTTCAGGAAGGTCTTGGTGAAGTTCAGGAGATGATCGACATCTGTGATTTTGCAGTTGGTCTTTCCCGTCAGCTTTACGGACTTACTATGCACAGCGAAAGGCCAATGCACCGCATGTATGAGCAGTGGCATCCGTTTGGTGTGGTAGGTATTATCTCTGCTTTCAACTTCCCGGTTGCAGTATGGAGCTGGAACTCAATGCTTGCATGGGTTTGTGGTGACGTTTGTATCTGGAAACCAAGTTCTAAAACACCTCTTTGTGGTATTGCCTGCCAAAACATAATCAGGACAGTACTTGAAAGAAATGATATTCCTGAAGGAGTTAGCTGCCTTGTTGTAGGTAACGAGTCAGGTGACTTAATAAACAACGACAAGCGCATTCCGCTTGTATCGTTCACAGGTTCTACAAGAATAGGCCGTCACGTATCTAAAACTGTTGCAGAGCGTTTTGGTAACACCATCCTTGAATTAGGTGGTAACAACGCGATCATCGTTTCTGAGCATGCCGACATTAGCATGGTATTGGTTGGAGCGGTGTTCGGAGCAGTAGGTACTGCAGGACAGCGTTGTACTTCTACGCGACGACTTATCATCCACGAAAGTGTTTACGATAAAACTGTTGCGGTACTTAAAAATGCATACGGACAGCTGAAAATTGGTAACCCTCTTGACAGCAATAACCACGTTGGTCCGCTTATCGATAAAGGTGCGGTTAACGATTACCTTAATGCTATCGAAAAAGCGAAACAAGAAGGCGGAAAAGTTATTGTTGAAGGTGGCGTAATGGAAGGCGAAGGCTACGAAAGCGGATGCTACGTTAAGCCATGTATCATAGAGGCCGAAAACCATTTCCACATTGTTCAGGAAGAGACTTTTGCTCCGATACTTTACATCATGAAATACAGTACTATTGAGCAGGCTATCGCGCTTCAGAATGGTGTTCCGCAAGGACTTTCTTCATCGATCTTCACCAACAACATGAGAGAGATGGAATTATTCCTTTCTCAGGCTGGTTCTGACTGTGGTATCGCTAACGTAAACATTGGTACTTCGGGTGCCGAGATTGGTGGTGCTTTTGGTGGTGAGAAAGAAACAGGCGGAGGCCGCGAAAGTGGATCTGATGCATGGAAAGCTTACATGAGAAGACAAACCAATACAATAAATTACGGTACACAGCTGCCATTGGCACAGGGTATCAAATTTGACCTGTAATCACTTACTTTAAGGTTTTTATAAATCCGGAAAAGGCTGTCTGTAAAGGCAGCCTTTTTTATTTGTCTACGCAACCTTCTGAGAATAAGAACATCTATTCTAAAATATAAACCATCAATTATGAAAAAAATTACTGTTCTTTTATTTGCTTTTATAGCCTTTGGCTGTAGTAATGATGATGATAAGAAAAGTATTGTTTGTACACAGGAAGTGAGGCCGGCTCTGGTAGTGACCGTAACAGATGCTGTTAGCGGAGCGTTGCTTTCAGAAGGTGTTACAGTTTTAGCTGTGTCAGGCGCTACTTCGTTAAATGTGCCTTCAGAAGGGAGATTTATCTCGATGGGTATTCCCGGAAATCCATATATCGTAAAAGTTACGAAAGCGGGTTATGCTGATTATACCTCAACATCTCAAACTTCACCTTTTGGCGAATGCGGATATACCACAAACAATTTATCGGTATTACTACAACCATTACAGGATTAGATTGTTATTTACACACTTCATCCCGATAACTTTCGGGATGGATGTGTTTCATAAACCAATAGCTCAAAACTATTTTACCCACAAAGTATCGGTAAAATAG
>NZ_JBTKVX010000035.1:0-25959 GCF_054457175.1 Flavobacterium hauense
TGGGACGGAACCTTCAATGGTCGTGCGGTACCTGCCGATGACTACTGGTTCACCGTTACCTACCCTGAATTCGATGGCACAACCACCGTAACACGTGAGTTTAAATCGCATTTTGCGATTAAGAGATAAAAGAGATAAACAGATAAATAAAAGAACCGGGCAGCCATTGGCTGCCCGGTTTGTTTTTGTATACTCAAACCAAGAATAAATCATTACTATTTGATTAAATACTATTAACCTATCATGAATAAAAAAGATATTTTTATAGTTTATACCTAATTGTTACACTATTTATGAAAATCATGGCTTGCCGAATAAAGATTGTTTGCTTTTTGTTGATGCTCACACAGTACTGTTTTGGACAAAACGCTACTGTAAGAGAAAAAAATATCATTGATAATGCCTGGCATTTTTCTTTCGGGCATCCGTCAGATACACAGAAAGATTTTAATCACGGTACGGCCTATTTTTCTTATTTAGCAAAAACAGGAAATGGTGACGGCCCGGCATCTGCGTCTTTTGATGACAGGGCATGGAGATTGCTTGATCTCCCTCACGACTGGGCGGTAGAACAGTCTTTTAGTGAAAATGCCAGCTTTAGCCATGGGTTTAAAACTGCCGGGAAAGGTTTTCCTGAACGTAGTATTGGCTGGTACCGTAAAAAGATTGCTATACCAAAAAGTGATTTGGGGCGGGTTATAACTATAAAATTCGATGGTGTTTACCGTAATTCAAAAGTATGGTTCAACGGTCATTTTCTGGGAACTAACGAAAGCGGATATGACGAATTTGAATATGATGTAACGGCTTATGTAAATTATGGAGCTGAGAATACTATAGCGGTACGTGTTGATTCTTCGATGGAAGAAGGATGGTTTTATGAGGGTGCAGGTATTTACAGGCATGTTTATCTGCAAAAAACGAATCCATTACACGTTACTGCAAATGGTACTTATGTCGTAACAGATATCAAAGATAATTTTGCTGTTGTAAATGCTCAAATTTCAGTTGAAAATAAAGGAAAGTATCAGGGCGATTTTGAAATAGTACAGACTGTTTTTGATCCTTCAGGTAAAGAGGTTGCATCGGTTACTGAGAAAGGCACTGCTCCGGATTTTTATAAAACTTCAGATGTTGCATCGGTACTAAAAGTAAATAATCCATCTCTATGGGATATTGATGCACCTAATTTATACCTTCTTATTACTCAGATTAAGCAAAATGGAGTTGTAATTGATAATTATAAAACTACTTTCGGTATAAGAAGCATACATTTTGATGCTGAGGAAGGCTTTTTTCTTAATGGAAAGCACCTGAAACTGAAAGGAACAAACAACCATCAGGACCATGCCGGTGTAGGTACTGCATTGCCAGATGGTCTTCAATATTATCGTATTCAGAAACTAAAAGAGATGGGTAGTAACGCCTATCGCTGTTCACACCATCCGCCAACAAGTGAGTTACTTGAGGCTTGTGACAAGTTGGGAATGCTGGTTATAGACGAAACCCGCCTTATGGGTATTAATGATGTTCATCTTGAAAGTGTCAGAAAAATGATTGAACGCGACCGTAACCATCCAAGTGTAATTTGCTGGTCGGTGGGTAATGAGGAGTGGGCAATTGAAGGGAATATTATGGGAGAGCGTATTACAGATATCATGCAGTCTTTTTCTAAGAGTATTGATCCTACGCGACCTGTTACTGTGGGTATAAGCAGCGGATTCAAAAGTGGCATCTCATCTATGGTTGAGATCATGGGGTATAACTACATGGGTAATGGTGATATCGATGCACACCGAAATGAGTTTAAGCAACAACCGGGAATGGGTACTGAAGAAGGTTCGACCTTTGCGACACGAGGTATCTATTTTACCGATGACGCTAAACATTACCAAAGCGCTTATGACAAAAAACCGCGACCTTCTTTTTATAGCATAGAGGAAGGGTGGAAGTTTTATGCTTCCCGTCAATATATGGCAGGGATGTTTATCTGGACGGGGTTTGATTACAGGGGGGAGCCTACGCCTTATGGCTGGCCTTCGGTAACATCATATTTTGGAATGATGGATGTTTGCGGTTTTTCTAAAGATAATGTGTACTACCTGAGATCGTGGTGGGGAGATAAACCGGTACTTCATGTTTTTCCGCACTGGAACTGGCAGGGTATGGAAGGTAAAGAAATTGATGTATGGGTACATTCAAATTGTGATGAAGTAGAGCTTTTTCTCAATAAAAAAAGCCTTGGCAAAAAGAAAATGGAAAAGCTTGGACATTTAGAATGGAAAGTCGTTTACAAACCAGGAGTTTTGGAAGCCATCAGTTATAAAAACGGAAAGAGAGTATTGTCGGACACAAAAAAAACCACAAGTACCCCTCTGAATATAAAACTTTCGCAGGATAATAAAGCTAATGATGTTGCTGTGGTCACTGTTGAAGTGACCGATAAAAATGATCTGCATGTGCCTGTTGCAGAGAACGAAATTACCTTTGATGTAAAAGGAGGCAGGATCATTGGGGTTGGGAATGGTAACCCAACATCGATTGAAAAGGATAAGTTTATTGATGATATTTCTTTGGTAACGATAACGGGATTACAGGAACAGGCATTAACAACAACAGAATTGCCGCAACAATTACCTTCTTATCCGGAGGATGCTTGGAAAGAAGCGTTTAAAGGAAGGGATTATAAAAACCTGGCTCCATCTTATGCATACCGTGGTCAATTTGATTTAAGTACTATGCAGGAGTCAGATGTGGTTACATTTTATTATCAAAAGATAGGGGTGGAGGCTGTGATTTTTGTAAATGGGACCAGGGTCTTGACTTCGGAACATGATGCACAAAAATATGTGCTTAATTCAAAAGTTCTGAAGCAGGGGGTAAATACGCTCTCTATTATAGCGACACCGATTCATAAAATTCGTGATTGGGATGTAATAAATTCTGATCCGGGAGTGATTCAGGTTGTTCGCCCTGCTGAGCAATGGAAGCGAAAACTATTTAATGGTTATGCGCAGTTATTAATTCAGCCAGATGGTTCAAATAAACAAATAATTGTCACGGCTATGTCTAAAGGGTTGAAAACAGCAACTTTCAATTGTAGCATTGGTAATTAATCCAGTGATATTTTGTAGGTATTCTTTATTTTTGATGGGCAAATATTTTTTTGGCATCGTTTTTGTTTTATCGGCTTAAAAGCCAGTAGTTTATTATACTTAATATTTAAAGATTTAATATTGTAGTGTGATTAACTTTTAGTAATTTTGCGGCGAATGAAATTTTTAGTAAGATTTATAGTAGCACTCAGCGTATTCCTGTTGACCGGATTTGGCCAACTGCATGCTAACGCGCATAGAAGTACAGCTGCATCTATCAATAAATCTGAAAATCTAAAAAAAGAATACATAGATGCCTTTCTTAACGGGCAGCCTTCTATAGTTAAATCGTCTCATTATTTTCAGCCGGATACTTATAAAATCCGTGCTAATGATAACGAAGGTGAAGAAGATGAACAGTTATCAGCAAAAAAATATTCAGTAGTTGCTAAATATTCTAATGCTGCATTGTTTGACCAGTCATCGGTAGAACTTTCTCAAAGTATAAAAAAGAACTTATTTTTTAATAAGCACTTTTTTCATTTATCATCTTTCAGACGCTTTATTATTTTTCGCGTAATCAGGATTTGATTTAAAACCTTTTAAAGGCAATTATGCAATTGCCTTAAACTTCTGTTTGTATATCGTACTTTAATGTAGCCTTTTACTATACATTGTTTTATGACTTCAGGTCATGTAAATGTGTGATTTTTTGGCTTTGTAAATGTAGCTTTTGGTAATACCGAATGATGCAATGTACGCTCTGTACTGTGTTTATACACGTCCTTATAACATCCTAAATATTTATCGAACTGCTTTAAAAGCGAAAATTAAACTATGAAGAAAATCCTCATGCTTACGGGCCTGTGCGGCTTTTTGTTTGTGGCTAGCTGCACATCAAAAAAAGAAGAAAAGAAGGAAGAAACCAAGTTTTTGGTTACTAACCCTATTAAAAAAGACACATCTATTACTAAGGAGTATGTGTCGCAAATCCACTCGATACAGCATATTGAATTAAGAGCCCAGGAAAGGGGGTACCTTGAGAAAATTTATGTAGATGAAGGCCAGCGTGTGACAAAAGGACAATTATTGTTCAAGATCATGCCTAAGCTTTATGAAGCTGAAATGCAGAGAGCACAGGCTGAAGCCGATTTTGCTGAAATAGAATATAAAAACACCAAAAGACTTGCTGACAGTAAAGTTGTAGCCCAAAATGAACTGGCTATGGCTAAAGCTAAACTGGATAAAGCAAAAGCAGAATTATCATTGACCCGAGTACACCTTCAGTTTACTGAGATCAGGGCTCCATTTGATGGGATCATTGACCGTTTTCACGTAAGGCTTGGAAGCCTTGTAGATGAAGGTGACCTTCTTACTAATCTTTCAGACAACAGTAAGATGTGGGTTTATTACAACGTGCCTGAAGCAGAATATCTTGACTATAAAGCCAAATTACAAAGTGACAGCAAACCAAAAGTAAGCTTGTTAATGGCTAATAATAAACTGTTTGACTACACAGGTATTGTTGAAACCATTGAAGGAGAGTTCAATAACGAAACAGGTAATATCGCTTTCAGGGCAACTTTCCCTAATCCTAAAGGATTATTGAGACATGGTGAAACAGGTAATGTTGAAATGGAAGTGCCTCTTAAAAACGCAGTCCTGATTCCGCAAAAAGCGACTTTTGAAGTTCTTGACAAGAAATATGTTTATGTGGTTGATAAAGACAATAAGATACATTCTAAAGAGATAAAAATTATTGCTGAACTGCCACATATTTTCGCAATAAGCGGCTTATCAGTTGATGATAAGATTCTGCTTGAAGGTATTCGCCTTGTAAAAGAAAATGAAAAAATTGAGTACAAACTGGAGAAACCTGAATATGTTATGTCGCATTTAGAGCTTTATGCTGAGTAATCCGGATAACTTAAAAAGAAAAGAACATGTTTAGTAAATTCATACAAAGGCCTGTATTTGCAATTGTAATTTCGATTATGATAGTGTTTATGGGTTCCCTGGCAATCAAACAATTGCCAACATCGCAATTTCCCGATATTGCACCAACTACAGTAAATATCTTTATTGCTTATCCGGGAGCCAGTGCTGATGTACTAGTGAAGTCAACCCTTATTACATTAGAGAATGCCATTAACGGTGTTCAGGATATGAGGTATATGGCTACTGATGCAACCAGTGCAGGTGAAGCCACTTTAAGAATAATCTTTGAACCCGGTACCGACCCTAATCAGGCGGTAATAAGGGTGAAGACCAGGGTAGATCAGGTTATGCCGTTGCTACCTGAACTTGTACAGCGTGAAGGTGTGGTAATTACCCCAATCCAGCCAAGTATGTTGATGTACGTTAACCTGTATGCTACTGGTAAGAACATGGATGAAAAGTTCCTGTACAATTATGCTAGTGTTAAGATGCTTCCTGAAATCAACAGGATTAAAGGGGTGGCAAGATCACAGATATTAGGTAGTAGAACCTATGCAATGCGTATCTGGTTAAATCCTGAACGTATGAGGGCTTATAACGTTTCTACAGAAGAAGTAATGAAAGCCCTGGGCGAGCAAAGTATTGTAGGGCGTCCCGGACGTATAGGTCAGAGTTCGGGTATTCAGGCACAGTCATTGGAGTATGTTTTGACGTACAAAGGAAGGTTCAGCGAGCCTGAAGAATATGAGAATGTTATTATCCGTGCTAATTCTGATGGAGAAAGCATCCGTTTGAAGGACATTGGTAAAGCTGAATTAGGAAGTGAATTCTTTGATATCTATTCGAACCTTGACGGACATCCTTCTGCATCGATAGTATTGAAACAGAATTACGGAAGTAATGCCAGTGATGTAATCGAGAAGGTAAAAGCAAAATTGGAGGAAATGAAGGAAACTTTCCCTCCGGGACTTGATTACAAGATCAGCTATGACGTGTCTAAATTCCTTGATGCCTCGATGGAGCAGGTAATAGATACATTAAGGGATGCCTTTATACTTGTTGCCCTGGTTGTATTTGTTTTCCTTGGTGACTGGCGCTCTACGCTGATTCCTATATTAGCTGTACCGGTTTCACTTGTAGGTGCATTCTTTGTGATGCAGTTCTTCGGACTTTCGATCAACCTTGTAACCTTGTTTGCACTTGTTTTGGCTATTGGTATTGTGGTCGATGATGCGATAGTCGTCGTCGAGGCGGTGCACGCCAAGTTTGAAGAGTTCCCGAATATTACGCCTTACATGGCAGTAAAAAAAGTATTGGGCGAGATCAGTGGTGCAATTATAGCGATTACTGCGGTAATGGTGTCGGTATTCGTTCCTATCTCTTTCATGTCGGGTCCTGTGGGTACATTCTACCGTCAGTTCTCTATCACCATGGCGAGTTCAATCGTGATCTCGGCACTTATTGCACTAACGCTTACTCCGGTATTGTGTGCGATGCTGCTTAAAAATCACCATGGTCATGAAAAGAAAAAGAATCTGTTCACTAAGGCACTGGATAAGTTCAATAGTGGTTTTGATAAAATGACCGGTAAGTACGTATCCTTACTAAGGCTTATTGTTAACAGAAGGTTTATTACATTCGGAATCCTGATACTATTCTGTGCAGGCACTTTTTATGTAAATAAAATACTTCCTTCAGGATTTATCCCAAGTGAAGACCAGGGTACCATATATGCAATTATCCAGACACCTCCGGGATCGACGCTGGAAACTACAAACCAGGTTTCGCAAAGACTTCAGAAAATATGTGAACATGTTGATGGGGTTGAATCGGTGTCGTCACTTGCCGGTTATGAGATCATGACTGAAGGTAGGGGATCTAATGCTGGTACTTGTCTTATCAACCTTAAAGACTGGTCTGACAGGAAGCATACGGTTACTGAAGTTATGGAAGAGTTAGAGGAAAAATCTAAAGGGCTTGGTGCTAAAATTGAGTTTTTTGAACCGCCGGCCATTCCTGGATTTGGTTCTTCAGGAGGTTTTTCAATGCGTTTATTGGATAAGAGTACAACTGTTGATTACAAGGATTTTGACAAGATCAACAAACAATTCATGGAAGATCTTGGCAAGCGTAAAGAATTAGCGGGTCTGTTTACTTTCTTCGCAGCCAATTATCCTCAATATGAATTGAAAATTGACAACCAGTTAGCGATGCAAAAAGGAGTGTCTATTGGAAAAGCAATGGAAAACCTTGACATCCTGATAGGTAGTACCTACGAGCAGGGATTCATCAAGTTTGAGCGTTTCTTTAAAGTTTACGTTCAGTCTGATCCTAAGTTCAGAAGGCTTCCATCTGACATCCTGAATCTATATATCAAGAATGATCACGGAGAGATGGTTCCTTACTCTGCATTTATGAAGCTTGTGAAAACGCAGGGGCCTAATGAGATTACACGTTATAACATGTATAACTCAGCAGCGATCCAGGGACTTCCTGCAAAAGGATATACTACAGCTGAGGCTATTAACGCCGTACGTGAAGTTGCTAAAGAAACATTGCCAAAAGGTTATGACATCGCATGGGAAGGTCTTTCTTTTGACGAAGCACAAAAAGGTAATGAGTCAATTTATATCTTCCTGATTGTATTGGCATTCGTTTACTTCGTGTTAGCTGCGCAGTATGAAAGCTTCATTATTCCGTTAGCTGTAGTGTTCTCGCTTCCGGTTGGAGTTTTTGGTTCATTCCTATTGCTTAAGTTAATGGGACTTCAAAACGATATTTATGCACAGATCGGGCTTATCATGCTCGTCGGGCTGCTCGGTAAGAATGCGGTACTGATAGTCGAGTTTGCTGTAATGAAGCACCATCAGGGAATGACAATACTCGAGGCGGCGATCGAAGGAGCAAAAGTGCGTTTCCGTCCAATCCTGATGACTTCATTTGCATTTATTGCAGGTTTGATTCCTTTGATGCTTGCGAGTGGTGCGGGAGCCATTGGTAACAGGACCTTAGGTTCTGCTGCACTTGGCGGTATGTTCTTCGGAACGATATTCGGGGTAATCATTGTGCCGGGACTATACTACATTTTTGGTACGCTTGCATCCGGCAGAAAATTAATTAGAGATGAAGAAGATAGCTCTTTAACAGAAGAATTGGTTCATCAAATAGATAACTTCAAACATACTGATGATAATGAGTAAGAGATTTAATAAAGGCATATATATAGCATTAGCCTGTGTAGCATTGGCTGTAACAGGTTGTAAGCTTCCGGCAGATGCTGTTCAGAGAACAGAAAGCAAAAACGTTCCCGGAGCTTATGGTGCCAACGGTACTGCGCAGGATACACTAAATTCTGCTAAAGTTAAATGGAAACAGTTTTTTACCGATAAGAATCTTGTTACTCTTATTGATACTGCACTGGCCAATAACCAGGAACTTAATATTACGCTTCAGGAAATCCAGATCAGTAAAAATGAGATTAGGGCAAGAAAAGGGGAGTATTTACCATTTTTGGGACTTAAAGGTGGTGCCGGAGTTGAAAAGGTAGGTAAGTTTACCAGAAACGGGGCTACCGAATCTAATCTTGAAATTGTACCGGGTAAAGAAAATCCGGAGCCGTTGCCTGATTACATGGCAGGGGCTTATGCTACCTGGGAACTTGATATCTGGGGTAAGCTGCATAATGCTAAAAAGGCAGCTGTGAGCAAATATCTTTCGTCTGTAGAAGGTAAGAATTTCATGGTGACGAATCTTATCGCTGAGATTGCCAATTCGTACTATGAATTACTTGCTCTTGATAACCAGATGGATCTGGTTAAAAAGAATATAGATCTTCAGACCAATGCATTGGAAATTGTTAAGATTCAAAAAGAATCAGCACGTGTTAATGAGCTTGCTGTACGCAGGTTTCAGGCACAGGTGCTAAATACGCAAAGTCTTCAGTTTAACATTCAGCAAAGGATTACCGAAACGGAGAACAGGATCAATTTCCTTGTGGGAAGGTTCCCTCAGCATGTTGAAAGGACAACTTCAGGTTTCACCGATTTGGTGCCTACTAAGATTTCTTCAGGCGTGCCTTCACAACTGTTGGCAAACCGACCGGATATCAGGCAGGCAGAGCAGGACCTTGCTGCTGCAAAACTGGATGTAAAAGTGGCTAAAGCGAGATTTTATCCTTCATTGAGCATTTCGGCAGGTGTGGGCTACCAGGCATTTAACCCAAGCTATCTTGTAAAGCCTGAGTCTTTACTTTATAGTCTGGCGGGCGAGCTTACTGCGCCGCTTATCAACAGGAATGCTATTAAGGCTGCTTACTATTCGGCTAATTCAAAACAGGTACAGGCCGTTTACAATTATGAGCGTACTATACTGAATGCTTATGTTGAAGTAGCGAATCAGGTGGCCAAAATAAGTAATACTGAGAAAGCTTTTGACCTAAAATCAAAACAGGTTGATGCGCTTAATCAGTCTATTGATATCTCAAATGATCTTTTTATGTCGGCACGAGCTGATTACATGGAGGTGTTGATGACACAACGCGATGCATTAGAGTCTAAATTTGAATTGATTGAGACTAAGATGCAGCAAATGAATGCCACAGTGAACATTTATCGTGCACTTGGTGGCGGATGGGAATAGTTGCTATATAAAACAAAAATAGATTGGTTGGTTGGTAAAAGCCTCTGAAGTCTCCGGACTTTGGGGGCTTTTTGATTTATAAAGATTAATACTTTTTTTAGTAAGTATTGTAATAATTTTAAGAAATATAAGGGGTTTGTAGCCGTAAATTTGATTGTTATTCTAAATAATGACATAATTTTATGAGACAAGCCACACAGTTTCCTTTTTATGCAAAATTTGCATTGGTATTATTTATCCTTATTGCAATTACTTTTATCCTGTACATTGGGCAATCAGTGATAATGCCATTGCTTATGGCTTTATTGTTTGCTATACTGCTTAGGCCTGTATCTAATTTTCTGGAGAAGAAACTACGTTTTCCGCATGTGCTTGCGGCTTTGGTTACTGTTGTTTTGTTCGTGCTTGTATTTGCAGTACTGTTCTATTTTATATCGGTTCAGATACTGGAAATGACAAGTGACTGGAATAAAATGAAATCTAACCTGCACCAGCATTACATCAATCTGCAGGCATACGTTAAAGATACCTTTGGCTTTAGCAGAGCAGAGCAACAGCAACTCATAAGTAAGGCCGCAGACAGCTCTTTAGATTCAGGTAAACAAATGCTGGGCAGTACCTTATCCTCATTTACAGATTCAATAATGAATCTGATACTTATCCCTGTTTACATTTTCCTGATCCTACTCTACAGGACTCATTTTATCAAGTTCTTATGTAAGCTGTTTGACAAAGGACATCATAAAGCTCTTGAGGACATAATGGGGACAATTAAAGTGTCAGTGCAGAGCTATATAGTTGGACTGATGATAGAGTTTGTAATCGTATCTGTACTTACCTCGATAGGGTTAATGATAATTGGTGTCAAGTATTTCATATTGCTTGGAGTGATTACAGGATTGCTTAACCTTATTCCGTATATAGGCATACTGATTGCCGGAATATTGACTATAGTGGCATCCCTGACAGGAACTACCGACCTTTCTATTGTTGCAGGGATAATTATAGTAAATGTTGTAGTTCAGCTGCTGGATAATAACCTTTTGGTACCTATGATCGTGAGCTCTAAAGTAGAAATCAATGCCATTGCTTCCATAATCGGGATTATAATTGGTGGGCTTTTGGGAGGTATTACAGGGATGTTTCTTGCCATACCGCTTATGGCTATCCTGAAAGTGATTTTTGACAGGATCGATGAACTGAAGCCTTGGGGATATCTCCTCAGTAATGATCTGCCAAAATCGTTTGTATTCAGAAAAAGAAAGATTGTTGAGCCGGAACCCGAACCGGAATAATATACGACTATAATTAGAGCATTATGGAATTACATATCCAGATTATATGGTTGTTTATCCTTGCTATACCCATATCGTGTGTAGCATGGACAGTTACGCATGAGGAAGTTTTTCGTGAACCCAGGGAATACTGCGTCAGGAATTCAAAAGAGCGTAAAACCCTGTTGGGAAGGAAGTTCTTTTATCTGTTCACCTGCGAATACTGCTTTAGTCATTACGTCACACTTTTTTTTCTTATAATCTCAGGTTACCAACTTTTACTGACCGGATGGAAAGGATACCTGATTGCCGGTTTTGCACTTGTATTTGTTGCTAATGCTTATATGAGTGTTTTTGCGCTGTTACGACAAGCCATCAAAAAAGAGAAAACCGAAATCATGGTAATGGAAAAAGAAGTAAAGAATGACACTAACAGCGATGAAAAACAAAACAATAACCTTTAAAAGAATTTAATGATAAGCCCCGGAAATCTAAATCCGGGGCTTCTTTTTTTTAATAAATATTCTCTGATATAATTTTATATATGTAAGTTCGTTAATAGTATAACCTATAACCAAACCAACCTATTCTATAATGATCAAAAATCTATTGATTTGCTTTGTTACCCTACTAGGAGTGCAGATTGTAAATGCCCAAAATATTACAGGAAAAATTGTTGATGCCGAAAATGGGCAGAGCCTGCCTAACGCAGGAGTTGTTATAAATGATACAGAAAATATAATTGGCAGTGAAGAGGGTTTTTTTACCCTGCCTGAAAAAACTACTGACGATGTAATGCTGGCTGTATCATTTTTAGGGTATAAAACAGCTTATATTACAGTATCTGAATTAAAGAAGAACAATGTCATAAAGCTTCAGCCTGGTGCTTTTGAGCTTGAAACGGTATATGTTACGAATATTAAAGTGAATGCCGATAGTATAATGGCTGCCGTAAAAAGTAATTTAAAGCACAACTACAGGGTTACCGAGCAAGCAGAAAAAAACATGATATTTTATCGTGAGGGTATGGCTTTAAAGCCTGTTAAGCTACAGGCGAAAATGACTAAAGCAACGGGATATGATAAAAAACAGCTTAACGATGCAAACATAGAAATAAAGGCTTTTGCTTCTGAGCTTATCTCGCATCCGCCGCAACAATTTACCGATATGCTTTGCAATTATCATACGGCAATGAAGACATATCAGGATAAACCTGTACGTGTTGCTAAGTTTGAAGTTGTCAAGGCTGTTGAGTTGAAAGACAGAAGCCGTTCGGTAGATCTTGATGAAATGGAGAAAATGGCTTCGGGAATCTTGTTCAAACACCTTGATGCGCATAAGCTTTACAGAATAAAAAGCGGTCTTTTAGGAACCCGCGATACTGTTGTTGCGAACGGTGCTTTTTACGAAAGTAAAAAGTTTGTAACCACTAAAAGCAAACTGGGCGACGCCAAAAGCAAAGTTATGTCGTTTATGGGAAAGAGTAATCTACAGAGTTCAAATTTTGATTTTATAAATAAACAGGAATTATATGAGTACACCTATGCCGGTACAACCCAGTCGGGGGGTAATGAATCAGTGTTCATTATAAAATTTAAGCCTAAGAAGAGAAAAAGCAAATATGCAGGTACACTCTATGTTTCTGAAAAGGACTATGCTGTTGTAAGGGCAGAATATGTTTTGGGAGAAGGAAAAACACTTGGAGGTGTAAATTTAAAATTCCTTTTTGGGGTCAAGCAGTCGGAAAATATCAGTAAAGGAACATTGATATATAAAGAAAAGGCAGACGGTAAAGGTTATTACCTGCAATATGGCTCCATTGAAACCGGGGAGTATGTTTATGTAAACAGGCCTTTGAAGTTTTTAGAGATAGGAGAAGGCGATAAGCATGAAGTCGCTTTCGACCTGAAAATTGAAGTGAATGAGATTGAAAGGAAAGAATACTTTGTAATATCTAAAGAAGAAAGTACTGTAGCTAACTATGACCAGGTTAAGGAGTCTGAATTTGACTACATCAAGCTTAGTAAATATGACCCGGCTATCTGGAAAGAATACAGTGCTATAGAGCCGTTGCAGGAAATGAAACAATTCAGGACGTTGGAAGAATAATGTATAGTCTTCAGTTTCATTTTCTTTAAATTTGTCGTGTAAAATTTGATTATGACTTTTAGAGAAGGTTTGCGTAAGCGTTTATCAGGTGCAGAGAAATTAGATGCTCAGATAGTAGAAACCATTTATGATAAAAGGTGGCTGAGGATTTGGATACCAAAAGAATATAACGGTCTCGGCTATTCTTTTGAAAAGGGATTGAATGTATTGAGGGAAGTTGCAGAAATTGACGGAAGCCTTGGCTGGCTTGTAACGTTATGCAGCGGTGCCAATTTCTTCTCGAGGAACATTATTCCTGAAGTGGCTAAAGACATATTTGAGAATGAAAAGGTATGCTTTGGCGGCGGCGGCATGATAGGCGGCACTGCCGAAAAGAGAGGAGATATGTACTTTATCAATGGCTTGTGGAATTATGCGACAGGTGCGCCTTATCTTTCTCATTTTACCTTAAATGCCCAAATTGTCGAAAATGGAAAACCGTTATTTGATGAAAATGGAGAACCTGAATTTTTATCTTTTGTACTTGATCCGGAGCAGGTCGAACTCATACCGACCTGGAAGTCGATGGGCATGGTAGCTACGGCTTCTCATAGCTTTAAAGTTTCAGAACAGTATGTTCCTGAACAAAGAAGTTTTGTCTATAACAGGTTTTATAGTGATGATTATATCAGCCGTATCCCATTTGAAACTTTTGCCGATTTGACATTGCTCGTGAATTATCTGGGCATGGCGCAGCATTATCTCGACGAGAGCCTTGCGATTAAAAAAGTTGCTCTTCAGCAGGAAATGGAGGCTTATCTTATTGAAGCCGTCGAAAAAGTGAATCATTATGCTAAAAAAACAGAACAGATACTTTTAGATAACGGCTCACTGGAAGCAGAATTTATTATGGAGGTCCATGCATTTGGAGAAAAAGTAGTTGAGGAACTAATAGTAATGATAATTAAACTGCACCAACTTATGGGAGTAAAAGCATCAGTGACAAATCATGGTATTAACCAGGTTTTTAGGGATTTCTTTACTGCTACCCAGCATTTTAATTTTAGAAAAGAAAAATAGAATTATCTATAAAAGGCCTGTGCTAAAAGCATGTGTCTTGTTTAATGAAGCTGTAATGCAAATTCAACACCCTTGCAGTGAAATACTTTAGAGGATTCAAATGTGAAGGGATAAAACTTTTTTATCAAGATAATTAATACTATTTTCGGCGCTGTTATTTAAATTTTAAATTTCTTTTCAGTCCTGCAATGAAATATTTAATATGATGTGACAACTACATCTTTAAATTTAACTTTCATATTGCACTAATAATCCCCCATAAGATTTTGAATATGAAAATTATAAAAATACAGCAGTTTTTAAGGGTATTGATTTTCTTATGCCTGATAACAGCATGTAGTGAGAAAAAAAATGAGATTGACTACAATAGCAATAAAGATGATATAAATTTTGAGTCTATTGCGACTACGAATGTTACTGAAGCAAAAAAAATTGTTAACCAGGTAATCACAAAAGCAAAGACCACACAAAATGATACTCTTTTTTTAAAAGGATATTATTACAGAACATTACTTGATGTAAACACAGGTGCCAAAGACAAGGTTTTAAAAGACAGTGAGCTTGCCTTGTCCTATTCCGATAAACTGGCAGATGAGCACTACAGGCATAAACTCTTTATAATTCTTGGTAAATATTATGTATTGCAAAATGAGTATACCGAAGCAATTAATTATTATTTAAAAGCACGGGATTACTTCGAAGAGAAAAATGATCCCGTAAATCTGCCGGTGACCTACAATGGTTTAGGGATATTATACTTCGAGATGGGAGATTTTGAAAACAGTATCTCAAACTTTAATAAATCTTTTGATATTTATAAGATATCAGGTGACAATAGGGGGATGGCTGTATTTTATGGGAATATGGGTAATGTTTACATGATCAAAGAAGATTTTGTAAAAGCTAAAAAATACCAGGAACAATGTTTAGAGTCTTTTACTAATCTAAAAGATACGGTTAATGTAGTAAGTACTATGATTAACCTGAGTAACATAGAATCCAGTCTTAAGAACTTTGATTCATCCCTTACAATGCTTAATGAGGCACTTGTACTTTCTGAAAAAATAAACAATACGAGGCTAAAAGAAAGGATTTTTCTAAATTATGGTATTGTATATTCGGAGACCAATGAGCTAACAAAAGCTAAAAATTATCTTGAAGAACAAATTCAACTTACTAAGAGCATGAATTTTCCAAGAGGTAAACTGGATGCTCTGCAGCAATTAGCAGCAATAGCAAAAGCAGAAAATAAATATAAAGAGTATGCCGATTATACAAGCAACTATTATAAGCTGAAGGATAGTGTATACGGATCGGAGATCAAGCAAAAAATTGAAGAGCTGAAATGGACCAATGAATTTGAGAAGTCTGAACTGGAGAAAAACCTGTTAAGAAGCAAATATGATATTGAAAAAGAAAGAGGTAATTACCTTACTTTTTCAATTGTATTCACTGTTTTAATCTCACTTTTAATAATTGGAATAGTTTGGTTGTTTTATAATGGAAATAAAAAAACATTAAAAATCAGCAAATTTGAGAATGAAAAGCTACAGGAAGGCATAATGAGGGAACAGATAAACAATGAAAAAGAAAAAGCCGAAAATGAATTACTAAAGCTTAAATCGCAGCAGCAGGAATTGGAACTGGACTTGAAAAATCGTGAAATAACGAGTATTAGTGTGCAGCTGATAGCAAAGAATAAGCTAATGATCGAAATAGCCGATTTGCTCGAAAGAAGTAAAAAGTCTAAAACTGATATTGAATCCGATCTTAAATCCATACTCTATCAAAATCAGAACCAGGAGAAAGACTGGGAACAATTCAGGGAAGTATTCGAAAAAGTGCATCCTGACTTTTTTGAAAAGATCAAGACCGCTTATCCGCAGCTTTCGAATACTGATATAAGAATTTGTGCTTACATCAAAATCGGAATGTCGCTTCATGAAGTTTCAAACTTGCTGAACATAACAATGCAAAGCCTTCATACTTCCCGATACCGCATACGTAAAAAACTAAATTTAGATAGTGAGCAAAATCTGGACGATTTTGTAAGCCTGATCCACTAAGTAAAGGCATTTTGAATTTATATTTTATCTGGAAACAAATATTAAAATTTTATCGGTGTAATTTTTAAGATAAAAAAATCATGTCAAAATGAATTTATGAAGATTTAGTTATTTTTTGATTAATTGGTTGTTAAAATTACATTTCATTATGATAATTTTTAAAGTCTAGTGAGTTGTTTTATTTAATTTATTGTAAATCAAAACATTAAATATTTATTGTTTTTAGTTTGTTCAGTATTTGTCTAGTAGTGTTATTGCATTTTATTTAATATAAAATTTACTTTTGAATGCTATTAACTACTTAAAAACTAAATACTAATTAACTATGAGAAAAATTACATTACTACTGATGGTGATGTTATTTTTTACATTTGGAAAATCCTATGGTCAATGGACTGAGAATTTTGAAAATGGGATACCTTCCAACTGGGGAAAATTTACATTGCTCAATGGAGCAGCCGGTACCACTCCGGCCTGGGTTAACTCAACCGGAACTACATGTCAGGGTACGACGGGTGCCTTTGTATCGAATGCCTTAATAGGGCAGGGTAATACATCACAGGCATGGCTTGTAACCTCTCAGGTGGTTTTGCCTCCCAATGCAGATTTGACGTTTTATGCCCTACAGACATATCCTGCTCAAAATGGCAGTATTTATGAGTTAAGGGTTTCAACTACATCTCAAACTGATGTTTCTACTTTTACCCTGGTAAAAACATGGACTGAGAATGAAATGAATCCCGGCAACCAGATCGCCTGTTATAAACAAACAGTAGATTTGGCTGCTTACGCTAATCAGAACGTATTCCTGGCATTTATAAAGAAAGATACGCAATATGGCGCTACACTTCAGGGTGAGCGATTTACTCTGGATGATATTAACATAATTCAAAGATGTTTGCCTCCTACTGCTTCGACAGGAGTTGCAACAGGTGCGAATACCGCAAATATTACAATTACCGGAACTACAACAGGTTCATGGGATATTAACCTGATCCCGGGGAGTACTACAGCGCCTAATACAAATGTGGTGACACATACAGGAGCAGCATCGCCAATTCCTATTACAGGATTAACAGGGTCTACGCCTTACACTTATTATGTGAGGTCAAACTGTGGAGCTACAAAGAGTAACTGGATTGGTCCATATAATTTCACGACGTTCCAGGAAGCGGCAACACTTCCCCTTACAGATAACTTCGAGTCTTCAACTGTGGGCTGGTCTATGAGTACCGGTACACAGCTTAATAAATGGTTTGTAGGCAATGCCGCAAATAATGGCGGCCAGAAATCCCTATATGTAAGTAACAACAATGGTGCTGCAAATGCTTATACCATTACTCAGTCATCTATTGTTCATGCTTACAGGGATTTAATTATTCCGGCAGGAACAACAAACATTGGGATTTCTTTCGACTGGAAAGGTGTAGGAGAGATCAATGATTATTTTTATGTATGGGCTGTTCCTGCGACTTTTAACCCTGTTGCGGGTACGGGTATAAATGCTAGTGCAACCCAAATAAGAATTGCTGATAAATTCAATAATTCTACGAATTTTCAGCCGTATGCATACATGCTTAATGCAACTCAGTTTGCAGGCCAGACAATGCGTTTGATCTTTGAATGGAGAAATGATGCAATTAACGGGGTACAACCGCCGGCTTCTATCGATAATGTATCAATAAAAGTGGTTGACTGTAAGGTTCCGACAAATATAACTTATGCAGGTATTACTACTAGTGGTGGAACTATAAACTGGCAGGAAACCGGAACAGCTACCGAGTGGAATGTACTTATATTACCGATGGGAGCACCATTTCCTGCGGAAAGCGTTGCCGGTATTACAACTACCCTGCCTACATATACTGTAAATAACCTGGCTGCTACATCAGGTTATGATGTATATGTAAGGTCGGTATGTACTTCTTCAAATAAAAGTATCTGGGTAAAGGCTGCCACAAGGCTTATAACGGCATGTGGAACAATATTACCTCCGTTTACCGAGACATTCAACTCTACATCTCCAAGTAAAAATTGCTGGACGATTGTAGATGCCAATAATGATAACCTTAAATGGAATACCAGCACTACTTACTTTATGTTTGAAGGAGACCAATGTGCGTCTTTGAGTAAGTATGCTCCGGTAAGTACGCCAAATGGTAACAATGACTGGCTTATAAGCCCTACTGTACAGTTAAATGGAAACCAAAGGTTACGATATAAATACAGGGTTGTTTCATCGGGTTATCCGGCTGAAATGGAAGTTAAGCTTTCTACAACAGGAACAGCAGTTGCGAGTTTCACAAATACGTTAAGTCCTGTCGAAACGCTTACCAGCGGTACGTATGTAGAAAAGATCATCTATCTGAATGGATATACAGGACCTGTAAATATTGCTTTACATACTCCTCAGAGTAATTTATTCTCATGGACCCTTTTTATTGATGATTTTATTATTGAAGATATTCCTGCATGTGCTGCCCCAACAGCGCTTACAGGGTCTAATTACAGTAATAACACGGCAACATTATCATGGGCAACAGGATATCAGGAAACGCAGTGGGAAATAAAAGTACAGACAGCTAACAGCGGTGTGCCAACTACTGATGGTGTTCTTGTTTCTTCTAATACTTATAACGCCCAGAACTTAAATACTGCTACGCTTTATGAATATTATGTTCGTGCTTATTGTTCTGCGACAAGCAAAAGCGGATGGGTAGGTCCGTTTGTATTTAATACAACGGTTTGTCCTGCTCAGGACAGGTGTAATTATAAATTTACCATTACAGCTACTAGCGGAAGTGGTACCTTCTCTAATCTTAAGGTATCGCAAAATGGTATTTTGGTTGGAACTATCAGTGCTTTTGCATTAAACAATACAGGTACAGTGGCTATGTGTCCGGGTATTCCATTTACTCTTAACTGGGATTATAATACATGGGATCAGTATGTAGCTGAAGTAATTGTTTTAGATTCTTATGACGAAGTGGTATATAGATATACTAAAGGTGTATCGCCTGTTATACAGCCAATTTCAGTTCCGGTATATTCCGGGACGGCTACATGTACACCTGTAGCTTGTCCTAAGCCACAGAATGTTGTTACTACAGCAAACACATCAGGGTCTATTACTATTGACTGGACAGAAGCTGGAACTGCTGCATTATGGGAAGTATTTGCTGTACCTGCAGGTGAACCTGCTCCAACAGCAACAACTGTAGGAACGATAGTATCTGCACATCCATTTACTTTGAACAGCCTTATACCGGGTAGAAGATATACGTTTTATGTAAGGTCGGTTTGTAGTGATACAAGCAAGAGCTCATGGACATTACCAAAAACATTCTATACCCAAATCACAAACGACAACTGTGAAACGGCTTATGTACTTCCAGTAAGTTCTACAGGATATTGCACCACACCATACAGTGCTACTTTATTGGGAGCTACTGCATCGCCTCAGTCGAACGTATGTGGTATAGCTGCTTATGCTAATGATGACGTATGGTTTGAATTTACTGCAACGGCAACTTCGCATATACTTTACATCAACAACAGGGACGGATCAAGTACTACGACCCAAAACCTGAGCAAAGTGTTATATAGCGGTACATGTAACAACCTTACGCAGGTGTTATGTACACAGGGTAATAATATTCAATATAATACCACATTCTTTATAACAGGTAACGGCGCTAACAATAATGATGTGCTTTTAAATAATCTAACTGTAGGCACTACTTACAAGTTAAGGATATTCTCAAACTATGCAGCGGCAAACGATACACGTTTTGATATTTGTATCGCTACTCCAAACAAAGCGTTGACAATTAATCAGACAACATATACTGAGGAACAGCTGATAAGTGATGTACTTGTAAACGAAAACTGTGCACAGGTTTCTAACCTGAACTATACTACAGGTACAAACTATGGAGCAGCTCATAACGGTATAGGCTATTTTAGTGCTAATGGGGCTGATTTCCCTTTCCAGAGTGGTATAATCCTTTCCACAGGAAAAGCAGGCAGCGCTACAGGACCTAAAACTACAATACAATCTGCTAACTATATCCAGACGGTATCGCCTTATGCGACGCTTTGGTTAGGAGACCAGGATCTGTATGATTATGTGTCTGCATCAGGTAGTTCACCTGGATTGGTTAACTTCTACAATGCTACATCTATAGAATTCGACTTCATGGCCTATGGTACAGAAATGTCGTTCGAATACCTGTTTGCTTCAGAAGATTTTGGTTATACTCAGTGCCAATATGCCGATGCATTTGCATTCTTCCTGACAGATCAGGCTGGAAACACTATAAACCTTGCTACATTACCGGGAACTAATTTACCCGTATCTGTAAGCACGACCAGAGACAGTAAATTTAATTATACTGTAAATGGTAGTAACTGTGTAGCTGGTAATCCTGAATTCTTTGATAAACTATATGATGGATACAAAGGTGTATCAAGATATGCAGCAGCAGATAACTTTATGGGCCATACAAAACCGCTATTGGTTCAGGCTCCTGTTATACCGGGTGAGACATACCGCATTAAGATGGTAATCGCCGAGACTAATGACGGAAATTATGATTCAGCGATTTTCCTTGATGCCAACAGCTTCGATGTAGGACGCATTAATTTTGGTGCAGACCTTTTGGTAAGCACAAACAACGCAGTGTGTTTTAGTGGTGATAAATTACTTGATACTAAGCTTAGTACTTCATATTTCAACTTTGTATGGACTAAAAATAATGTTGTGATCGATGGTGCTACAGCTTCATCATATACTGTAACCGAACCGGGAACTTATAAAGTTATTGCAACAGTTATAACAACAGGATGTACTACAAACGATGAGATAGCAATTGAATTCTTTGATAACATTGAAACGCTTGTAAATGCTCCGGCAGATCTTACGTTATGTTCTTCGACTGCAGATGCATCTTTCGATTTAGGATTAAATACTACAGCTATATTAGATAATGTAGTGAATGCTGCTGATTATGCTGTTAGCTATTATGAAACTCAGTTGCTAGCTGAAACAGGAGATGCTGCAGATGCTATTGCTACTCCGGCTTCATATGCTGCTGTGAACGATCATACTGTATATGTTCGTACTGAGAATACTGTAACAGGATGTTATATTACGGATTCGTTCAAAACAATAGTGGTTCCTAATACTACAGCTGTAATTGAATTCTCTTATGATGCTAACATTTGTACAATTGCACTTCAAAACCCTCAGCCTGTTAAAGCAACAGGATTTGCAGATGGAGGTACTTATAGTGTTACAGACACTACTATTACTGTAGATGCAACAACCGGTATAATAGACCTTACGGCAACGCAGCCGGGGACTTATGTGGTTACTTATACACTGGCAGATGCCAATTGTGTTACAGGAGGTTCTTACGATGCTACTGTAATTATTGATGCAACAACTGCTCCGGCTATAACATTCAGTTATGTTGATACTTGTGTGTTGTCTGCAAATGCGTTGCCTGTGCTTCCTGCCGGATTTGTAGAAGGTGGGGTATATGCTTCATCAACATTAACGGTAGATGCACTAACAGGAGAACTTGACCTTACAGGTGCCACAGTAGGAACACATAATATTGATTATACCGTAAACGCTGATGCAAATGCTTGTACTGCAGCTGATACATACACAGCAACTATTGAAATTACTGCTACACTACAGCCGTTTATAAGCTTTAGCTATGCAGATGTTTGTGAGTTGGCAGCAAATGCACAACCTGTGTTACCAACCGGATTTGTAACAGGTGGAGCATATTCATCGGCTACCTTAACGGTAGATGCATTAACAGGTGTTATAGATCTTACAGGTGCTACCGTAGGAACACATAATATCAGTTATTCAGTAAATGCTGATGCAAATACTTGTACCGGTGCAGATAGCTTTATCGCTACAATAAACATTACCGTTGCATCGCAGCCATCAATAAGTTTTAGCTATGCAGATGTTTGTGAGTTGGCAGCAAGTGCACAGCCTGTATTACCAACCGGATTTGTAACAGGTGGAGCATATTCATCGGCTACCTTAACGGTTGATGCACTAACAGGAGAACTTGACCTTACAGGTGCTAGTGTAGGAACACACAGTATTAGTTATTCGGTAAATGCTGATGCAAATACTTGTATCGGTGCAGATAGCTTTACAGCTACAATAAACATTACCGTTGCATCGCAGCCATCAATAAGCTTTAGCTATGCAGATGTTTGTGTATTAGCAGTAAATGCACAACCTGTACCATCAACAGGATTTGTAACTGGTGGAACTTATTCATCAGCTACCCTGACAGTAGATGCCCAAACAGGGGTAATTGATCTTAGTGGTGCTGCTGAAGGAATGCATAACGTTGATTATCAAATAACAGAAGACGCTCTTAACTGTACTGCTGCAGCTACTTATACTGCTTCAATTATGGTTAAAGATTCAATAGATCCGGTTACATCATTTACGTATGAAGCGGTAGCTTACTGTCTGGGAACAGCTATTGTAACTCCGCAGTTGGCTGCAGGATTTGCTACAGGTGGGACATTTACTACTGATAGCGCTGATATCAGCATAAATTCTGCCGATGGTTCAGTAAATGTTTCTGCAAGCCAGGCCGGAACATATGTTATAACGTATACATACATTGCACAGCAGGATTGTGAAGTAAATGGCACAAGCTCATTTACCCTTACGCTTGAGGATGGTTTAAGTGCAACCATTGAAGATGGATGCCGTAACAATGCATTATGGTTGGAGGTTGTTCCTGTAAATAATTCGTATGATGCTTCTTCAGCAAGTTATGTATGGAAAGATGAGGATGGTAATACAGTAGGTAACGATAGTGAGCTTTTTAATGTAAAAGAATATGTTGCAGCTCATCCAAATGTTACACTGCCTGTTACATTTACTGTAATCGTAACCTCAGGACAATGTACAGTAACCGAAGAGTTTGAAGTGTTTAATGTGCTTTGTGAAGTACAAAGAGGTATATCTCCAAACAACGATGGCATTAACGATAATCTGGATCTTAGAGGTATGGATGTTGAAAAATTAAGCATTTTCAACAGATATGGCCACAAGGTTTATGAGCAGCGTAATTATACAAATCAGTGGTCTGGACAAACTGATTCAAGTAGTGAACTTCCGACGGGTACTTATTTCTACGTTCTTGAATTAAAGAATAATGAAAGTAAAACCGGATGGATTTATATAAACAGACAAGATTAGGTAGCTTGTTTGTAAGGGTGAGGTGGCTGATTTATAGTGTTTAGGAAGCCACCTTAACCTTTGCCTATTTTAAAAAATTAAATTATATTGAGTGGGGCTGGTAAACCGGCCTCACTTTTATGGTTATATAAAACAGATGATTGTCTGGGCAGTAATCTGCAAAAAAATAATAAGAATTGCTATTCTTTTCTAATGCAGTGTTTGGTTGCATTAACTCTAAATTGAAAAATTAAGCTGATGAAAAAGGCATACATATACATACTGATGTTCCTGTTACTATTCTCCGGTCATGCTAATGCACAAACCGGTTGCAGTGAACTTCCGGCGAGCCTCACTCAGGTAACGCCATCGGCTTTTGCAAACAATATTTATACGATTGATTTTGCACGCCCCATATCGCTTACTGCAGATGTTGATCCTGCGGGTATCAATCCTGCTGCTGTAATTTATCAGTGGGATTTTGGGGGAGGAGCCATACTATATGGTAAGAGTATAACATACACTTCTGTACAGGAAGGCTTAATTACGCTTACTTTAACAACAACATACCAGGGGTGTACAACGGTAAGGACTTTTACATTTAATGTTCAGAAAGGGGTGCCCTTTTCATTGTACAGACAGTTTAATGGAAAATATGACTACACCGCTATTGGAAATACATTGAATCTCCAAGAAAACGCGGGAATACTTGTTAGTGATGAGTGTGGAGTATTAACGCAGTCTTCGGCTGCATTAAGTCTGCAGCCTGGTCAGACAATTGTAGCTGCATATCTTTATTGGGCAGGATCAGGATTAGGCGATTTTGATGTAAAGCTCAACAATATTGATGTTACAGCTCAAAGAACATTTTATTCAACAATTTCAGTAAGTGCTAATAATCCTAAGCCTTCATTTGGTGCTTTTGCCGATGTTACAAGTATTGTTGCCAGCAGCGGAACTTATACATTGTCTGATCTTGATATTACACAAACTATTGCAGATGATACGGATTATTGTTATTCTGCAATCAACTTTGCCGGATGGTCAGTTATCATAATTTATAACGATAATTCATTACCTTATAATCAGGTTGCTGTTTATGATGGCTTTAAGGGAGTAGATGCGCAAAATCCATTACTCAATATATATTTGGATAACCTTAATGTCATAAGTAATACCGGAGCCAAAATTGGTTTCCTTGCATGGGAAGGTGATAATAGTATAGCAGTTAACGAAACAGTAAATGTTAATGGATCTGTTTTAAGTAACCCTCCATTGAACCCTGCCAATAACGCTTTTAATGGAACTAATAGTTTCACAGGCGCTTCTGACCTTTGGAATATGGATATTGATTTTTACAATATTCAAAGCTACATAAATGTAGGAGACACCGATTTGGATGTATCACTTACCTCGGGACAGGATGGTATTATAATGAATAATATAGTTACAGTAATAAACAGTGAATTGCCCGATGCAAGTATTGAGATGATATTTTTGAGCGGTAACGAGGTATGCCTCAACCGTGACCTGCAGCTGGTTTATATGGCTAAAAACTATAATGCTACTGACATACTTCCTGCAAATACTCCTATTGCTGTTTATGCCGATGATACTTTGATAGCAACTACAGCTACAGCAAATGATATTGCAATTGAGAGTTCTGAAATAGGTGTTTTAAATGTGACTTTGCCTCCGGGAATACCGAATAACTTTACGCTAAAGTTTGTGATAGATGATAATGGGGCAGGAGTAGGAACAGTGCGTGAAACTGATGAAACCAATAATGAGTATATTGAGTCAGTGATATTAAGAACCGGAATTGAGCCTCAGGATGTAGAAGATGAACTGTATATCTGTGCAAATGGAACAACAGGTACATTTGATCTTACTCAGGCCACAACAGCAGTAACAGCCGATTATGATTATGATTTTTATGACTCACTGGCTGATGCCGATGCTGAAACAGATGCAATTGTTGATCCTGTTAATTTTATTTCGGGTAGTGCAACAGCCTATGTAAGGATATATGATTTTTATTCTCCTACATGTTATGATATTATACCTATTACGCTTACACTTGTTGATTGTCAGCCGCATAAGCCGCAAGATATAGAGGTATGCGCACCGTCCGGTCAAAATTCGGTCGTATTTAACCTGAATACTTTTGAAACAGAAATTCTTAACGGCAGGACTGCTGCTGATTATAATATTACTTTTCACAATACGGCATCAGGAGCTCAGGATGATAATGATTTTGTTTCAGACCCTGCTGCGTTTGCAGTAAACTCGGGCAGTCAGGCAACGGTTTATATCCGTATGGAAACAACCGATAATCCAGCTTTATTTGGGACTACTGATTTTGTTATTGATGTGATTTCGCCACCAATTGTTTCTCAGCCATTCCCCCTTGAATCGTGCGCCGACAACTTTGACGGTCGCGCTTATTTTGACCTTACGATAGCCGGAGCCGAGATAGTTAACGGCCAGGCTGGCTTAACGGTGACCTACCACAACACAGCTGCCGCTGCAGCAATTGGAGCCAACGC
>NZ_JBTKVX010000036.1:0-25722 GCF_054457175.1 Flavobacterium hauense
CTATATAGGTACTAATGTAATCTATGAGATCATGAAGATTACTGATACTGAACTCTATGTAAGAGTAGTAATGCAGGGTAATCCTGCACTGGCATGGTACCACATCTTTACAACCAAAACAATTGCCGAGCAGCAAGGTGGTGGTGACACTGATTATACTGAACTTGTATGGTCTGACGAATTTAATACTGACGGTGCTCCAGATCCTGCCAAATGGACTTATGACATAGGCACAGGAAGCAATGGATGGGGTAATAATGAGCAGCAATACTACAGGTCTGAAAATGCTGTTGTAGAAGGTGGATCACTTAAGATCACTGCAAAAGCTGAAAACTATGAAGGTAAAAACTATACTTCTGCCCGTCTTAAAACAGAAGGACTGTACGATTTTACTTATGGAAAAGTAGAAATAAGAGCCAAACTGGCAACCGGAAGCGGTACCTGGCCGGCATTATGGATGCTGGGTGCTAACTATCAGCAACAGCCATGGCCTAAATGTGGCGAAATAGACATTATGGAGCACGTAGGCAATAATCAGGATCATGTATTAGGAACATTGCATATGGAAGGTAACTCAGGTGGAAACGGTATTAGCAACGATACAACGGTTCCTGGAGCATCTACAGACTTCCATGTCTACACACTGATATGGAGCCCAACCTCGATTACATGGTCGGTAGATGATAATCCTCCTTTCCATACATATGCTAATACAGCAGGTACTCCATTTAATGCAGATTTCTTCCTGATCATGAATGTGGCCATGGGAGGAAACCTTGGAGGTACGATTGCTCCGGGCTTTGTATCGTCAACCATGGAGGTTGATTATGTAAAAGTCTTCAAATAATATTCTACATCTATTCTAAATTCACAGTTACCAGTAGAAGGAACCCTGCGTTTGCAGGGTTCTCTCCTATTGGCTTTTAAAAAATTATAATGAAATATAATTTAGCTAAATACATCTTTCCGGCATTGCTGGTGCTCGCACTGGGCTGCAGCTCTGCAAAACAGGATGTAGCAAAACCTCCAAAAAACAAATCATCCATTGACCGTAAAGTCGATTCGCTTTTAAGCCTTATGACCCTCGAAGAAAAAGTGGGCCAGATGAATCAGTACAACGGCTTCTGGAATGTTACCGGACCGGTGCCAAAAGATGGCTCGGCCGCAAAAAAATATGAACATCTTAAAAAAGGATGGGTAGGCTCCATGCTTAATGTAAAAGGTGTAAAAGACGTTAAAGCGTTACAAAAAATTGCTGTAGAAGAAACCAGGCTGGGTATTCCTGTTATTTTTGGATATGACGTTATCCACGGATACAAAACCATAAGCCCCATTCCTCTTGCCGAAGCAGCAAGCTGGGATCTGGATGCAATACAAAAATCGGCTGAGATCGCCGCTGCCGAGTCGGCTGCATCCGGCCTTAACTGGACATTTGCCCCAATGGTAGATGTTTCGCGCGATGCACGCTGGGGCCGCGTTATGGAAGGTGCCGGAGAAGACCCTTACCTTAACAGTCGTATTGCCGTAGCACGCGTTAAAGGCTTTCAGGGTGACCTGGGGGAATTTAGCCTTGCTGCCTGCGTTAAGCACTTTGCAGGTTATTCGTTTGCCGAATCCGGTAAAGACTATAATACCGTTGATGTGAGCCATAACACGCTTCACAATATCATACTCCCTCCTTTTAAAGCTGCTGCCGATGCCGGTGCACTTACATTCATGAACTCTTTTAATGAGCTTGATGGCATACCTGCTACAGGAAATACATGGCTACAGAGGGATTTGCTTAAAAATGAATGGAACTTTCAGGGCTTTGTAGTGAGTGACTGGGGCTCTATGGGCGAAATGATTGCCCATGGATACTCTAAGGACCTTAAGCAGGCCGCAGAACAAGCTGCCAATGCCGGTAGCGATATGGATATGGAATCGTATGGCTATGTAGAGCATCTTGCAGCACTGGTGCGCGAAGGTAAAGTATCTGAAGACAAGATAGATGATTCGGTACGACGCATACTAAAAGTAAAATTTCAGCTGGGATTATTTGACAACCCATACAAATACTGCGACGAAGCCCGTGAGGCAGCTACGGTAGGCAAACCGGAGTTTCATGACGGGGTGCTTGATGTCGCCAAAAAATCGATCGTTTTGCTGAAGAATGAAAAGAACCTACTTCCGTTGAAAAAACAGGGACAGAAGATTGCTGTTATTGGTGCATTAGCCAATGATAAAACCAGCCCTCTTGGAAGCTGGAGAATAGGCGCTGACGATGGTACCGCTATATCAGTTCTTGAAGGGCTTGCCAAATATACCGGCAATACCGTAAGGTATGCAAAAGGAGCCGATGTGGTTTTAGGCGAACCGAGATTTATTGTGGAAACCAAAATAAACATGACCGACAAAAGCGGTTTTAACGAAGCCGTTGCTACTGCAAAAGGTGCCGATGTAGTTATCATGGTACTTGGCGAACACGGTTTGCAAACAGGCGAAGGCCGCAGCAGGGCCGAACTCGGATTACCTGGTGTGCAGCAGGAATTGCTGGAAACGGTTTATAAAGCGAACCCTAATATTGTACTGGTACTTACCAACGGAAGGCCTCTGATCATTCCATGGGCCGCTCAAAATGTTCCGGCGATTGTTGAAGCATGGCACCTGGGTACTCAAAGCGGAAATGCCATTGCTCAGGTACTGTATGGCGACTATAACCCAAGCGGCAAGCTACCTATGAGTTTCCCTAAGGCTGTTGGCCAACTGCCCTTGTATTATAATCATAAATCTACCGGAAGACCCGGTGGTGATGGCCCTACCGAAAGTGTATTCTGGGCACATTATACCGATATTGACAATGCACCCCTCTACCCTTTTGGCTACGGATTGAGCTACTCTACATTTGAATATTCAAACCTGAAGCTAAGCGCTAACGCATTTGGACAAAAAGGACATATCACTGTTAGCATAGATGTAAAAAACACAAGTACTACTGATGGTAAAGAAGTTGTACAGTTGTACATAAGAGACATTATAGGGTCAGTAACAAGACCGGTAAAGGAACTCAAAGGTTTCGAATTGACTGAAATAAAAGCAGGACAAAACAAAACAGTAACATTTACCATAGACGAAAAGACAATAGAATTTTATACAGCCAATAATAAATGGGAAGCCGAACCAGGCGATTTTAAAGTATTTGTGGGAGGAAACTCTTCCACTAAGCTTGAAGCACCATTCAGCTATTCAAAATAAGAATGAATATGAAAAAAACATCCCTGTTACTACTATTCGCCGTTACTCTGGCATCGGCGCAGGTAAAAAAAGGAAAACTTGTATGGGAAGAGAACTTTGACAGCAAATCGCTGAATGAGAAAGTATGGAACTATGAGCTTGGCGATGGCTGCCCTAATGTATGCGGATGGGGTAATAACGAACGTCAGATCTATACCAAAGCTAATCACAGGCTCGAAGGCGGTAATCTTATCATCACTACAAAAAAGAAAGGCGATAAGTATACCTCTACACGCATAACAACAGCCGGTAAAAAAGAATTTAAATATGGCTACATGGAGGCCCGTGCGAAACTGCCTGTAGGCCATGGTATATGGCCTGCATTCTGGATGCTGGGTTCGAACATAAAGCAGGTGGGCTGGCCATTGGCAGGAGAAATAGATATTCTGGAATACGTAGGGCGTGAACCTCATACTGCCTACACAACACTACATACAAAAGCGCACCACGGTGACAATGCCAGCTCTAAAAAAACACCAATAGCTAATATAGAAGAAGGTTTTCATACCTATGGGGTGAACTGGACAGCAGACAAGATGGAATTTTTTGTAGATGGAAAATCGGTTTATACATATGTTCCCGAAAATAAAAGTGTAGAAGTATGGCCTTATGACCAACCGTTCTATTTTATACTAAATACGGCCGTTGGCGGCAATTTTGGCGGCCCTGATGTTGATGACAGCATATTCCCCCAGGAATTTATAATAGATTATGTAAGAGTATACGCGAATTGATCATTCACGTTTGTTGGGTTAGTTTAGAAAGAGGGCTTCTGCAAGGACCCTCTTTTTTGTATTCCTAGTATACGGAGGCCGTTACGTCGCGCCAGCACATAAAAAAATCCCATAACGTGTGTTATGGGATTTTTCTTTTGAGATTTCTCCATTCCGCTGCGCTACAGTCGAAATGACAGAATATTTAGTAACCAATTGAAAAACTGTGACTGAATACTGCTTACTAATAGGTCTCTGCCCTGTCGTCGCCCGTTATCTGGCCTTCCTGAATTTCGGCACCGGCATAAAGCAGGTGTCCGTTTTTCTTAAGGCTGTATTTTTTCTGGAGTTCAAGCGACCATTGTCCGCCCTTATAAGGAGTTCCCTGTTTTTCTCTTGTAAGCATTACCGATTCATCAGCATCCGGCAGGTATAATTCGGCCCTGTCACCTTCTTCTTCAAAAACCACAAAAGCACTTTTTGCCATGCTCTCTCCTTTTAGTTCCTCGATAGAGTTAAGGCGGTATCCGTCTTCAAAAACCCTGATGCACTCTTCTTTAAGCTTCGACCACCTGTAACCCGCCGACGCAACACAGCCGTGAGCATCCTTATCGGTGCCTAAAACTACATTTTTATCACTAATTGCATCCGCATCATCATTCTTTCTTTCTTTGAAAATTCCGTCGCAGGAAAACAAAAGCAGTGTGATTGCCGAAAGCAGGGTCAGTTTCTTCATAATCGAAATTTTTAGAGGGTATCTAAAGTACAAAAAATATTAATATGGCTTGAAGTCATATAAAACAGAATCCGTTCTTTGTAAAGTAACCGATCCGTCATCTTCAATAAAATATTTAAGCATAACTTCACCCCAACGCAGTCCATTAGAGAAATCGGCAATAATCCACCTGTGGTTAAGCACTTTTATTTTTGCAATTGTAAACGGTTTACCCCCATCCATTGGAGGATAACCAACAAGCGGATTCCCTGACGGATTTATATTTTGTTTATAAATAGCATCCCTTACCTTAATGGCAATTGCATTTATATCCTGACCTTCAAAATAAGTCTGGGCGTTTGCATTATTTTCAAGTGTAAAATAATTTTCCTCAGCCATTTTGGCTTTTTCGGCCTCAAGTTTTTCTTTTGAAGCTTTAACACCTGCTTCCATTTTTTCTATACGCTGGTCTTCATATTTTTGTTTATTGGTAAAGAACATGTATGTAAATACATTGATAAGCAAAGCAAAAATGAAAAGGTATAAGAAAAGATTCTTTTTCATGGTATGAGTTATATAGTTATTTGTAAATTATCGTAGGCCAAAAATACATTATTTGGCAATTTTTCCTGCACTTCGGCGTGAAAACCCATAAGACTGCTTATATGAGTCAGATAGGCTCTTTCGGGCTTAACCTGTTCGATGAAATCAAGCGCTTCCTGAAGATTGAAATGGGTATCGTGCGGCGTCTCGCGAAGGGCACTTACTACCAGTACCTTAACGCCTTTAAGCTTTTCCGCTTCTTCAGCTGCAATGGTCTTGGCATCGGTGAGATAGGCAAAATCGCCAATCCTGTATCCCAGTATCTCAAGGCTGCCATGCATTACCCTTATGGGAACTACGGTTTCCCCGTCGAGCACAAAAGGTGTGTTTACATCAACTTCATGAACATGCACCGATGGTGCTCCCGGATAGCGATTCTCTACTTCGAATATATATTCAAAACGTTTTTTAAGGCTTTCTATTACACGGTTCTCGGCATAAATAGGCATATCGCCCTGCATGAATACAAAAGGCCTTATATCGTCTATACCGGCAGTGTGGTCAGAATGTTCGTGGGTAAAAAGTATGCCATCCAGTTTGGTGCATTTGCTGGTAAGCATCTGCTGGCGAAAGTCGGGGCCGCAGTCAATAACGTACGACGAATTACCCCACTGTATCCAGACAGATACACGCAGGCGCTTATCACGTGGGTCACTGCTCAGGCAAACAGGGTGATTACTCCCTATAACAGGTATGCCCTGAGATGTTCCCGTACCTAAAAACCAGACTTTCAAAATGGGTTATTTTTTCACAAAAATAGCATTATTTGTTTTATAACACATAGTGTTTTCCTAACTTTGCAATATATCCTTTTTCTGCTATGAAATTAACGAATGAAGACATAACCCTAAAGGGCGACAGGGTAATTGCACATGTACCTTCTATAAAAGATAAAGCACTTCGCATAAATCTTAACGAAAATATTTACGGAACCTTTTCTGAAATTGGTGCAGGCCAGGAAACAGTGCGTCATTTCTTTAGGTCGGGAGGGTCATCAGGAACGATCGCAAAAGCGATGTCGGCCTACGACAAAGACTTTAGCGATGCCATTTATGGCGTAGAGGAAGATGGACGCTATGTTACCGAAAGCCGCCTTAAGAAGATGCTTAGCCACGAGGTTAAGATCATTGAGAGCAGGCTGAAACGCGACAAGCACCCCAGCAAAGTATTTTTTAGTTATGCCAACACGGTAGCAACCATTGACTTTGCTAAACAATTCAAAGGCCACGGTTGGGTAGGTATCAAATACCAGGTTGAGCCGGACGAAGATTATAACGAGATCACACTCCACATACGCTTTAAGGAGACCGATGCGCGCCTTCAGCAGGAAACGCTGGGTATACTTGGGGTAAACCTTATTTATGGTGCATTCTACAAATACAACGACCCTAAAAAGCTGTTGCGCTACCTGTATGACCATCTGGACAAAGACCAGCTTGAAATTGACACCATCAACTTCTCAGGGCCACGCTTTTCGGAAGTAGACAACAGGCTGATGAGCCTTCAGCTGGTTAAGAACGGCATGACCGATGCGGTAATGTTTGACCCTCAAGGACACAACGTACTGCCTGCTGCCGTACTGTACAAAAAAAATATCCTTGCCCTGCGCGGGAGTTTCCGCCCGGTTACAAAGGTTAACATGGATATGTATGAGAAATCATATAAGATGTTCCTTGAAGAAAATAAAGTTGATAAAGACAAAACACTGGTTGTGTTTGAGATAACGCTGTCTAACCTTCGTTCTGAGGGTGAGATCGATGAGCGTGACTTTATGGACCGTGCCGAGCTACTTTGCTCTCTGGGACAGACCGTAATGATCTCCAACTTCCAGGAGTATTATAAAGTCGTTGAATATTTCTCTGCCTACACCAAAGCCCGCATGGGACTTGCCATGGGCGTGAGCAACCTTGTAGACATCTTTGACGAGAAGTATTACCGACACCTGAGCGGCGGTATACTTGAAGCCTTTGGTAAACTGTTTTACCGTGACCTGAAGGTATTCCTGTACCCTATGAAAGATGAGGACGGCAACGTAATCGATTCTGAAAACCTCAAGGTGCATCCGCGAATGAAAGAGCTGTTCAAGTTCTTTAAATTCAACGGAAAAGTAGTCGACATCGCCGATGTAGATCCTGACAACCTTGATATCTTCTCAAGAGAAGTACTTAAAATGATCAATAAAGGTAAAACAGGCTGGGAAGAAATGCTTCCTGCCGGTATTGCCGAAATCATAAAGGAAAACCACCTGTTTGGATATGACTCTAATAAATTACTGGAAGAGTCTAATAATACGCCTAACAGCACTACAGTATAACAATAAGAGTAGCGTAAAGCTGCTCTTATTTATTTTAGTAATACCTACAAGGTTTTGAAAACCTTGCAGGAAATTGTTCAGGAATATTATTTATTATATATAGCCGCCAGCTCTTTAGCAAACGGGGCAAACTTTCGGCTCCCGAAATTATTGGCTTTATCAGCCAGGTAAGGTTCCCATATACCACCTTCGCCTATTGCCCTGCCCATTTCGGCAAAATTATCAGCCATGTGAGCTGAGAAACCACCCTGCATGATTCCCTGTTTCAGCTGGTCGTCATTAAGCACTACCCATGGCAGATCCGGCTTACCGAAAGCCTCTCCCAATGTTTTAGCCAGTTCGCTACCTGTTAGTTCGTCGCTGATAACATACTGAATTTGTTTTCCGCTGAAGGATAAAGCATCAAATGCTTCGGCGGCTGCATCAGCAATATCGTGGGGATGCGACATCATAACAGTGGTATCCGCACTAAAATTATTCCCCATAAAACCCATGCGCTGTATCATGCCTACGCTACCGTGATGATTGGTATAGAACATCCCCGGACGCAAGTGAAGCACATTTACGCCTTCCAATTGGTTAAGCCTGCCTTCCGAAAAATAGAACGCACTCGAAGGCCCATTGCCTTCAGGACTTTGCGCTCCTACTCCACTAAGGTTGGCTACATATTTAACTCCGGCAGCTTCAATCGCTTTAGCATATTTATCAGCCAGGTTTTTCATGATCTCTTTTAGGTTTTCTGCCTGCGAGTTTGGCGGGATCATTACGTATACCGCATCGGCACCATTAAACGCATCAGCCAGAAAAGCCTCATCTTCTACCGAGCCAATGGCAGGTTTTGCCCCAAGGGCTTCAATGGCTGAAGCTTTTTCAGGACTATGGCTGATTACGGTAACCTCATGCCCTTTATTTACTAATTGTTCTGTAAGTCTTTTGCTGATATTCCCAAGGGAACCTGTAACAGTTATTTTCATTGGTTTAAATTTTTAATTAATGATGGAACAAATGTATATTTGTACTTACTTTTATACAAGTACTTACCCTAAAGTATGTATCCATGACACAGATTAAAGAAAGCTCTACCATACAGGAAAACAAACGTTTTGCCCACGAGGAATGCCCCGTAACATACGTTATGGAAAAGATAGGCGGCTACTGGAAGCCCATCATTTTGTACCATCTTCTTACCGGGGCGAAAAGGTACGGAGAATTACGAAAGGCTATTCCCCATATTACCGAAAAAATGCTGATACAACACCTGAAACAGCTGGAGAACGATAATTTGGTTTTGCGTACAGCACTACCTGTTGTGCCACCGCATGTTACCTATACCCTTACAGAAATGGGACTTGCTTTAGGCCCCGTGCTATATGCCATGGGCGAATGGGCCATTAAAGACAGTAAACACCACAAGAAGCCATTCTTTAAGAATCTGAAGGATTTTCCTGTAACTTTGGAACAATAATCGAAAATCAATGATCAATAAAACCATTGGCATCATGGGTGCCATGCCCCAGGAAATAGACGGTGTGATTGCCTTGCTTCAAAACCCCGTACGCAGGGTTATAGGGATGCGGGCCTATACTTCAGGAACTATTAATGGGGTGAATACCGTTGTGGTATTTTCACGTTGGGGAAAGGTGGCCGCTGCTGCTACTGTAGCAACGCTAATCCATGTGTTTAATGTGGATGAAGTTATTTTTACGGGTGTTGCCGGTGCGATTGACCCTGCTCTGAACATTGGTGACATAGTGATTGCCAAAAGGCTTTATCAGCATGACATGGATGCCCGTCCGCTTATGCAGCAATTTGAGATTCCGTTATTAGGCAAGACCTTTTTTGAGACTGACACAGCCGAACTGGAACGAATTAAAGAAGCTATCAGTCCACTTATCATTAATAACACGCTAAAAGATACAATTGGAGCTGATACTTTGGCACAATTTGGTATCGCTACCCCTAACCTGCATGTTGGAGACATAGCTAGCGGCGACCAATTCTTTGCCGACAACGAACGTAAAACGGCGCTTCACAATGCTATCCCAACCATCCTGTGCGTAGAAATGGAAGGCGCTGCCGTGGCACAGGTTTGTTTTGAGCATAAAGTGCCGTGTACTATCATTAGGACAATATCCGATGCTGCCGATGAGCAATCGCATATTGACTTTCCTGCTTTTATCCAAAATATATCGAGCAGGTATTCCGTTTGTATCGTACAACACCTAATAACCTATGCATGAAGATATCCCTCTCCCTCTTCCTTTTTTTATTAAATACTATGGCCTGGTGCCAAAATTCTTACTTTGAATATGCCGGTTATTATGGGGCTCCGGGTATCAATCTTACTCTCAATGAAGATGGTACTTTTGCCATCACGCAATCAGACCCTTTATTCACTAATACCCATAAAAAATTTAAAAGCACAGGGATCTGGTCTGTCTCCGGAAACGAACTTACGCTCAATCCTAATTTACCTAAAAGACAACGTGAGATTTCGATTACAGAGAAAATCATACCGGGAGCCGACTCGCTTGTTATAAAAATCAACTATATAATAGAGACCTATAGTAATGATGCATTGGTTAGCCGGGAGAAGGTGCCGTTTGATATATTTAGCGTTTATGTCAACAAAAAACGTAATTATCGCCATATGGTCCCTCATCTTCTGCAGCGGGGCTCATGCGCCTTTGCCACAAGGATCAGGCATCAATATGTGATTGACTCCCTTACTACCGTAAAATTCAAAATGCCGAAACAGGCAGAAAAAATAGGGATTATGACGTATGGGTTTGACAACTATACCGAACTGATCCCGAGAGACCCCAAATGCAACTATTTTGAAATAACCGTCGTACAGCCGTTGGATACCGACCGTGTACCAAGGAGCAAAAAAATGATCATAAAAGGTAAAAACGCCTACTATTATGAGCGAAAAGGGAAAATCGATTTTGGGCTGACACCGCTTATGCTGGATTATAGCTATGCCTGGTGAAACCCGGACAATGTAGACAAGACTACACCCACCCGTTATTATAAGCAATCCCCAAAATCTCAGAAGTAGACTTTGCATCGGTTTTCTTGAGCATGTTCTTGCGGTGTGAGTCGACCGTATGTTTACTGATGCAAAATGCCTCGCTTATCTCTACACTGTTCATGCCTTTGGCAAGGGCGCGGAGTATGTCTTTTTCCCTGTTGGTAAAAAAGGGCTTGGTGGGTTTAAAGATATTCTGTACATCAACATTATAATACGAAGGTTCTCCTTCCATTCCGATAAACGACAGCACCGGCTTGAGATCTTTTTTCAGATGAGAGATATCGGTATTTATAATGAACGTACGCACATTATTAGCATCATGCTCAATAATAACAAACTGGTTAAGGATGCGTATGTAGGTACCATCGGCTTTCCTCAGCCTGAAGTCGTGCTGCACTTTGTATTTAAAGAGCCTTTCGCCCGACATCCCATTAAAAAAATTGGTAATGGCAACTTCGAAATTCAGGTAATGAGGTAAATCTTCAGGATGTATCAACTGTCCCCAAAAGGCCAGGTTCATATCTTCTGCCGGATAGCCGAGTACCTGTGTAACTTCTGGACTTATATTTTCTATAACCGACCTCCTTACATTCATTGTAAAGCAATAATAATCACCTACATGAAAGATATCAAGCATCTTTTTTTGAAGCTTAATATCAAATCCCGGGTTTTTAATATTCTCATCAGTCGGTATGGTTCCCCATATCTTTTGCAGTTCATTATACGTATCCAGTGTCATAGTGCGTCAGTTTAGGTGGTTTGCAAAATATTAAAATTTTGTTAAAAACAATTCTGTTGTTTAACATTTTTATGTCAATATTATACCTGTTATTGTATTAGGCAAAATTAGTCGGGATATAGATACCAAAAAACAGGAAAATACCTATTTATGGGGATGTTTTACCTACTATTTTTATTCGTATATTTAATATATGAATAATTAACACATGTCGAACCCTAAAAACAGGTAATTCTACCTG
This sequence comes from Flavobacterium hauense, assembly GCF_054457175.1. NCBI lineage: Bacteria > Pseudomonadati > Bacteroidota > Flavobacteriia > Flavobacteriales > Flavobacteriaceae > Flavobacterium > Flavobacterium hauense. The sequence continues at coordinate 11,633 of NZ_JBTKVX010000036.1, forward strand.
CTTTCCTCCCGAGTTATTTTCTGATATTTGTACTCTTAATACCATACCCCCCATGGGAATTACAAGACAATACGGCACAATGAAGAATGGCAGCTTCAGATTTGGCCCTGCCAATCCTTCGATCGACTTATCCACAGTGTCTTCGAAAGGCGAGTTTATGCTTACCATTACCGTTAACGTTAGAGACACCAAAGGACTTGTCGCAGCAGGTGAAGAAGTATATTTCACCGTAGATAAACATCCTGAATGGCTGCTGATACCAGATGTATCAACACATACCAATTCTTCGGGCAATGCTCTCCTGACCGTAAAAGGCAAGGTTAGCAACAATGCAGAGAGTGGTTATGTGGCTTTTAAGGTAGCCAATAAGAACAACCCCGAGCAGAGCGGCTCCGGAATGATTGCCTTTACCGGCAAGCAGGGCGGACGAATGAAACGTCTGTTCTTCTTTTAATCTAAACCAGCAAAACAAAAAAATAAAGGGAAGCATTGCTTCCCTTTTCTTATTTTTAGACTGTTCTGTCATTCTGACAAACGCTGCTAATTACTTCAATATCTGTCCGGTATGTTCTTTGGTTTTTACCGATGTGATCACCTCATCAATGATACCATTTTCATCGATCACAAAGGTGGTACGGTTGATGCCATCAAACAGTCTGCCCATAAACTTTTTAGGTCCCCATACGCCAAACGCATTGATAACGCTCTTGTCCTCATCAGCAAGCAGTGGAAATGGCAGGCTGTATTTCTCCTGAAAGCTTTTTTGTCTTTTGGCACTGTCGGCACTCACGCCAAGGAGTTCGTAATTCTGTGCCTGGAAACGATGATAGTTATCGCGAAGGTCGCAGGCCTCGGCAGTACAGCCCGGCGTGCTGGCCTTTGGGTAAAAGAAAACTACGAGTTTCTTTCCTTTATAATCGGCTAATGTATGTGTTTTGCCATCCTGGTCAACTCCCGAAAAATCAGGTGCTTTATCTCCTTTTGTAAGTGTTGTCATAAGTGTATATTTGTAGAGCTAAGTTAAATTAAAACTGTGTGGATTGCAAATGCGGATCATTAGTTAAATTACATCAGAAACATGTCAAAAAAAACATTTATAGGTGGTTATTGGAAACAACGTCCGGAAGACATTAACATCGCAACTAATAAGATTGAACAATTCCTTTTAAAATTAGCTGATATAGATGATATCTTTTCAGATTTGAAATTACCGGCTTATTCGAAAAAGAAAGCAATGGAAAGTCATTTTATGATAAATCCATCGTCAATTTCCGAAGAACTGATAAAAAGCAGAAAGAAAAACGAAGTTGATGAAAGAGGCTTTTGTGAAATAGGATTTAGCTTTAGCCTGTTTAATGAAACTGATAAAAACTCCGTAGTCATAAGTTTTAATATTGGTGCCTCCAGTAAATACATAAGTAATGTTTGCTATGTAGATATGAAAGGAGAGCTGCCAGGTGAAAAAGAAAAACAATTCATGTTAAAACTTATACAAGAGATTTTTAAACCTGAAACAATAAAATTCGAATAAATTTATATTATTATAAAACCACATTAAAATGACCAAAGCTCAAAAGGTACAGTTCGTAATGGACACCCTTGACGAAATATACCCAACAATACCTATTCCTTTAGACCATAAAGACCCCTATACCCTGCTTATTGCGGTACTGATGAGTGCGCAAAGCACCGATGTACGTGTAAACCAGATCACGCCATTGTTGTTTGCCAAAGCTGACAATCCTTATGATATGATCAAAATGACGGTAGATGAGATTAGGGAAATTATTAAGCCTGTCGGACTTTCGCCAATGAAGGCCAAGGGCATACACGGATTGTCACATATACTTATTGATAAGCATAATGGCGAAGTTCCGCAAAGCTTTGAAGCATTGGAAGAATTGCCTGCCGTAGGTCACAAAACGGCAAGCGTGGTGATGAGCCAGGCGTTTAACGTGCCTGCCTTTCCGGTAGACACGCACATACACCGACTGATGTACCGCTGGGGATTTACTAATGGTAAGAATGTGGTTCAGACAGAGAAAGACGCCAAGCGCCTTTTCCCTGAAGAAAAATGGAACGAGCTGCACCTGCAGATCATCTGGTACGGAAGGGAATATTCACCTGCCCGTGGCTGGGACCTGAAGAAGGATATTATCACGGCAACTATAGGCCGAAAGTCGGTACTGGAAGAATATGAAGCTACTAAAAACAAAAAAACCTCCCGTTAATCAGCGGGAGGTTTTTCTTAATTAGCGATATTCTCGTACGTACCGTTAGACGTTTTAACTATCTTCAATGCTTTAGAATAGTTAAGTATAAAATCTATTGTCTCTTGTTTTGGTAACATTTTTGGAGCTTCTACTAATTTCTTTTTAGAGTAAAGTTTTGCCATGTATAGGTTGTTATGTTTCCCTATAGAACGCAAAGAAGCACCTTATATTGTTTAATTGGTCAAAATTATTTTATTTTTTTCGATAACTTTTCTCAGGTTCATCAGCGCATACCTCATTCTTCCAAGGGCAGTATTGATGCTAACCCCTGTCAAATCAGCTATTTCCTTAAAACTAAGGTTCTGGTAGATCCTCATTTGAAGTACTTCTTTCTGATCATCAGGAAGTTCTTCGATAAGGCGCTGCAGGTCGCTCTCTACCTGTTCGGTAATGATCCTGTTCTCCACATTCGGGCTGTTGTCAGTCATTATAGAGAAGATAGAGAATTCCTCTGTTTCGCGGAACATCGGCATTTTCTTGTTTCTCCTGAAATGGTCTACGATAAGGTTATGCGAAATACGCATTACCCACGGAAGGAACTTGCCCTCTTCGTTGTAGGCATTAGACTTAAGCGTTTTAATCACCTTAATAAAAGTATCCTGGAAGATATCGTCAGCAATATCCCTGTCAGTTACCTTAGAATAGATAAAACCGTAAATTTTTGATTGGTGCCTGCTGATTAATACAGAAAGAGCATTCTCATCTCCATCTATATAATTTTTAACCAGAACAGCGTCGGGGATTACAACATTAGCCATAGCAAATACTTTTTAATTGTTTTCTTGAATTTGGTTTCGGTAAAACAGAACTGGGTTCTTTAAAAAGTAATTTTTTGTATAGGCGATGTTAATTATGAATTATTTATAAGCCAAATATAATATAAAAAAAACTTAAAATGCAACAGCTAATCTAAATTTTAACATAATCAGCACAATAAAAGACTAAACACAACATATTTTGAAGTGTATTGAACATATCATAGAATAATTGTTAAACTATTCTTTCTCTGCGCTTTAACTTAAAAATAGTTTTTGTAATCCTTTCCTTAACAGTTTCTTTACGCTTTGCAGAAAAAATCCACTTAATACACATGCGCTGTTCCCATTTTTTATAGTTTTTGAAGATTTCCAGCACTCCTTCTTCTGTAAGAATCTCCTTAAAATCATCAGGTATCTGAAAAACACCAGTGTCTTTATATAGGGTAAGATGTACATAATCGCCTTCCTCCTTGCCTATTGCTTTGCGAATATCTGCTTTTAAAGCCATGATCAGTCCGCCATTGCCATAGGGCATCAGGGTTACATCGCTGATCTCATAATCGTCAATTTTTCCTTTAACCTTTACCAATCCAAAAGCCGCTTCCTTGTCTTTGGGAATTTCAGGTAGTGCGATGTATGTCCACCCTCCTTTTCCGGAGAAGCGTTCGAGTTGATATTCTTTATCGGTGAGAAGTTCGTCCATTTTATTTTTAAGATTATTTAGCTATTACACAGAGATGCGCAAAGACTCTGAGATACGCAAAGTTGATTTTTAGAGTTCGCTAAGCCAATCCTGCCAAATGGCAGGATTCTCTGTGAGCTATTACAAGCTTAATTTGAATCTCAGTGCAACTTTGCAGTTACTCAGCGTAGCTATGCGGTATAACTTTATATAAACTCATAATTAATAATACTTTCTGTTGGACTTATGCTGATAGTACTGCCCATTATAAGCGCCCTGTTATCGATTATATGCCCTGAAGGAAACCCGAAGTATACCGGACAGTCAAAATGTTCCAGCGTAATCTGTTTATCATCCCTCCCAAAAGGCAACGTCGCTTCTTTGATATCAACCATTCCGCCAACGATCACTGCTTTAAGTCCCGACAGCTTGCCTGCCCTTTTCAGGGAAATAAGCATGCGTTCATAGTGATAAAGGTATTCATCTATCTCTTCTATAAAGAGTATTTTGCCTGTAGTATCTATATCTGAAACCGACCCTAATACCGAATACAGCTTAGAAAGGTTACCACCTACCAGCGTGCCTTCAATAACACCTTTAGTCCTGTTTTCGGGTAATGCAGGAATTTCATAGCTAAGGCTTTCGCCAAAAAGTGCCGCCCTGATGCTTTCTGACGATGGCGGCGTACTTCCAGGCATACCCTGAAGCATTACGGCATGCAGTGTCTGAATCCCGAAGTTATGCACATGGCAGTGCAGCAGCGTGATATCGCTATAACCCACAAGCCATTTCGGGTTGGCTTTAAACGCTGTCCAGTCAATGCTGTCAATAATGCGCAGCGTACCATAGCCACCTTTCGTAAAGAAAACAGCTTTGATCTCCGGGTTATCCAGCATCTGCCGAAGGTCGGCAAGGCGTTCGGCATCGGTACCGGCAAGGTAACCGTCGGATGAAAAGGCATTGCGTCCTATTACAGGCTCAAGACCCCAGTTGTTCAGCACGGCAAGCGCATCGTTTATTTCGTGCGGCTCACAGCGCTTTGCGGTACTCACTATCCCGACTTTATCGCCGGATTTTAGGTATGGTGGTGTTGTCATTTTACTGTTTTTACACACCACTAATGGGAATGAGTGGAGTTCCCCTCTTGAGAGGGGTTAGGGGTGTGTTATCTATACTAATTTATTTCAAAGATATATAAATTTGAAAATCAATTTTCACGAGGCGTATGTTCTTCAAATTCCAAAATATACTGTTCGATAGCTCTTATAACATTCTCAGTATCTTTCATCACCTGATGATCGCTAAACCGAAGCAGCGTTATTCCAAATTCATTCATCTTGGCTTCTTTGATCACATCCTTATTATATACTTCAAAAAATTCATGTGAGTAGCCATCAACCTCGATACCCAGCATCAAATCATGGCAAAAGAAATCCAAAATATAATTATCCACAGGTTTCTGCCTGTCAAAATCATAGCCATGCATCTGCTTTCGTTTCAATTTCTGCCAAAGAACGATCTCAGCCTTAGTGCTTCCGTTACGAAGCTGCCTTGCAAGTTCTTTTAGATTGGGATTATATGGAATTATTTTTCGTTTCATAGTTTATGCAGTGACACACCCCTAACCCCTCTCAAGAGGGGAACAGCTTCACTCCTGCTCTTGAATAAGGAATATGTCCAAATATAAAAAATCCCTTTCATTTCCCTTAACAAAAATCTGCCTGTAAATCCGTATCTTTGCCTATTCAATTTTTGCCATGATAAAGACCGATTTTTCTAAATTAGAACCTAAGAAAAACATACTTATAAAAGGTGCGCAGCTGCACAACCTCAAGAATATAGACGTAGCCATTCCCCGCAACAAGCTTGTAGTGGTAACGGGGCTGTCGGGTTCGGGTAAGTCGAGCCTTGCGTTTGACACTCTCTATGCCGAAGGCCAGCGCCGCTATGTGGAGAGTTTGTCGAGTTACGCACGCCAGTTCCTTGGCCGCCTTGACAAGCCAAAGGTGGAATACATCAAGGGTATTGCGCCTGCAATTGCCATTGAGCAAAAGGTAAACACTACCAACGCCCGCTCTACCGTAGGTACCAGCACAGAGATCTACGACTATATGAAGCTGCTTTTTGCCCGTATCGGGCACACTTTCTCGCCTGTTTCAGGCCGTGAAGTGAAGAAGCATACCGTAACCGATGTAATGAACGAGGTTAAGGCTTTCGAGCCGGACAGCCGTTGGTTATTGCTTTCTCCCGTGCATATCGAGAAGGGTCGTACTCTTGATGAGAAACTTGGTGTATTACTACAACAGGGGTTTGCCCGTGTGCTTGTCGATAACGAGACCATGCGTCTTGACGAACTTCCGGGTGCTGACTTAGCTAATAAAGAAGTGCTTTTGGTTGTTGACCGTTTGGTAGTAAAAGACGAGGAGGAATTCTATAACCGTCTTGCCGATGCTGTTCAGACTGCATTTTACGAAGGTAAGGGCGAATTGTTCCTTCAGGATGTGGCAACAGGCAACCGACTTTCTTTTAGCAATAATTTTGAGCTGGATGGCATCACTTTCCCTGAGCCTAATGTGCATTTGTTCAGCTTCAATAACCCCTATGGGGCTTGCCCTGCCTGCGAAGGCTATGGCAGTATCATAGGCATCGATGAAGAATTGGTTGTACCAAACACTGCCCTTTCGGTATATGAGAATGCTATTTTTCCGTGGCGCGGCGAAAGCATGGGCTGGTACCGTGACCAATTGGTGAACAACGGGCACAAATTTGATTTCCCTGTGCATAAGCCTTATTTCCAGTTATCGGAAAGTGACAGGCAGCTGATATGGACGGGCAACAAATACTTTACCGGACTGAACGATTTCTTTACCGAACTGGAAGAGAAAAACTATAAGATACAAAACCGCGTGATGCTGTCACGCTACCGCGGAAAGACCAAATGCCCTACCTGTAAAGGCAAACGCCTGAGGCCTGAAGCTAACTATATTAAAGTAGGCAACCACACCATCTCTGATTTGGTTGACCTGCCAATAAAAGACCTGGCAGCGTTCTTCACACAACTTGAACTGAACGAGTTTGACCTTAAAGTAGCGAAACGCCTTTTGATAGAAATCAACAACCGCCTGAAGTTCTTGCAGGAAGTCGGGCTTGATTACCTTACGCTTAACCGCCGTTCGGCTACGCTTTCTGGTGGTGAGTCACAGCGTATCAACCTTGCGACCTCAATGGGCAGCAGCCTTGTAGGTTCGATGTACATTCTCGATGAGCCAAGTATCGGGCTTCACCCTAAAGATACCGAAAGGCTTATTGATGTACTTATCGGGCTTCGAAACCTTGGCAATACTGTTATCGTGGTTGAGCACGACGAAGACATCATGAAGCAGGCCGACATGATCATTGACATCGGTCCTGAAGCGGGAACGTTTGGAGGTGAGCTTGTCGCTCAGGGAACCTATGAGGAGATCCTGAAATCAGATTCGCTTACAGCCAAATACCTGAACGGTGACCTTGAGATCAGTGTTCCGAAGACACGCCGCAAGTTCAAAAACCATGTGGATGTCATCGGTGCACGCGAAAACAACCTGAAGAACATAGACGTTACTTTCCCGCTGGACTGCCTTACCGTAATTACGGGGGTTTCTGGCAGCGGTAAGAGTACGCTAGTGAAAAAGATATTATTCCCCGCGATGCAGAAAAAGCTTGAGGGCGTGGGGGAAAAAGCCGGACAGTTCACCGAACTGCAAGGCAGCTACGGACACATCAAGCATATTGAGTATGTAGACCAGAATCCGATAGGGCGCAGTTCGCGTTCGAATCCCGTGACCTATATTAAGGCATATGACGATATCCGTGACCTATTCGCCAAACAGAAGCTGTCATCGATACGTGGTTACCAGAGCAAGCATTTCTCTTTTAACGTTGACGGCGGACGCTGTGAAACCTGTAAAGGCGAAGGCGAAGTGACCATCGAGATGCAATTTATGGCCGACGTTCATTTGGAGTGCGAAACCTGTAACGGTAAACGTTTCAAAAAAGAAGTGCTTGAAGTAGCTTTTGAAGGCAAAAACATAGACGATATCCTGACCATGACCATTGATGATGCCGTGGCCTTCTTCAACGAACATAAGCAAACGAAGATCATGACCAAACTACAGCCGTTACAGGATGTTGGTTTGGGTTATGTGCAGCTGGGACAATCATCCTCTACCCTTTCGGGTGGTGAGGCACAGCGTATCAAACTGGCGTCGTTCCTTGTAAAAGGTGCTACGAAAGAGAAAGCCCTTTTTGTATTCGATGAACCGACTACGGGTCTGCATTTCCACGACATCAAGAAGCTATTGGCTTCATTTGAAGCGCTGTTGGACAAAGGCCATTCGATAATCGTTATTGAGCATAATCTTGACCTTATCAAGTGCGCCGACTATATCATCGACATTGGCCCTGAAGGTGGCGAGAACGGCGGTCATTTAGTAGCTTTCGGTACACCGGAAGAAGTCGCTAAAAACCCTAAATCGGTAACTGGAGAGTATCTTAAGGAGAAGTTGTAGTCTGTTTTTTGCTGCATTACGGTAATACCTGAATATTTATATAGTAGATTTGCATTATTAAATTCTAAAAGAATAAATGAAAAATTTCATAATTGAAATAAAAAATGTTGGACCAATCGAAAATGTTAAACTTACCTTAAACAAGGTAAACATTTTTATGGGAGAACAAAGTAGTGGGAAAAGCACAATTGCAAAAATTATAAGTTTTTGTAATTGGGTTGAAAAAGATGTTTCAATTCATCAATCTTTTAAAAATTATAATTCCGATAAAAATTATTTTATTGAAAGACTCGAGACATTTCATAAGATGAAAGGTTTTTTTTCAATAGATAGCGAAATTATATATGTGAGTAAAACTATTCGACTTCACTATAGATTTGACAACTTTTCTATTGAATGGGTGAATAAATTCGATTATATTAAAAATAAGATATCATATATCCCTTCTGAGAGAACAATAGCAATTCTCCCTGAAATGGAAAAAGTTGAGTTTCCAAATAATTACCTGAAAAGCTTTTTGTTCGACTGGTTTGATGCTAGAAAAAATTATTCACAACAAAAAAAACTATCATTATTAAATATTGGTATTGATTATTATTATTCAGAAAGCAGTAAGGAAAGTCATATACTTAGTAATGAAAAAGAATATGATATTTTATTATCACAAGCTTCAAGTGGATTGCAATCTGTAACTCCAATGATAGTAATGATTGACCACTTAGTAAATCATATATATTCAGAAGAACAAAATTTATCGTATGAAATTGACGAAGTAAAGGCTGAAGTAACACAAAAACTGATTTCAGAGCTAATATTAAAACCTATATATCAAACTGATTTCACAGATAAAGAAAAAAGAAAAGAAATTATTACTGAAATAAATAAACGAATTTCTGAAAGTGATGAACAAGTTATGTCTCATTTTAACGAATTTAGAAAAGTAAGAAATAACCTATTCAAAGTTCAAAGTACGAATCTAATAATTGAGGAGCCAGAACAAAACTTATTTCCATCTACTCAAAAATATTTAATCTATTATCTTTTTGATTGTATCAATAAAGAACGCGACCATAATTTAACATTAACAACTCATAGCCCTTACGTTTTATACGCCATTAACAATTGTATTTTAGGAGCAATTGTAAAAGAAAAATTATCTGAAGATGACGGAAAGGTATTGGAATGTATGAACTCAAAAATAAATCCTGAAGACATATCAATTTATGAAATTAAGAATGGAAAAATTGAATGCATACAACAGGAAGATGGATTAATTGGGAATAATTTTTTTGATGAAAAGATGAAAGAAGTAATGGATGAATTTTATACTATGCTAAACCATTACTAATGATAAAAAACGCTATTTCAATTCATTTTAATCACCATTTAAACGGTGTAAAAAATTTTACAGATGACATTCACGTAGCAGATTATACTGAGATAACTAAAGATCAGCCAGTAAGAAGATCTGTTGAGTTTTTTTCTCCCATAAAACCTGTAGATATTGAAACTTTTTTTATCAAAAATCCTAGCGCATTAAGTGTTGATGGTTTTGAATTTAATAACCAAAGTTTTGTTTGTGGGAATGGAAATTCTCGATCACAATGTGAAGGAGTTATATTTCCAACTGCCACAACTGTAGATTCATGGATATTATTTTGTGAACTAAAATATAGCTTAAAACCAGCAAGAAATGCAAATAATCTACGTAAAGCAATAAAACAACTTTACAAAACAAGATATTATTATTTTCAAAAAAACATAATAAGTCTTACAAATACTGCTTATTTAATTGGATCTATCCCTCCTCAATCTGAACCATTTTCAAATTTTGCTATATCACAAGCAGATTTGACTAAATTAAAAAGAATGAGAAATATTATTCTCCGTTTAAAGAACTCAGTTGAAATTGTAAATGATAAAACTATTAATGTTAGTATCTAAATTAAGACTAAAATATCTCAAACAATTAGCGAAAGAAAACCCTGTTCATAACCGAACAGGGATTCAAAAAATATTTTGACAATCTATGAATGCCAATAAACTTTTAGATTTAATAAATATCTATCATAAAGAAGATGGTAAAGGCGATAGTTACGGCAATGTAATACTGGAGCTTATGAATGGGAATTCCCTGCTTTTGCTGCCTTCTGCCAATGATACCCCGGAAGTGCAGAAAACCATAACAGAATCGGGTCACAAAACACTTAAGCTAAGTAGTGTTTTTAATACCGACGGAAAACGCGTACTGTGTGTGTTTACTGACGAACAGACTTTATCTGACTGGGCTCAGAAACCCATGCCATACAAAATGCTTTCTTCAAAAGACGTGCTGAAACTCTGCGAAATGAGTGCAATCCAAAGGATTGTTATTAATATAGGATCGCCAAATGTGTTTGCTTTAGAGCAAAGCAGCGAGTAAAAGTATTATATCTACAAAGCCTCATCTTTATGGATGGGGCTTTTTGTATTTGTAAGATAAAGTTTAAATGCGTTAATTTGGTTTTTCAATATCAATATATGATTTCAGAGCTTATTCAGAAAAGGTTTTTCATTAAACGTACAATTGCTATTTATGAAAATAAGGTCACATACAGAATTTCAAGGTTTTCAAATGAAACTGAAGTAAGTATTTCTTATGAAGATCTAACTGACAGAAAAGAAGCTCACACGATGACACTATTGTCATCTCTTATATTTATGGGTGGAAGCGCTTTTCTGTCAGGAGTATCTTATCTATGGAGAAATGACAAAGAATACGACCCGGACGCTTGGAAACTTGGTGTCTTTCTATTTATAATTTCAACCATTGTTTATTTTTTCACTAGAGAAAATGTTTGGAAAATTAAACTCCAAAGCAATACATATCTTTATATAAATAAAAATACACCTGATAGTTATGAAGTTAATCTATTTATTGATGCTTTATTCAATGAAAGGAATAAGTACCTAAGAGAAACATATTTTTATTTATCTAAACATATGTCTTACGAGAAGCAATTATCAAATTTGCAATGGCTTAAAAAAACCGGCGCACTTAAAGAAGGTGAATTTGAAATGACTCGTAAAGAACTTGAAGCGATGTTTAACCCTGAAAAGAAATCTATAGGTTTTTAATTCCTCCGCCAAAACACTTATCATCTCCTCCCAAACACCCTGTCAAAATGCTTTATATAGGTGATCTGTAAATTTACCGAGGTAAGGCTAAAGCTATCGGAGGTGTAGTACACCAACTTGTTATTCACTATGAATGACATACCAATACCCCAATCGTCCTTATGGTAGCCTGCACCACCACGGGCAAAGGCCGTTGGGTAGAGTTTTATTTTTCCGTCTTCGAGTACATCCACCTCATTCCCCATATTGATTCCTGCGGTTGCCATGCCTGATAGCAACCAGTATTTGTTGATTACCCACGTATACCCATAACCGGCACTAACGCCCAGCTGGAAATTGTTTATACTGTTCTTTTGGGCTCCAAAAGCATCTTCAAGCCTCAGTTTGTAATGGTAAGCACCGCCTCCTACAAGGAAACTCCCAGCGGACCGGAGCTGTTTTTCCGTTTGTTCCAGGGCAGCCTTTGTCGAAAAGCGGTCATGGTTAAAAACATAGGTCAGCTCTCCCCCTATCTGTTGTGCTGATGTATCGGGATATAGCATTACGTTATCATCATCATTATAAAAGCCTTTATACTTCTGGTAAAACAGGTCAATGAGGAATTTTCGTCCGTAATTATGGATCTGGAAATCAACCGACCTGGTTTTTCCCAGATCTTTTTCGACAGGAAAAATGCCAAAACTCGAACTCAGGTTGACTACCGTATTCTTTAATGAAAAACCGATACCCAAACGGGTAGGATTATTCGGCGAATAGCCTTTTTTGTTATGCTCGATTTCAATACCGCTACGGGAAATATAGGCCTTTACCATCATCTTATGAGGATATTGCCCAATGTAAGTCGTATCCACAACGGACTGCCCAAATGAGCTTTGGCAGATAAGAACAGCGATAAGTAAAACGGGCAGCCTGAAAATCATTTATGACAAGTAAGTGATGTCAAAGATAACGGCATCTTTGGTGGTTTGTTGTGAGGTTGCGCAATAACACACCCCCTAACCCCTCTCAAGAGGGGAGCTAGCTTCACTCAGCCACAACATACGAGTTCCGACTTCATACAAAACAAACAATTCCTTACTTTTGTCTTAAATGAAGGATTATTACAAGATACTTGGCGTTAGCCGTGATGCTTCGCAGGCCGAGATAAAGAAGATATACAGGGCATTGGCACTGGAGCATCATCCTGACAAGAACAACGGGGACAGCAACAGCGAAGAGCGCTTTAAGCTGATTTCCGAGGCCTATATCATCCTTGGTGATACGCCCAAGCGTAATGCCTATGACTTTGCTCAGGATAACCGCCACCATAGCGGCAAAAGCACTTCAAATCCCGGACAGGCGACACCGGTTACCTATTTAGGGCTCTTTAAAAAGATCAAGATGAAAGTCCTCAATGCAGGCGGGCACATCAATGAATTCAGGCTTTTTACGGTTATAAATGATTTGCTTTCTGACGACACCATCAAACTCCTGATCAAAGCTAACGATGTACTGACAAACAACCTTATCGCTGACGAGATTTTGGTTGCCTGTGTATTCCTTCCTGACGAATCGCGCTTTGCCATTCACGGAAGGCTTATGAAGCTGGCCGGTGGCGATGAGCGTTTTATTCAAAAGATCGCGATACTCCTCAAACCAGGCGAGAAGCGTCTGGCCCAAAAATCAAACGTAACCAATACCGAGAGTATAGCCGGCAGATCCATCTTTTATTTCGTATTGTTCCTAATACTCATCATTGTACTTTTGATGCTGTAATGTTGTTATTGGATAGTTGATGGATCACATCTATTTCACTTGTTTTTATATATTTATAAAAATTAACCTAATGAACCACAACGCCAAATCTATACGCCCATTTATAGGCTCCAACGACTTTGAACTGTCACGAAGCTTTTACCGTGATCTCGGTTTTAAAGAAACGGTTATTTCCGGCGACATGTCTGTATTTGAGACCGGAAACATGGCTTTTTACTTGCAGGATTATTACAATAAAGACTGGGTAGATAACACCATGCTATTTATGGAAGTAGACGATGTGGCTCGTTTTTGGGACGAACTTGTTACCCTTGACCTAACTTCTAAATACAAAAACGTTAGAATCAAACCTATCGTGAATCTTGACTGGGGCAAGGAATGTTTTATACACGATCCCTCGGGTATATTGTGGCATATTGGGGAGTTTAAAACCGTATAAAAATGAGCAGACAACAATGGACCGATGAAAAACTGTTTGACCGTCTTTTGAATAACAAGTCGGAGACCTCCTATTGGGACACTATAGGAGAACTGAGAAGTAGGCCCTATACAGCTGTTTTTGAAAGATGTACAGAGCTCATCAAAGCCGATAACCCAAAGTACAGAAAGGCAGGTATTAATGTACTGGCACAACTAGGTACAAGTCCAAGGCCATTTTTAAAAGAGAGTATCAAATTGTTTCTCAATATTTTAGAGACTGAAAAAGATACTGATGTATTATTCTCGCTTCTGTTTGCCATTGGCCACAATAATGACTGTTTAACCACATTCCAGGTTAATAAAATATGTTCTTTCACAGACGAACCTCTAAAAGAAAGCCTCACTTTTGCACTGCTTGGGGTTGATACTGATATTGCAGTAGAAACTTTGATCAGACTCTCAGGAGATGCATCAGCTAATATAAGGAACTGGGCAACTTTTGGCTTGGGCTCACAAACAGAAAAGGACAGTCCTGTAA
>NZ_JBTKVX010000037.1:0-17661 GCF_054457175.1 Flavobacterium hauense
CATATCGTGTCTGACCTGAAAGTGACTACACCTGCCTCTCACGAGATCATGCTGTTGTTTGACCTGAACTTCCCTAAGAAAGTATCTCGTTCACCTCGTTATTTCTAATCCTAAAGCGACTTAAAGAAAATGAAGAATTTATACATCACACTTGGTCTTGTACTTGCTACCATGGCAATGACAGCCCAGACAAAAGAGACAGAGAAGGCCGACAAGTTATTTGCGAGGCTTGATTATATGGATGCTGCCAAAGAATACCAGAAACTGGAAGGCAGCCCTTATGTTTACAAACAAATTGCGGATAGCTACTACAACATCTTTAATTCTAAAGAAGCTGTACAATGGTATGCTAAAGCAACTGCAACTCCTCAGGACGCAGAGACTTACTATCGTTATGCACAGATGCTTAAGGCAGAAGGCAAATATGAGGAAGCTAACACGCAGATGAAGAAATTTGCATCAATGGTTCCACAGGATCAAAGAGCGATAATCTTTAACCAGGATCCTAATTATCTTCCAAAACTTAAGTCACAGACTAAGCTTTTTGATGAGAAAGTACTTGACATCAATGATGACAAATACGGATCATTTGGTGGTGTGCTTGCAGATGACAACAATTTCTATTTTGCATCTACACGTAACACGGCTAGAAAGAAATATGGTACTAACGAAGAGCCATATCTGGATATTTACAACTCGACTTACAATGCTAACGGTACTTTCAGTGAGCCTACACCGCTTTCTGAGCTGAATACCAAATGGCATGATGGGCCCGTAGCTGTAAGTGCAGATGGTAAAACAATGTATTTTAACAGTGAAAGTTTCAACGAGCGCAAGCAGTTTGAAAGAGATAAGGAAATGAACCTTAAGATTGGTCAGGTATTCCTTTACAGAGCAGTTAAAGATGGTGACAAATGGGGCGAGGCTCAGTTATTGCCTTTCAATAGCAAAGAATGGTCTACGCAGAACCCTTCAATAAGTAAAGATGGCAAATGGCTTTATTTCTCATCTAACAGAACCGGTACACTTGGTGGGCAGGACATCTGGAAGGTAGAAGTAAAAGGTAACAATAGCTATGGTGAGCCTGTAAACCTTGGTAATAAAATAAATACTGAAGGTAAAGAAAGCTTCCCTTTTATTACAGATGATAACAAGCTATACTTCTCTTCTGACAGGCCTGGTGGTCTTGGAGGTCTTGATGTATTCGTTGTTGATCTTAACAAAGGAACTGATGCTAAGAACGTTGGTGCTCCTGTAAATACAGGAAAAGATGACTTTGCATTCAGTTTTAATACGACTAAAAACATTGGTTTCTTTTCAAGTAACCGTACAGGTGTAGACAAGCTTTACCTTGCTACTCCGGTATGTGGTGTTGAGGCAGTTATCGTGGCAAGAGATGCTAAAACCGGAAAAGTACTTCCGGGTGCAAGAGTTGCAATTCTTGATGACAGAAACAACGTAATAGAAACAAGGACAGCAGGTGCTGACGGTAAAGTTGATTACAGCATTGACTGTAACAAAGCATATACTGTTCAGGCATCGGCAGAGGGTTATGTAAACAACAGCTTCCCTATAGCTAAAACTAACGGTGGCACTGTAAATGTAGATGCAAACCTTGATCCGGTTGAAAAAATTATTGTTGATGATGTTATAGCTCTTAATGAGATCTTCTTTGAATTCAATAAGAGTAACATAACTAAAGAAGCTGCATTTGAACTTGACAAAGCTGTTGAAACGATGAAAAAATACCCTAACATGGTTGTTATGGTTAAAGCTCACACGGATAACAGAGGTTCAGACAAGTACAACATGACACTATCTAACAACAGGGCTAAATCTACAGTTCAGTACATCATCTCTAAAGGTATCGCTAAAGAGCGTATCTCTGGTCAGGGCTATGGTGAGAGCGTGCCTAAGGTTAATTGTGGTGAAAACTGTACTGAAGAGCAGCATGCACAAAACCGTCGTTCAGAATTCTTAGTTGTTAAGAAATAATCACACACAGATTTCGTCTTAACAAACCAATTTTATAGATGAGAATCCCGCCTTATGGCGGGATTTTTTATTTGTGGCAATAGAATCAGCTGTAGGGTGTCGTAATAAATATCATGCCTGTTACAGGAATGTGTATTAAAGAATAACGTAATATTATGGTCAGCCAACGATTGAAATAAAAAAAAGCCTCAGTAATGAGGCTTTTAAATTTTATAGATTATCACTTTGGAACCATTCGGCGAAGGAAGTTTCGGTTTCCTGAAGGCGAAGTGAATGGAGTTGTATATTGTCTGGTAATCTTTTCCTTATCTTATCGGCAAAGTCAATTACCATATTCTCGCTTGTTGGCTGGTAGTCTACCAGGATAACATGGTGTCCGCGTTTTTTAAGCTCGTTGGCGAGCTCTACATGGGGAGTGTTCTGGTTGAATACCGTAGCGTGGTCAAAAATGTCTACAATGTCTTCTTTAACAATTTTTTTCAAATCGCCAAAATCAATCACCATTCCAAATTTTACATTGGTGCTGTCGGTTATAGGCGAGCCTATTACTGTTACCGAAAGCTTATAGCTATGACCGTGCACATTTTTGCATTTGCCGTCATAGCCGTATAGTGCATGGCCTGTTTCGAAAGTAAACTGTTTGGTAATCCTGATTTTACTCATTGTTATGTATTAAGCCTGCAAATTTACTAAATAATATGCATCATTTTGATTTATTATAAAGCTATCGGTTTTCAGAGTATCTTTGACTGTTTATATTTAATTACACATGGACGATTTGCAGTTAAACCCGTTGTATGAAAAGGTTATAGATGACCTTATGGAGAAGAAATACAGTGTTATAGACGACTTCTTTACAAAAGAAGAAGTGCTTGGCCTGCGTACTTCCCTTTTAGAAAAATATGATGAAGACAGGTTTAAGAAATCGGCAATAGGCAATCAGGCTAATGAAAAGATAATAGATGCCGTAAGGGGAGATTTTATCCTTTGGCTTAATGAACAAAATGCATCTGGTGCCGAAGCGCATTTTTTTAACAAGCTAAACGATTTTAAGGATTACCTGAACCGAACTTGCTTTATGGGTATAAACGAAAAGGAATTCCATTATGCATTATATCCTGAAGGGACCTTCTACAAACGTCATCTTGATACCTTTCAGAATGATAGCAGACGCAAATTATCGGTTGTTTGCTACCTGAATACTGAAGACTGGAAGCCTGAATATGGCGGAGAACTCACTATCTATCTCGATGATAATGGATCAGAAAAGGCAATAGATGTCTATCCCGTTCAGGGCAGGATGGTTGTTTTTGAAAGCCAGGTACTGGAGCACGAAGTGAAACCCGTTAAAAGGGAGCGCCTTAGCATTACCGGCTGGCTAAAGACAAGAGGCTAATTATTTCTTGAACTGCGCCAAAGCATTTTTGGTAAAGTTTGAGAGCACCAAACGTCCGGATATTTTAGCCCTGTCTGCTAAAAGTGTATCCCAGTTTTCTGTGCCTTCCCATAGCACTTTTTTCATGTCAGCTAAAGCCTCAGGATTGTAGGAAGCTAGCTTCTGTGCAAAGATATCCAGTTCATTATCCAGCTCTTTTATATCTTCAAAAACTTTGGCATAAAGACCTTTTTCCTGGGCCCAGTAAGCATTTTTCCATTCATGTGCTGCCAGTGTCATTTCAGACAAGGCTGCCTTGCTCATTTTACGCTCTACAGCGGGAGCAATTACAAACGGACCTATGCCAATGGTCAGTTCAGATAATTTCACTGCGCTGTTTACGGTAGCCAGCGCATAATCGCAGGCTGCAGCTATGCCTACGCCGCCGCCAACAGCTTTGCCGTGTATGCGGCCAACAATAAGTTTAGAACATTTGCGCATAGCATTAATAACATTGGCAAAACCAGAGAAGAATACAGCGCCCTGCTCAAGGTTTGAAACTGCTAACAATTCATCGAATGAAGCGCCGGCACAAAAAGCGCCTTCACCCTCACTTTTAAGAATAATAACGTTTACCTGAGCATTGTTGCTAAGTGTGTTCAGTTCATCCGTTAGGCGTTGCAGTAGCTCGCCTGGAAACGAGTTGCTTGCCGGATGGCCAAATTCTACAGTTGCAATACTGTTATCGATCCTTGTATAGAGAGAGCCGTTCGGCCTGGTGGTAGTTGACATTGTAAATTATTTTACGGTAAAAATAAACCAATTGCCGAAAAGGGGAATACTTTTTTAAAAGTTTGTAATTTGAAATTTGTGAGTTCGGAATTAAATAGATTATATTTGCCTCACTTAATGGGGATGTAGCTCAGCTGGCTAGAGCGCTTGCATGGCATGCAAGAGGTCGTGGGTTCGACTCCCATCTTCTCCACATATTAAAACTGCAATTCATTTTAAATTAAATGATTGCAGTTTTTTGTTTTATAAATATGTACGATTATTGTACGGCTGGCTTTACGGCTACTTCTCAGATATGTTTTTAGTTACTGTAAGACATTATTTTCACTCAAGCAATATGTTGCGTACTTCGATATAAAAACACTTGGCACATCTTCTAAAAGTGTTATAAAAATTGTTTTATGTTTTATCCAAAAGGCGTCCGAGATATTTGCTCTTTCGATTCTTATCATTTGCAGCAATAATTTTCTAACTTTACCACAAACACATTATTGAATATATTATGCTTACTTCAGATATAAAAAATAAAATACAACTTCTTTGGGACAGACTATGGGGTGGAGGGTTAACAAATCCAATTAGTGCTATAGAGCAAATCTCGTATTTACTTTTTATGAGGCGTTTAGAAAAATTTCATCCAGAAATTGACGATAAATATAAATGGAGTTCCTATAAGGATTTGGAAGATATAGAACTTAAGGAAAGAATAAATGAAGTTTTTACATTTATTCAGAATGATTTGGCAAAAGAAGAAGAACCCTTTGCTATTGAAATGAAAAAGGCAAAATTTGATATAAATACTCCTTCATTAATTGAAGATGCTGTAAAAATCATCGATGATATTTTTATAAAAATTGAGGAAGAAGAAGCACAAAATCAGCACTTTCAAGATATTCAAGGTGACGTATATGAATATTTACTAAAGGCTACAAATGAAGCTGGTAAAAATGGACAATTTAGAACGCCAAGGCATATAATTCAAATGATGGCTGAATTGCTAGCACCTAAAATTGAAACTGATACGAAAATATGTGATGTAACTAGTGGGACTTCTGGATTTCTTGTTGGTGCATTTCAATATATTCTCAAAGAGAATTCTAAATACAAAGAGTTAGATGAGGATAATCACTTGGAAAAGGGTTTAGATGGCTCTAAGTTATCATCTAAAAGAAAAGTTCAATTATTAGAGGACACATTTATTGGATATGATATAGATTCCACAATGGTCAGAATTGGGATGATGAATATGATGATGCATGGAATTACAAAGCCTAAGATCACTAATATTAATACTCTATCAGATGAGTATGAGAGATCAATGCACCAAAAAGAGGTAGATAATATAAAAACAGATGATTTAAATGAAACAAAGATTCAGGGGAAAATAAGACTTATAAAATCTATAAGCACAGATGTTTTAAAGGAAAATACATACGGCAAAGAATATTATAAATATATACTAGCTAATCCTCCATTTGCTGCTAAAGTTAATAGTAGAACAATTAGTAAAAATTTAAATCGTATTTATGATATAAAAGAAGATGCTAAGAAAGGACAAACATTGCAGACTGAGCTACTTTTTTTAGAACGTATTATATTTATGCTAAAAAAGGAAGGCAAAGCTGCGGTAATTGTGCCAGAAGGAGTTCTTTTTAATTCTGCTAAAGCTTATAAGAAAACGAGAGAGATTTTGTTAAAAGATTGTGATTTAGAGGCTGTTATATCGATGCCTAGTGGGGTATTTAATCCATATACAGCTGTAAAAACTTCTATATTGCTATTTACAAAGAAACAATTTAAAAGTGAAGTTTATAATACTAACCGTGTTTGGTTTTATGAGATGAGATCGGACGGATATACATTAGATACGAATAGGAAAAAAATTATTGGGGATTTTCCCTTAGTTGATACCATTGACGAATTTAAAACAAGAGATACAAAACCTCAAGACGATTTAAGGTTACAACATTTTTATATAGACATTGAAAAAATTATAGAAAATAAGTTTGAATTAAATTATACTAAATATTATGAGATTAGTTATATTCCTAAAGGATATGACCCTCCCCAAAAAATACTATCACAATTAATAAAACTTGAAGAAGAAATTTTTGAAAATTACAGTGAACTAGCGAAGATAATTGAATGAGAGTAGAATATCTATATAACCTTTGCGAAATAATTGGAGGAAATCCAAATCCTCAAATCGACAGTGCTTTTTCAAATAGTGAAGGAGTTCCATTCGTGAAGATGAAAGATTTGGGGAAATATCATTTGACAACAAACTTGGTTGATACTGAAAAAAAAATTAGTTCAGATTATGCTGAAAAAAAATCTTATAAATTAATAAAAAGTGGTTCTGTTCTGTTGCCAAGAAGTGGGTCAGTTTCACAAAACCACCGCGCTATTCTAGGTGTAGACGCATATATTGTTAGTCATATTTTTGCTTTAGAGATTATTGATAATACTCTAATAAATAATTATTATTTATATTACTATCTTTTAAATTTGGATTTAGGGTTGATAGCAAATAAAACTACAGGTATTGACTCTATAACAAAAGAAAGACTTGGATTAATTAAAATACCAATCCCTCCCATAGATGAGCAAAATAGAATAATCTCTATTTTGAAGGTAATTGAGGTATTAAAAGAAAAAAGAAAGCAAAGTATCAATAAATTAGATAGCTTATTAAGATCTGTATTTTTAGAATTATTTGGTGATCCTATATCTAATTCAAGAAATTGGAAAACAATAAAAAAATTATCCGAGCTAGGGGACTGGAAATCTGGAGGTACTCCCGATACCAATATTGATGAGTACTATATCGGAGATATTCCTTGGTTAAATTCGGGTGAATTGGGTAATGTGTTTGTAGAAGAAAGCAAAAAGAAAATTTCTAATGAGGCAATTAAAAATTCTAATGCCAAGATAATTCCCGTTAATAGTATACTCATTGGAATGTATGATACAGCAGCTTTTAAAATGAGCATAAACAAATTTGAATGTTCTTGTAATCAAGCAGTAATGTATTCGAAACTGGATGATGAGAATTATACACTTTTTGTGTATTATAGTCTTAATTATTCAAAAGAATATTACCTAAGTAAAAGAAAAGGAGCTAGACAAATGAACCTAAATTCTACTTTTATCAAAGAAATTGAAATTTTTCTTCCAGATGGAAAGGAAGGATTAAATAATATCAATAAGTTCAATTTTTTTCATTCTTTAGTGGAGTCTCAAAAACAAAAAATTAAACATTCAAAAAGTGTTATAAATACTTTATTTGAATCTTCTTTAGAATTATCATTTGTTGGTAAAAAAGTTGAATTCGATGAAATTGAAGATATGATAAATAACACCGAAGAGTTAAATGATTTGATCTCATTGTTTAAAAACAACCAATTTGTCAATCAAATTGATTACAACATAAAAAAAGATTTATTGTTTAAAATTCTTGAAAAGTCAGAGAAAAATAATTATGGAATTTCACAGGTTTTATTTGATAATGAAGTTGAATTAAAGATTAAATGAAACTAGTAAAGCTAACAATATTAGAAAAATTCCGAAGTTTATTCAAAGGTTTTACATTGAACTTCAGAGAAGAGGAGCCAAATAATTCTTGGATCGAATTTCATCCATATTGTTTTGCGGGTTTAAACGGTAGTGGCAAATCTAATGTTTTAGAGGCCTTAGCAAATATATTTTACCATTTAGAATGTTGCACTTTAAATCCAGAATATTCATCATTTCTCAAAAATGATTTTAATAGAATAAAATCTGAGCCAATATCTTATGAATTAGAATATTATATAATTCCAAAGGACTCCGCAAAAAAATCTGTAAAAGATTATATAAATGTTGTGATACGTAAAGGATTAAATGAGGCACCTCAAATCAAGATCAAAGCTCAGGATGATGTCGGTGATCAAAAGTTTGAAGAACTTACAATATCTATAAGGAGGTATTTACCCGAGTTAGTTATAGGTTATTCTTCAGGGGAAAATGAAATTTTAAGTCTGCCTTTTGTCAAATCAAGATTGTTGCAATTAGACGAATATTTATATCATTTAAGAAATAGAGATATTATAAAGTTAGATTATGATTTAGAAATAAAACCTGAAAGTAGCTTAATATATATGGATTACCATATGAGCCAAGCAATACTATTATCTAATTTTCTTTTACAGTCAGACGACACTTTAAAACCAATTAAAGATCAACTCGAAATTGATAAGCTCCATAGTTTTAGAGTCGTAATACACAATCATAAATTATATTTTGAAGATGATGATCCAAATGTTGGTTATTTACTTCCGTTAGTAAGAGATACAATAGATAAGCTAAGATCCTGCTCGACGGTAAATTATATTCAAAAGAGTAATGAAAATGAAGAATTCGAATTCCTAGATTTTTTTGTTAATTCGGCTACAAAAGATGCTTTTAAGGAATTTTTTGTAACACCGATTAAGCTATTTAAAGCTTTTCAAGTACTTTCATTACTTAATTTACGAGTGGTCGATAAAGTACTCAAAGATGAAATTTATAAGTCTGATAGCCTGTATGCGATGTATAAAATTCCTTCATTTAAGGAAAATCAACATATTTTTCATTTTAATTTATTTAAAATTAAAAAGAATGGGTCTGAGGATGAAATGCTATTAAAAGCTTTCTCGGATGGCGAACACCAATTTCTGCATACTATGGGAATCTGTTTAATGTTGCAGGATAAAAATACGTTATTCTTATTAGATGAGCCTGAAACTCATTTCAATCCTGAGTGGCGTTCTGAATTTATCACCTTACTGAAAAATAGCTTGAATATGAGTGGAACAAATCATTTAATGAGAGATGTAATTTTAACATCTCACTCTCCTTTTATAATATCAGATTGCTATCCTAATAAAGTGATTGTATTTGAAAAGGGAGAACAACCTAAAAATGCTATTGACTTAAATCTTGAAACGTTTGGAACTTCTGTGAATATTATAACCAATAAAATTTTCAAAAAGAAAAATACTATAGGTAATTACGCTTTGACTAAAATTGACGAATTTAGAAAAAGAAGTTTAGTGGAAGGAAATTCTGCTGAGCTAATAAACGAAATCAATGACGAATTAGGCGATTCAATAGAAAAATTAATTCTTATTAAAGAAATCTCCAAAAGAAATTAATTATGATATATCATTATCAATATATTAATAGTCAAATATCGAAGGGGCAATCCTTTGTGAACTACATTGTTCTTGAAGTATTGTGTAGGGCTAAGAAACCAGGAATGCCGAATGTTTTTGATAGCGATAGTGTTATTGATAAATACAAAAATTTGGTCAGTGTAAATTCTAAATATATAACTACACCTCTCAATAGTGCTTACCAAATTTGTAAAGATTTAGAAGTAAATGATATAAAATTACTAAGAAAGGCTTTGCATAACAATATAAATATAAAAGGTATTTGTGAAGGAAATGTGAAGCCTATTTTGTTTTCTGATATAAAAATAATTAATAAGGATTTGGCTAATTATTTGTACCAATTTTCAAAATATCTTTATACCGATGTAATGAAGTTAAAGGCCTTTACAGATTTGTTTGGCGAATTAAAAGATCATTATGTTGAATTTTCTAGGCTTAATGAATTTAAGTCGAAAAGATGTCCCTATTGCGGTTTTGCAAGGATGTTAAATGAATACAATACAAAAAAAGAGGCATATGATCATTTTTTTCCTAAAGAGCAATATCCTTTTATAAGCCTTCATTTTATGAATTTAGCACCTATGTGTCATACTTGTAATTCGGCTTATAAATCAAGAAAAAACCCTATAGATATTAAAAGGTCAGGGATGCAAAAGAAGGTATTTTATCCATTTTATAATTATGGAAAAATTAATCTTGATGTTAATCTTCTTAATATTAATATTGAAAATATAGTTCCTAGTGAAATCGAAATAAATAATAATCTTCCAGGTCATTCGGATGAGATTGAATCTTGGGAAGAGATTTTTAGTATAAAGGAAAGATATAGAAGTATTTATGCGGGCGATTGTTTTACATGGTTTGAGGAAGCAAGAATAGCATTTAGTGATTTTGGTGAATCATATAGTAATTACAAATCTCATTTAGATAATAATTATTACAGCAATGAAAATTTTATGAAATTGGCGGCACTTCAATCTTT
Organism: Flavobacterium hauense; assembly: GCF_054457175.1. NCBI lineage: Bacteria > Pseudomonadati > Bacteroidota > Flavobacteriia > Flavobacteriales > Flavobacteriaceae > Flavobacterium > Flavobacterium hauense. The sequence goes on from NZ_JBTKVX010000037.1 coordinate 10,340, forward strand.
CGAGAGAATCGGATTAATATAGTATTGAATTGATACAGCAAAAATATAATCACAATACAAATTTAGATTTTATCAAGTCTTTTATGGACGATAAGATTGGCACGTTAAAAAAAATAGGTTCTCCCCTCGACGGAATAGATAAGGTAAGTTTAAAATTTATAGCTAAGAAATTTAGATTTGAATTTGATGCAAATAAATACTTTAGTAGAAAAAAGAAACTGGATTTAGTTGAAGGGATAAAAAAAGTGGAGTTCGAAGATGAGAACAAACACTTTATTCTTGGAAATATCTATTTTGACGGTATTGCTGAAGGAGAAATTACAGATGCTTATAGCAAGGGATTTTCTAAGCGCAGAAAATTTTATTATAAATTAATGATACCGTTGTCAAGAAGTATGAACTTTCATTTTACGCTTGATACATTATCTTTCTCAAGATTAGGTACATTAATTAAACTATTTGAGGAGGACTTGGCTGTCATTCAAATCAAAGATGATAATGAGAATCATTTTTTGGTTATAGTATCAAAAATGAAACAATCATACGAAGAATTTGCAGATAAAACTTTTGCAGTAAGAGTTGCGCTAGGATATGTAACGGGTCTATTTGCTGGTAATACAGGATATTTCTTTAGTTATTCAAACAAAAAATTGGAGAATTTTATTCATTTTTATTATTGCTCTTTAAGAAGTGAAATAAAAACCTTTATGAATCCAATTAATACAAATCCTTTTGCTTGGATACTACATGACCAGAAAAATGCAGACAAAATATTAAAACAAAAAAAGCTTAGAACACTCTCTCAAGAAGAATTTTCAAAACTATGTAATTTGTTAATGAAAAATGATAGTTTGTTAGCTACTTTATTATTGATTATAGAGTCAGGAAAAGCAAGTTTGATATTTAGGCCTAGTGGGTATGCTATAGCTTTAGAATCTTTAGCACAAATTATTTTAGGAGATGATGTTGAAAAAAATTGTCCTATTACATCTAAGCCTTTAAGTAGAAAATTCAGAAAAGAGCTAAATGAAGTTTTGGATAAGTACGTGGAAAATGAACATTTTAAAGACGTGGATACTCTTAGAGGAAAGATAACTCATATAAATCAAGTTACTAATAAAGAAAAACTAACTAAGCCTTTCAAATTACTGTCAATTAATATCGACAAGGAAGATGAGATCGTTATAGGCTCAAGAAACGATTTTTTACACGGAAGAGTACCGGACTATAAAAAACTTGGAGATGGTCGTTCAATAGAGTTAAAAGATAAGGATTTACACTACGCATCTTTAAGACTATATACTCTCGTAAACTTATTGATTTTTAAATTTATCGGGTTTGATAATTATCTAATCAATTTTGCTAAAATATACGAAAGGCATACTGGATATAAACTTAAGGAAGAATATTACAGGAAGGCATAATCTTAAGTGGATTTAAAAGCCTATTTTAAAAGATTGTTATAAATTTAGCCCATGAAATAAACGAAATAATACATATCGGCGTAACCTTATTCTTGTTAGCAAAACCGACCAAGTTATAATATACACAAAGGATAAGAATTGCACACGCAAAGGCGTGGGCTTTCTTATTATGTGTATGCGTTCTTGGTCGGACGTTGCTAGCAGATAGGAAATGTCCCACGCTGTTTCATTTAACTAACCTCTGTTTTGGGATGTTATAGAGTAATAAATTCAAAAATGAAAAAAATAATTTGTGTTTTGGTCACTCTAGGATTAATGTCATGTAGTAATCATCAAATATTAAAAGAAAACGTCACCGCGAACATTGATAGAATGCAGGTTAAGTTGTCATCAAAGGTTAGTAAAGAAGAGTTGATAGACCTTGCAAATGAGTTGAGAGAAGAAAGGATGAATTATGATAAATTATGGATTAATTTTTATTTGCCTGATCTTCTTCCTGATGAATCTGGGAACGGAGCGTGGGCAACTGCAAGCTTTACACCGGAATTAGAAATTACAATTCTAAGAGGCAAAAACTTAAATAATGAATTTGTATCTGAAGCCGCATTTCCTAAATATACTAGCATAGTCGATATGCTTAAAGCCTCAGGCGATTTCAAAGAAAATTGTATAGAAGACCTCTCTAAAAATAATAATACTCATGTCAGAGTTAGTAGTGAATTTCTGAATACAGAGGATAAAAAGACTATAACAAATCAAGTTAAAAGAGATTTGGTTTATGTAATATTTCAAACTTTTGCTCAAACAGATTTAGATAACATTACAATTACATCTATCCCAATTCTGAAAACCTCATTCAATCCAAATAGCAAAGATCAAGGTAAACTTGAAAACACTTATGGTGTTACCGCTACTGCTACCCGAGTTAAGGCTATCGGAATACTAAAAAAGCATTTAAATATATCGTCATTTAAAGAACTATATACATTAGATGAAACAGTTTATTTACCAAACGAAAAATTTGAAAGATTGAAATTTGGAAAGCTTGATGAAGTTTTCAAAGACTTCACAAATAAATAAGTTCTTTTTTAAATTACACATCCAACACATACTGCAACTTTGTGCTGCTTGTGTTGGATGTGCTATTATAAAATATTTCTTTTTTGAATGTAAAATATTTGTCCAGTGCGTGTTTTTACCTTTTTAAATCCAATCTTTTCTAATTGAGGAGAGAATATTTTCATCGATTTTACTATCACGCCGTTCTCAAAGCAATATGATTTGTAATGTCCATAGAGGGTACTTGCGGCAATAGTTTCAGTGGTAGAAGTTATATATTCCTCATCATCAAGAAACATTAATATACTGTCACTTTCAAGCTGATATTGTTGGACTTGTTTTCGGATTATATCACTTTCAGTAAATTTCTTATTTTCTAGCAGCCTATTTAATCCTGATATAATCCAATTAAAAACACCTGACAATTCATTTTCTATTATTTTTTGAGCTAATTCTTTGTCTTGTTTCTCTGGAGGGATGGTCGTTTGGAAAGGGATAATTAAAAATCTTCTGAAATAAGCATGAGTGTTTTCTACTTCAGAAGGTAATTCATTACAATTAAAAATTAATCGAGCATAGTCTTTAATATTATGTGGTTTGCCATATGGTAAACGGGCATCCACGCTCTCACCTGAAGATAGCTGCTTAAATACACTTGTTTCTAGTTTGCCATTTATTTCACTGGCATAGTTAAGTAACTTATTTGCTATCATTGCACGAGAATATCCGTTTCTCTCCGTTAATGATTGCAAAGAATAGCTAGTGATGTTTTCCAAGCCTAACAGAGCGTTTACGATCTCAAATAAGACACTTTTGCCGTTTGCTCCTGTTCCATATATAAGCAGGACTTTTTCTAGCTTTAAAACGCTATTTTTAATAAAGATATATCCTAAATATTCGGACAATACATTTTGTAATTCTGAGTGAGGTAAAACTTCATTAAGAAAGTTAGTAAATATTGGAGAGGTGGCATTGGGGTTGTATATGAATGGTAGTTGGTATGTCAAGAAATCGCCTTTTTGAAATGAACGTAATATTTGTTGGTGTTTACTTATCTCAAAAGTTCCATTTTTCAGATTTATAAGAGTTTTGTTTTGAGGTCTTATTTCCTCTAGACCTGCCGCAGACATAAATTGTCTAAGTAATTCGTCTTTAAATTGATAAAATTTTGATTCATATTTATCAATTCCCGATTTTTCAGCGACTTCACCTAAGAAGTCTTTAAATAAATCTATTTCAATATGTTCCCAAAATTCACCATTGTAGAGATAAATCATTTCATTTTTACGGCATAGGCTAAATTTTCTTTTATTAGATTTTTCTAATAAATTTTCAATTACTGGAACTAAATGGTGTTTTTTTTGAAGTTTTATTTTTTCATCGGATTTTTCAAAATAATTTCTGAAATCTATTTTTTCGATATCATCTAATAGACATTGTAGTAAGATTTGAGAATCCATATTTAATTCTGCTCCCATTTTACTTTTTTAAAGGTCTTAAACATTGGACTAATTCGTTTTTCTTATAATATCGGCGATGGCCAATACCATATGCCTGAACTTTCCCTTTATTAGTCCAATGCCATAATGTACTACTATCAATCTTTAAAAATTGATAGGCTTCTTGGCGGGTTAAAAGTTCTTCAGAGTCGTTTTGATTTAGATTTTTTTTAAAATCTTCGAGCTGATTTTTTACACCTTCATTTATTAGTTCTACTAATGCTTCGGGTGTTGTTTGAATAAATTGGAGTGTCTTCATTGTATCTATTTTGATGGCAAATGAAGACTCGGAAGATGTGTTTTAAAAGAGGTATAAAATGTGTTTTTTTTGGAACTTTATTTTGATTCAAAATTGATCCTATGAGAGTCAATAATTTTGCGTTCACGGTCATGATTTTGAGGGCGATCAAAATTCTTAATTTCAATATTACAAGTTTGTTTGATATAAGATATAAAGTTAGGTTTAGTGAATCTAAATTTGTCCCTATCTCTTTCAATAAGATAAAACCAAATGTTTACTAATTGAATTTTTTTGGATGTATAATAGTTATCAATGAGATATAAAAGTAACTCATAGCATGATCTCTCTCCAAAATTGGGATTATATTTTGGATAATCATTCTGCATAATAGTAATTTGATTTTTGGGTGCTAAATTTAACTTTGAGAGTTCTTCGGTTAAAAAATATTTAAGGTCTTGAACCTGCGTAATATTTGTTATTAAATGCGTTACCTCTTTTTTACTGTTATAATTTACATCCTTGTAAAATTCTTCTAACTCAAAATTACGATCGTGACCTTTTGAACGTAATTCTTGTTCAATTTCTTTTAGCTTAATTCCTAATATCGCTATTTTAGGTTTTAAGCGTTCAAATTCAATAATGCTCAGCGTGGTTTCCTCTAGGTGGTTAAATGTATTAATGATAAACAAATCAACTTCTAAATATAAGTTTTGGAGATATTCTTTGAATATCTCTTTATGTCCTTTTTTGATAGTGTATTCTTGATTAATTTTTTCAACCAAGTTGGTTGCCCTGTCAGTAAGATTTGACGTATAATAATGATAATTATTAATCATAACCTATTTAATGTAATTAGTTAATTCCATAGCTATATCCTTATTGCTCTTTCCAATATATTGCAGAAACATTGATTCGGTACTATGCCCTGTCACGTAAGTTAGATATGAAGTTGGTATTTGACCGTAGTTATTTGTTGCAAACGAGCGTCTTCCTATATGTGAACTAACTAATTCCCATTTCTCAAACATACCTGTGTCTTTTCTGAAAATTTTGCTGTTAGGTGTGAGTTCACTTTTTTTACTTCCTTTTACAATTTCAGTCAGTCCAGCTAGTTTACACACCTCTTTTATATAGTCATTATATTTTTGATCTGATATTGATTTAGGAAAATCGCCATTTCTTTTCTTGAGTATGTTAATTACTTCTGGCCATAAAGGTACTGTCATAATCTTATCCGTTTTTTTCTGTGTAAATTCAATTAAGGGAACTAAATTGTCATATTTATTTTTTTCGTACCTAATCAGATTTTTATTGAATCTCATAAAATCAGAAATTCTTTGTCCTGTAAAACAACTTATCAGTAGCCAATCTTTAGCATTTTCTAAATAAGCTGGTAAATCCACTTTTTTTTCAATTGCAGTAATATCTTCAGGAGTTAAATATATATTATCTGTTTTGACATACTTTACTTTAATATTATCTAATTGAAAATTTGTTTCAATACCATTAAATTTTGCATGCTTACATATTGTTTTTATAAATCTGATCGCTCTTGCAATTGTATTTGGGGCATAATTATTTTGCAAGCAATAATTCTCGAAATCAAGTTTAAAATTATTGTCTACGTTGGATATGTAAATGGTTTCTTTGTTCTCCTGATATCTAATAAGTAATTGTTTAATGACCTTACATTTTTTTATTGTGCTTTCAGTTACTTCAGATTTTTTAAATTCAATGTAAGTATCAATGTAAGGTATTAGTTCCTTTGGTATAGTTTTTAATTTTACAGGGTTATAATATAAATCCATTTGATTAACTAACCATTCTTTACTAATGGTTGCAGGGTTGGATTTATGGAAAGCATTTATAATATAATTTTCAATCTTGTTTAATTCAGTTTTAACGTCAGTTTGTAGATTTGAAATTTCAATATCTTTCGGACGCTTTTGTGTATGCTGCTTTTCCCAATATTCTTTAGTTACTTCATACTTGGTTTTTGTACCATATACAAAGTCTTGTTCGTCATGTCTGTAAAGTAATCGTACTATTAAGTGTGCTTTTTGTTTAGTAGAACGATATAGAAAGTTAACCGATGCCATTATCATTTAATTTTGTACGATAAATGTACGGTGGAAGGCAAATACCTACAAATTAAATCTAATCCTTTCAAATAAATATTATATTTGTTCAGGCTTAATCCTTTGTAATAAAGGGGTCTTTGTTGTGGCTAGTCGGTTTATAATTGTACTGTTTTTGTACAGCGATAGTCCCATCTTCTCCACAAACAAAGAAGCCTTACTTTTCGTAAGGCTTCTTTTATTTATGTTACCGCAGGGTAATTTATTCTTTTACAATTTTCTTTGTAAATGTTGATTGGCCATCAGAAAATTTAAGAAGATACATTCCGTCTGCCTGATTGCTCAAATCGATTTCCTGTAGATTTATTAATGAATTTTGGTAAACTCTCTGTCCTTGCAGATTGAAGATCTCTAGTGTGTAATCCTGTGCAAGTTCACCTTTCAATTCCAGTTTAAATATACCGTTTGAAGGGTTTGGATATATAGAAATCTGGTTAGCAGTGTTTTCAAAGCCAACAGTACCTAAAGTTGAGGAGTTGTTAAGATACACTTTCCAGTATTTTTGCTGACCGTTTAAAAAGGGGTCATACTCATTATTAGTCGCCGGGTTTTCGGTATGAATCAAATCCGGTTTTAAATCTCCATTCATGTCAACAACAACATGGTAGTCATATGCAAAACGATGTTCATACTCATCCAGTACAACCGGAATATTCCATTGTGTTGCTGTAGCGCTGAATCCTGAACCATTACTAAGATACACTTTCCAGTATTTTTGCTGACCATTTAAAAATGGATCATAATCATTATTAGTCGCCGGGTTTTCAGTATGAACCAAATCCGGTTTTGAATCTCCATTCATATCAACAACAACATGGTAATCATATGCAAAGCGATGCTCATACTCATCCAGTACAGCCGGAATATTCCATTGTGTTGCTGTAGCGCTGAATCCTGAACCATTGTTAAGATATACTTTCCAGTATTTTTGCTGCCCGTTTAAAAACGGATCATAATCATT
>NZ_JBTKVX010000038.1:0-17262 GCF_054457175.1 Flavobacterium hauense
CTGAATAATATGCACTATAAAACCAAGTACTAAAAAAATTTCAATAGTTCTTATTATTATATTGGTTGCCATAAAATGGGCTCCAATGGTAAAAATTTTGCCTCCGTCATTGTAAAAGATCAGCGCGTTGATAGACATATGCACTAAAAGAAAACTGATGAGGAACAGTCCCGTAAGTGCCATTGTAATTTTTCTGCCAATAGAACTTGTAAAGAGGGTGATTATCCATTTCATAAGATATAGATTAAATTTTGGTGTGTTTGTACCATTAAATGGTAATTCAATAAAAGCAGGCATGCCTTATTATTTAAAAGCATGCCGGCAGTTTACTTATGCCACAAGAGGTATGGCCATGCGCACCTCTACTGTAGCGCCATATTTAATAATTGGGCACCCTAGGGCAAGAGCAACAGCCTCATCATAATTTTCAGACTTTATAAGAAATAATCCTCCTATAGAATCGATACCTGTACCAAAAGGTCCGGTTGTTACTTCAGCACCTTTAATTACTCTTCCGTCTGCATCCCATCTTTTTGGTGTACCTACTAATTTGTCCTGTGCAGCTATTCCTGCTACCCATTCCTGATAAGGTTTCATGGCTTCTTTCATCTGATCTGCCGTTGGTGTTGGGTTTTCGCTTGTAATGTCTCTACGGATAACTAATAAAAATTCTTGCATAATAATTGATTTAAGATTTATAAAAATTTGATATTTATTTTTAAATGTTTTTTGATGTTTAATACTCGCCCCGTTCAGTATCTGCAAAAGGCTCGTCGTGCATATGGATTGATTCATCCAGGAATTCACATCCATCAGATTGATCATGTTTATGCTGCGGACTGGTATGGAATTCGTTAAATCCTGAGGGTCTTAATTGCATAGGCAATTGCATTAGGTTAAATAGTTTCATGGTTTTAGATTTAAGATTAATAGTGATTGATTGACAATGGATTTTTTTTTAAACAGGGTTAATTATTTTTCTTTCCTGTCCCTCCATCGTGATGAAGCCCATTTTGCCATTTTCATAGTCGGCCAAAGCCTTGGCTAATGCTTCAGGAGAGTCCATTGCCATAGCGCCATGTGTATATATTTGCTCCTGCAATGGTATACCCGATATGAACAGGAACTGGCTATTTGAAATTCCAGTAAAGGTTAAAAGCTCATTATCATCAGAGAATGACATTGCCTGTACCATACCTTCTTCAAGCTCAAGCGTTTCTTCATTTGTAGTAAAATCAAAATGTCCTTCAACAACATATATAGTACCTGACCATTGCGCAGGCAGCTTATGTGTAAATTCTTTTCCTGCGTCTAAAAAAACATGCAGTATGGTCAGCGGATCAGGTGTGTGTCCCTCATTTTTTACAGTACCGGTCTCACCACATACAATCCTTACAAGCATACCATCTTCTTTAATTTCGGGCATTTGGGACTTATCGATAAGTACACTTTTAGGATAAAACTGCTTCTTCCCGGCTGCGATATTTAAAAACAATTGCAGCCCTTCCACACTGGCACCTTCAGGAACAGGAAATTCAGTATGCACAACACCTCTTCCTGCCCATGTCCATAACAGGCTTCCCGGTGTAACCACAATATTGTTTCCCTGTGAATCTATGCTATGATAAGGTGCTGAATCTTCGAAAACATAACTCAGGGCAGACATACCTGCGTGAGGGTGTGGCCCAAAAGAATCGGTTGTCAGCTCAAAGTGGTCAAAGCCTATTATGGGATCCATGAGCCCATTAAAATCTTTAGCTCTTGCTTTTCTGGCAAAGAACTTATCATCTCCCTGAACTTCAGGGGTAATGACAGTTGAAAGTTTTAGCTTATTCATAATGATAATTTTAGAATGATTGAAAGTGATTGGATAATTGATTAAAGACCGTTGCTGCCTGTTGAATTGCCGTGTTGTTGATCGGTTTTCGCAAGGATACTGCGCCGACGTAGGGTCATCCTTATGCACGAACGGGTGGAAAGTGCATACCCATTACAACCGCCCCGGCAAACTGCCTACCCGTCATCTTCGTTTCAACAGGCATCGGTACTTTATTTTTTATGCTCTTTGAGGACGGTTAGGAAACCACTCTTCAAAAGTGAGTTTACTAAGCTGTGCATCATCAGAAGGTACAAGGGTAAGTTCTTTAAGACGAGCTCCAAAGTATAGCGCATCTTTATCTGCTATTACTTTAACCTGATCATTGGTTTTAGCAAGATAACGTTCTACAAGTTCGGCGAGGCTAAAGCGTTCCGGCCCTCCAATCTCAACAATTCCGTTTAGAGGTTTTTCAAGAGCAAATTTTACAACCATCGTTGCCACATCTTCTGCAGCAATAGGCTGGATTTTAGCAGTAGAAAGTGTAACACTTCCTCCATCATGTGCCGATTCTGCAATACCTCCTAAAAATTCCATAAATTGGGTAGAATGGATAATAGTATAAGGCACCCCCGATTTTTTGATAATATTTTCCTGTACCTGTTTTGCCCTAAAATACCCGCTATCCTGTAAACGGTCTGTTCCTACTACCGATAATGCTACGTGATGTTTTACTCCTGCATTAATAGCCGCAGCAAGAACATTAAGGCTGGATTTTTCAAAAAATTCCATTACATCCTTATCTGCAAAAGATGGTGAGTTGGCAAGGTCTATTATTACATCTGTATCTGTAACAGCTTCTGCCAGGCCTTCGCCTGTAATAGTATTTATACCCGTTGCCGGTGCCGCTGATAATACCGTGTGCCCAAGATCCCGAAGTTTGCTTACTGCTTTTGAACCTATTAGTCCAGTTCCGCCAATTACTAAAATTTTCATGCTTTTACGTTTATAAGTGATTATTAAAAATTGTATTGTTTTGTTCCATTAGAAATCCAATTCCTGTGCCAACAAGATAAAACACTAACAGTCAACTACTTATATTAAAAATGAAAAGCCAAATTTCCTCTTATTAAGTGAACTCATTTTACCATTCACTTTATTTAGTGAATTTTAAAGAAATTTGGGGCTAAGGCAGGTAGACAGAAATTACAAAATTCGCTACAACGAGAAAACCCCAGGCTGATCACTCAACAAGGGGTTAGGTTTTATATACTACTGTTTTAGTTAGCTATAATAATCTGATTTGGATATAGCGAGTTTTTTCATTTTAGAGTGCAGCGTATTACCCGGTATATCAAGAACTTCAGCAGCACCACCGGCACCCGATATCTTTCCGTTGCATCTTTTTAATGCGCTGATAATAAAACTACGCTCCATTTCTTCCAGTGATTTATTGTATATGTTATCATCAGTACTACTATCCAAATCCGCCTTTTTAGGAAGGTATACTTCACGTAAAATGTTATCTGTAGTCATGAGTACGCTACGCTCTATAAGATGCTCCAGTTCCCTTATATTACCAGGCCACAGATAGCTTTGAAGCTGCTGCATCGCTTTTGGAGAAATGCGTACTATATTTTTACCGCTATTTTTATTGAATTTTGTAACAAAAAAATTAGCCAGCAGTTCTATATCTTCAATCCTTTCTCTCAGCGGAGGCAAGCTGATAGGAAAAACATTCAACCTGTAAAAAAGATCTGATCTAAAGCGGCCCGCTTTTACTTCTTCTTCCAGGTCACGGTTTGTTGCAGCCACAATTCTAACATTTACTTTTATAGTTTCTTTGCCTCCCACACGCTCAAGTTCTTTCTCCTGTAAAACACGTAATAACTTGACCTGTGCTTCCAGGGGCATCTCTCCTATTTCATCCAGAAACAACGTACTGTTGTTGGCAAGTTCAAATTTACCTATACGCCTTTCTACTGCTCCCGTAAAAGCTCCTTTTTCATGGCCAAAAAGTTCACTTTCTATTAGGTTTGCAGGCATTGCAGCACAGTTAACCTTAATCATAAGCTTATCTTTTCTGGGCGATGCATTATGTATAGCCCTAGCAATAAGTTCTTTGCCGGTTCCGGTTTCACCTAATACCAATACAGTAGAATTAGACTCTGCTACCATAGTCATTAGCTGATATACTTTTTGCATTTTCTCTCCACTACCAATAATCTCTGCAAAATTATAAATAGTCTTAATTTGCTCTTTAAGGTAAACATTCTCCAGTTCCAGTTGCTGCTTGTATAATAGTAGTCTCTCATTGGCCAGGATATTTGCAATTGCTACCGAAATTTGCGAGCAAAGTCCTTTTACTATCGCAGGATCAAGCGCATCGGCAAGCAGCCAAAGCGTACCTACATTAGTATTACCAACCCGCAATAAAGCAGCATATGTATTTTTATAGCCTACTTTTTTCCAAAGTTGCGCAAACAAAGAGTTGGTAGTCCGTAATTCTTCTTCAACATTAAAAACTACAGGTTCATTACTATTAACTACTTTGGCAGTGTAAGGTTCTTCTACCGTTAATTTTATCGATACCCGCTCATCATGGCTCGGCATTACATCTTTAAACAAACTAGTGTCAGACATGTAAGGTGTTAAACCCACTCCATCATCATCAAAAGTATGTATCATGGCCAACTTGGTTTCCAATAAATCCCTTAACACATTTATAATTGCCAATTCCAGGTCGGCTTTGGTACGCACACCTGCTATTTCATTGCTAAATTGTAATAGTACAGATTGTTCATGGCTTCGTTTTATAAGTGCTTCGTTTGCCATAATATTTGCCATAGCGGTAGATATCATAGCACATATACCCTGAAGCAGCGAAATATTAATTTGATCAATTCCCAACCATAAAATGCCCAGATTTGTTTCACCATTTCTAAGTGCAACGCCAACCATTCTTTTATATCCTATCCTTTTCCAAAAATGCAGGTAAGCTGATGTTACACCTCTCTCTATTTCAATATCTACACTAAATAACAAGGGTATATAGCTATCAAACACCCTGCTTTGCAGGCCATCATTAATAGGGAACTTTTCTTTTCCAACATCAATCATTATAGGGTCACCCGGCGGTATTATACTTTCATCATGTATGTAGGTACTCATGGTCATACCATCGTCATTTATCTTCCTAACGACATACCCTCTGATATTGTTTATTTTTTTTAAGGCTATACGGACTGCTACTGAAAGGTCATCTTTACTCCTAACTGCTGCAATATCATAGCTAAAGTCCAGCAGGAATGACTTCTCTACTTCTTTTTTCTGGAGCTCTTCATTTTTTATGATATTTGAAACCGCTACTGATAACTGCGGTGCAATTCCATCTATGATACTCCGAAATTCTTTTGTAAAGCTATCGGACTTATCAGAATAGATGTGTATAAAACCTATTGGTTCATCGGCATTCCATAACGTAGTCATAAGTATTTCACGTATACCGCATTCATAATTAATACGCAAAAACAGAGGACTCCCCGGCTTATCCATAATGTCTTTCAACATAAAAGATATTGGTCCCTCTGCATCAAGAACAGCCTGGATAAAAGGTTCGTTAAGATTAAAATGAGCCTTTGTCAATTGATCGTATGTATCATGCCCCTTTATTTGCGACGACACATGATCCAATAAAAAAGGAGTATATGTTTCATCTTTCTGATCAATCAGCGTTACAATAGTATGAGTAAAATAGTGTAATGATTTTATTCTCCTTGAAAAAAGTACAATCAAATCATTTTTATCCCTTACTTTGGTTATGTCTTTACCTAATCCAAGCAAAATCTGTCTTTCATTTTCCAGAAAGTCCTTATTATCTTCTTTTATATCTATATTTTTATTTTTTCCCATTTGATATGCTAAGGAATAGTATCGTCCTTTCAACTTACAAAGAATTGTAGAATAATAATTTAGTATTTGAATACATACTTAAATGTAAAGTTAAACTATATATGTTAACAATTAGTTGTAGCTAACTATTAACATATGATTTGAATATTGAAATATACTTAGATAAAATTCACACTTCAATCGAAATTCAATCCGCTGAAATTAAGAAAAATAAAGGCTTTGTAATTTATGTATTGAAAGTTGGCGATTTTATTAAATGTTGCTTTAGCAATTTTATTAAATCGTGCATGATTTTTATTTGTTGATACAAAATTAGATTATGACTCGCGCTATAGCAATAGTGCCGTAATTTACAATAGAATACTCTTTTACATAGAAAAGTTAGTATCTTATTGTATGCTATTCTTTAACTATTACGATCCCCAACAGGACATCCAAACCGCTTTTTAAGGTCGTTTCCTGAAAATTATCTTACATATAGTAGGCCAATTTCTTTAAATCCTGCATAAAATGGTTTTAAATCTGTCCTGCCAAGGGTCATAAAAAACTCCAAATCAATGATTTGGAGTTTTTTCAACCTATATATGAAGTATCCAACGGCAGATTATGTTGGCATTATTACAAGCCATCAACCCCCTCTTCATTCAGTCCATTATTTTGCTTACGATTCCCTGTACGTCAATGCCTGCGACGGACAGGCATCAATCTGTTGTTTTAATGCCTCTACAGAAGCATTATCACATGTTATCCATGGTGTAGCCTTTGGGTTGTAAACTTCAGGCAGCGTTTTTACGCATACACCGGCATGGATGCACCTGCCAGGTTTCCATATAACTGTCAAATTATTTTTTTGATATTCTTTTGTAGTTTCCATAAACAAAATAATTATGCCTTTAATACATCCTTAATATCTTCCTCTTTTCTAAACACAGATGCCGCAAAGGGGCATAATGGGATAATTTTCGTGTTTTTTTCCCTTGCCATTTCTACGATTTTGTATAACATCCGTTTACCCACACCCCTGCCGTTAAACGCTGACTCAACCTCAGTGTGGTCAATTATAATAAGTTCAGTTCCGGCTATAGAATACGTCATCATTCCTGCACGCTTTTCATTCTCCTGTGCTATGGCAGAACCTTTGCCGCCGTTTTCTTTTAATAGTATTTCCATTGTTTTACTTTTTGATGTAGTTATTTTATTAACAGCATTTAATCCGCAATGTATCCTGTTTTTGTTTCAAAGGGCAATTCTCAAAATAAATCTATGAGTCACATTCTGAGGACACCATTTTTCGGCCTGGAATTATTTACTGTTCATTTTTTTTACCAAAGGCATAACTTTGGTACCTATCAGTTCGATTGATTGCAACAATTGCTGGTGCGACAATCCCGCATTATCCATCTGAAACGTAAACCTGTCAATCCCTCCAAGGGCTTTGCTATGCCTTACCAGTTTTTTTGCTACCTCTTCAGGTCCGCCAACAGCAAGCACACCCCTTGGTGCGATCAGCGCGTCAAATTGCTGACGGGTTACCGGTGGCCAGCCGCGCTCTTTGCCCAATTTTGTCCAAAGCTCTTTATAACCAGGATAATAATCGGCGATTGCCTTCTCATCAGTTTCGGCTACATAACCTGGAGAATGAAGCCCTACCTTCAGCTGTTCATGTGAAAAACCTGCCTTACGTCCGGCTTCACGGTACAGGTCAATCAACGGGCGAAAACGCTCTGTTTCCCCACCAATAACCGCAACCATTAAAGGTAGTCCTAAAGAACCTGCACGGATAAAAGATTCCGGCGTACCACCTACACCAAGCCATACCGGAAGCTTTTCCTGCATGGCCCTGGGATAAACAGGCTGATTGTCCAGTGCCGGCCTGAACTGGCCTGACCAGGTAACATATTCATTGTCCCGTATCTTTAGCAACAAATCCAACTTCTCCTTAAAAAGAGCATCATAGTCCTTAAGGTTAAAACCAAAAAGTGGATAAGCATCTATGGCTGATCCACGGCCAACTACAATTTCAGCACGTCCTCTCGAGATAAGGTCAAGTGTAGCAAAGCTCTGATACACTCGCACCGGGTCATCCGTACTCAATACCTTGACAGCACTGCCCAGGAGGATGCGCTTGGTCCTGGCGGCTGCGGCGGCAAGAATGACATCCGGCGCTGAATCAAGAAATTCTTTTTTATGATGCTCGCCGATGCCAAACACATCGAGTCCAGCCTCATCGGCCCTTACGATACGATCCAAAAGCTGTTCCATCGCATCTACACTGCTCAGGCTATTTTCACCATACATTGCTGAGGCAAAACTATCTATTCCTATTTCCATCATTACTTCTTTTTAGGTTTATGTCTTATTAAGAAAATGTTTATGGTATCCGCTAATCAACAGTTGTCTTCTTACAAGATGGATAAATGCATAACTGGCATTAAACAACCCTACGTTTTTTAATCGTTTAGCAATCGTATTGTACCTTTCATTGTATAAAAGCTACCGTCGGGTAAGGTCGCATTGCTGTACACTATCCCGTTCTGATGATCTTCTACATGGGTTACCGTAGCGCCAGAAATTTCTTTCCATGCAACCATAAATACATTGGGACGAATTTCCGCGATTGTTGTTTCAACTTTTTCGGTATATCCTATCGCTGTCAGTTCACCATCCAATATGGTAAATATCATTGAATTGTCTGATTCAAAAAAAAGCCTGACCTTTAAGAAGTCTGTCTCCATTTTGTAGGTATTACCTGTTAGACTGTTTTCCATATCACAAAAATTAAAATGATGTCATGGCATTACCACTGGCCGATTTCGAAGCTGGAACCTCTTCCTGGACAACATCCCAGTGCTCAGCTATTTTTCCATCTTCAAGCCTGAAAATATCTACAACAACTACCGGTACAGGACCCCAGCCGTGAACCAGGCTGTGTGTTATTACAATGTCATCCTGCTCAACAATGATTCCCGGATGCCATTTAAAATCTTTATCTAATATACCTAATATATTTTTAAGTCCCTCATGGCCGTTTATCATAGATGGGTTATGCTGCAGATACGATTCCTGCCAGTATTTTGCTATGGCAGAAACATCTCTCTGGTGAAAGAATTCATCCATGGCTTTTAACACAATTTCCTTATTTGTCATTTTGATTTAGTGTGGTTATTTGTAATTTGTTTCTAAAATATTTTGCCTCTTAGCTATCAAGGAAAACGTAAAGCGACTTAATCCTGCCATTCTCAAAATGGACAATATCCATTCCTGTAGCAACAGGTGGTTCCCCTTTGGGCCCTGCTCCCCAAATGAGCCTGCCAATATTGTTATTTATTATTACTGGTTTAAGTTTTGTAAACACAAAATCCGGGGGCAAATGTTGTAGTGTAGCCGTTATACTGTTGTTGATTGCGTCTAATCCTGTCACCTGATCTCCTACATGATACAGATTAGCCTCCGTATCATAAATTCTTTCGATAGCCTTTAACCTTGTGTCTGAATTCCTTTCATTCCACACCTGGTTCAGATTGTCTTCCATCATTTGGGCTGCTTCGTTATTCATGTCTTTGTTTATTAGTATTTATGTAATAAAAATAAAAGCAACATCTCTGTATAATGAGGATGTTGCTTTTATATATTTACTCGTTTACCGGTACAGGTGTAGCCAACAGCTGTAATTCCCATGCAAATGCTACTCCGCTTGCTCCTACATGGTCTAACATAAGGCCTGCCATCTCAGCTGCCGTTTCAGTACGTGCCCAGTCACGTTGCCATTCAGAGGCAACAGCCACCCAATTGATTGGTGTAATACCATGTTGTACCATACGGCGTATGGCCATATCGTGAGCTTCAGCTGAAACAGCCCCACAGGCATCTGTAACCACAAATACATCATACCCTTCAGCCGCTGCCTGAATTGCGGGCATGGCAACACATACTTCCGTCCACAAACCTGCAATAATCAATTGCTTGCGACCACTTTTTGCTACGACATTGGTAACATTAGGGTCCTGCCATGTATTTATTAACGTACGGTTAATTGGCTTTTGTTCAGGAAACACCTCTTGTATTTGCTTAATAAGCAAACCACCACGCTCTTCAATAACTGTTGTAAGGATTGTTGGCACATTAAAAATTTTCGCTGCTTTAGATAGTCCTGTTACGGCATTGATGACCATAGTAGGTTCATGACTGTTCAGGTTGGCAAACTGGAAAGGCTGGTGATCGATCAGCACTACAATGCTGTCCTCCGGACGCAGCAGGGCTTCAAGCCCTGTTTTGATACTTTTTTGCATGGATTAAATATTAATTATTATTAATTATTATTAAAACGAATCCTGCCAATTCAAGAAGGGTGAGTATATGTAAGAATCAAAAAACTTTGGAAAGGCACTGGGATTTGTAAAGCAAAGTTCTGTTTTACGATAACGATAGAAGATGATATATGACGAAAAAAAAAGTAGACCTAAGTCTACTTTTTTTAATAACATTTAAAATTATACGTATTATTCCTTTTGGAAGAGTTGGCGCTTTATGCGGCTCAAAGTATCTTTCGTAATACCGAGGTAGGACGCTATAATGTGCTGCGGGAAACGTTCAACCAGACTAGGGTAGCAGGATACAAAGTCAACATAGCGCTTCTCTGCACTACCGCTTATAGAGGAAGTAATTCTCCTTTGGTTAGCAATATTATTTCTTTCGTCCAGCACTGTTGTCATGTCACGAAAAGCGGGAAAGCGTTCCAGTAATTCCAAAGCATCAGCCCTTGTAATTAGCAATAGTTCGCTATCTTCCCAGGCATCAATATTATATCTGGATGGGGTAAACATGGTCCAGCTTTCCCTATCGCCTACCCACCAATTTTCTACCGATAACTGTATAATATGCTCGGTACCTTTGTCATCTATTAAATACTGGCGCATTGCGCCGTTCAGAATAAATCCAAAATACCTGCATACGTCTCCTTCCTGTAAAAAGTACTGTTTTTTCCTTATTTTTTTATAAGTGAAATAGCCTTTAAAAATCTCAAAATCATGCTCTGAGATTCCATTGGGTGCATACCTGTTTATATAATCAAATAGTTGATTCATAATTTTCTCCTTGCTGTAAAATTAAGGATTTTTTTTTAGCTCAGGTCAATACGATCAGTATGAGGAAACACTATCTTTTGAAAATCCGGGCACTTTTTTAGCTTCCTGAAGTAATTAGTAAATTTTCTGGTAAGGACTATATATTAAAAGCTCCAAATCGATAATTTGGAGCTTTTAATATTTCTCTTTTTAAGAGACATTACTGCACTGTATACGATACGTGATCCGATTCGCATAACCTGAAATAACCTAAGGCAAAACTTCCCTGACTAGTCTGGTTTATTATATTACCCCTGATATTTGCAGGAGGACTTGAAAATGCATCCGGGTCTGTAGCATCCAAAATCAAATCCATATAATTATAGAACTGCTTTGAAACGCCCCTTAGGGTTATATCTAATACACCTCCGGGCTTCAGGTCTTCATGCGAAAAATCATTCATCATTTCGTTGCCATTATAAAACTCATCATCCTGTAATTCATAATCGGGATATTGTATAACATCGGTAACAAATTCACCAAGGTAAAAATTAGTCTCATTTTCAGGATCATTAAAATAAAACCTGACCTCTACTTCTTCAGTACCAAAATCATCTGTCAATCTTTGTTCTACGCGTTCAATTTTTGGAGCAGGCATCATTGTTTCCTGTGCAGTATAGACCTCATCATCAACTTTTACATAAAGACTATAGGTTTCATTTAATACAGGAGTAAAATCAGTACAAACATATACTCCCGGCTCATCAGATTCAATAAATACAAACTGAGTTCCCATACTATTACTTACATATACTTCAGCTCCTGAAACCTTAGGTATCGATGGATCATAATATGCAGCCATCCTGCTTATTTTTATTTTCTGTACGCTCCCATCGGTATCTTTTTGCCATAGTATTTCAGCATCAATTACTATCTTATTTTCACCTGTAGCCAGATCTACCTGTATCACATCCTCGCAACCCAACAGGGAAAAGATCAACAGGAAAAGAAAATATTTTAAATAAGATGCTTTGCGTTTTGGTTCACTATTATTTTTCATACGATTAAAATTTAAAGTTATAGGATACGCTCGGAATAAAACCAAAAATAGACAGACGCCTCGCCTCATTCATGCCTGTATCGTCATTAGTTGTAAATGTTATACTGGCTGCATTTTTCCTTGCATATATGTTATAAATACTGAATACCCAGTAGCTTTGCCATCCCTTTTTCTTTTCAGGTTTGGGCGTATAGGTCGCTGCAAGATCCAAATGGTGGTATAAAGGCATCCTGTTTTCATTTCGCAGCGAATAATTAGGCACCTGTATCCCTCCAAAATCATAATAGCCATTAGGATAGGTTACAGGCCTTCCTGACTGCAGGGTAAAATTAGCGCTGAAAGACCATTTAGGGGTCCAGTCATAATTGGCGGTTACATTAAGATTATGTAATTTGTCATAAGGAGATAAGTACCAGTCTCCATTAGCTATCCCCGGCTCATCAGGAGTTCTGCCGGCTGTCTTTTGTTCTGCCCTTGATAGCGTGTAAGAAACCCATCCGGTAAAGCTGCCAGTGTTTTTCCTGAACATCACTTCGAGTCCATAAGACCTTGCCTTTCCGTTCAGTACAACCTGCTCAATATTATTGTTGGCAATCAGGTCTGCACCGTCTATATAGTCTATCCTGTTCTTGATGGTTTTATAAAACACCTCTGTTTCAAAAGAATACTCTTTGTTTTTAATATTCCTGAAATATCCAACAGCATACTGGTCAAGTATTTGTGGCTTTATATATGGTCCGCTGGGTGCCCATATATCGAGTGGTGTTGGCGACTGGCTATTAGAAAGAATATGTATGTACTGCGCCATCCTGTTATAACTGGCCTTAAAAGAATTGTCTTCATTTAAGGCATATGCAAGTGCAGCCCTTGGCTCAAAATTATTAAAACTTGCTATCTTATCACCCTTTCCATAAGCTATTGTCCCTGTAGGTGTGCCCTCTTGATAAATACCGTAAGCAGGGTTATAAACTACAGGGTTATTATTAGCATAGGTGCTTACTTCTTCCGCACCATAGCGATAAAACATGCTATAACGGAATCCATAGCGCAGCGTAAGTTTTTCTGTAACTTCATATTCATTATCAAGATAAAAAGAAGGCTGTAAAGCATATTTTTTATCCAGTTGCTGATAGTTGACACTCGAATCAATTCCTTTTGGCTGCAAGGTTCCGGGATTAAAATCATAGTAGATTGCCTCTATGCCATACTTTAAATCAAACTTTGACGAAACAGAATGCAGCCAGTCGTATTTTAAGCCGTAGCTCTTAATGCCGCTATCCCAGTCAAACTTTTCAGAATCCAGACTAAAATTCAGTGTGTAATCACTGTAAAACAAGGATAGATTAGTTTTTATCTTTTCTGAAAACGCATACTTCCATGACAAATTACCCATTGTATTTCCGTAAGTGCTTGAAAAAAGATTAACAATCTTAAAGACATCATTGCCATAGTAGCCTGAAAAATGGAGACTGCTATTCTCATTGAATTTATAATTGAACTTACCGTTAAGGTCATAAAATTTTGCAGAGTTATTATTGTCTGCCAGTTTTAAGAATAAGTGGGCATATGAAGTCCTTCCGGCAAGCATAAAAGAGCTTACATCTTTTTTTATAGGCCCTTCTACCATCAGCCTGCTCGATATAACACCTATCCCTCCGTTTACTTTAAGACTATCTGTGTTCCCGCTTTGCTGGTGTACGTCCAGAACAGAAGAGACCCTCCCACCGAATTGTGAAGGAATCCCTCCTTTATATAAATCAAGGCTCTTTACCGCATCTGCATTAAATACCGAAAAGAATCCTAACAAGTGAGAATCACTATAAATCGGTGCACCATCCAGCAGGATAAGGTTTTGATCTGCCGCCCCACCCCTTACATTAAAACCCGAAGAGCCTTCTCCGGCATTAGTAACACCAGGAAGGGTCATAAGCGATTTTAGCAGGTCAGGTTCGCCCATAGCCACAGGTATCTTCTTAATTTCCTGCATCGTCAGGCTGTTAACACTCATTTGGGGTTTTCGTATGTCAGTAGCCTTGTTGTTTTGGCTGATCACTACTTCTTCCAGAGAATGGGCATCCTGCTCCATACTTACATTAATATTGGCATTCCTGTTAAGGTTAACCCTTTCGTCCCTGTCTTTATAGCCCAGATAGCTTATTGTTACAGTATAACTACCTGCCGGCAAGCGGACTGAAAACTTACCATTCTCATCAGTATTAACCGGTGTTTTGCTTTCTTTAATAAACAGGCTGGCACCGGGTAGTGGCTGCCTCGTGTCGTCGAGTATTATCCCCGAAAGCACATAGGTTTCCTGCTTAACAGCTGTACTTTTTTGTTTGACCGTAATATTATTCCCGATAAGGGTAAAATTAAACGGCAAATCTTTGCCAAGTCCATCCAACACTTCCTGAACGCCTGTGTTTTTAAAGCTTATTTTTTCTTTAAAATACCGTTTGCCTGTATCTACCTGATCGGTAAAGGCAAATTTGTAGTCTGTTTGTTCCTCAATTTTGTTGAACAATTCTTTTAGCGTTGAGGACTGATCTAAAGTGATAGAAATGTTCTGTGAAAAAGAACTTAAACTAAATACTAAAAAGCATGTCGAAAATATATGCTTCATAAATTTTTGTACTTTTGAATAGTGATTAATATGGGTATGACTCTTTTTGATTACAGAAAGGATGTTTAGTTTCGCGGCTAGTGCATCCTTTTCTTTTTTATTGAAATGTGACTTTCTTTATTTCTTCATTTACAGCTGGTGTTAGGTTATACATTTGGGATATGATGGTTATTATATTAGACAATTCTTCTTTTCTGTTTAATCTCAGTGTTATTGGTTTTCTTAGGTATTCTTCAGGCATCTCAATCTGGCAGCCGTAATTTTCTTTAACGTATCGGATAACCGAAGTGAGCTCAACATTATTAAAATCTACAAAGCGGTTGAATGCTTCCACCTTTACCGACTTTTTGTCGTAAATAAATTGTTCGCCCGGCGATAATATCCAGTTATTGGTATTGTCCTTAACATTCATTTGTACACTTCCTTCATATAAATGTACACTCACTCTGTTTTCAGTATCTCCAGCAATGGTGAATGATGTTCCCAGCACTGTTGTTGTTGTTTCCCCACAAAATACCCTGAAAGGGTGTTTTTTATCCTTACGTACCTTAAAAAAAGCTTTCCCTTTTAAATTGATCTTCCTGTTGCCCTCAAAATCATTTTTATATTCAATTCGTGAATTAGGCTCCAGCTCCACTATTGAACTATCAGGCAGGCAAACAGCTTTAATCTTAGAGGTAGGATTTTCAACAATATTATAACTCAGCCCGGCACCTTCCGGTGTTGCGGCATTAAATGTTATTACTGCACCTATTGTAAGTGAAATAACAAGTACTGCTGCCGCAGCATATACCCACGGTTTTAAGCCCTTTTTCTGAGCTGGAAATGCCTGTGCCGAAAATGCATCCCAGGATGCTTCTTTACTTTCCAGTGGCTGTTTGTCCGGTTCTTCCTCCCAGGCATTCCTGATTTCTTTTTCAATGTCTTTTTCGTCCATGATAATTCTTTTATAGCTTTTGACAATAGAAGCCTTGTTTCACAAATAGTGAACACACGATTTCTGAAATTTCCCTGTTGATCTCTATACGTAAAATGCGATTGGTATCCTCAAGATCAAAATTAATCACACCGTCAGAGACAGTACGGCGCAGTTCGCGCAATAAATAATCTGCTTCCTGTGGAGTTTCAACGTTGGTTTTAAAAATTGCAAGGCTCATTCAGTTTGTTATTTATAGGGTATAACAAACGGGAAAATAAAAGTTCCTATGCCTTGCGTATTTTTTTTTGAATAAATTTATTAGCAAGATAAATATGATTAGCAATTGTCTTTTCAGACAGGTTGGTAATCTCTGCTATTTCCTGATACGAATAGTTATCGAGCTTGTGAAGGGTAAATATTTTTCTTTGCTGGTCAGGCAATTGATCAAGGAGTATGGTCAGCTGCTTTTTTTGATTCTCTAATTGTAATACCTGTACATCTTCTTCCTCGGTTTGCATTACAATCTTTAAAGGCTCCAGGGGAATAACCTTGTTTTCCCTATTTACATGATTAATGATTATGTTTTTACAGATAACAAACAGCTGCTTATCAAAAAGCACTTCTTCTTTTAGCAATTCCCTTTGCTTATAAAGGTGTAAAAAGGTTTCCTGAACAAAATCTTCAGGGGTAAGAAACTTAAATTTAAAACGCTTAGCAACCTGAATCAGTTTATCATAAGAGTCAAGATAAACTTTCTTAAAGGCTTTTTGATCGCCTTTCTTCAGGCTTCTTATTAGGTTTATATTTTCCATAAATACTACAATCAAATATATAACTCGATATTTAGAAATGTAGTATAATAGAATTTTGTTTTACTGAATTATTGAGGAATTTTAGAAATGTAGCAAAAATCATATTTAGTTCTTAAAGCCTAAATACTTAAAAGGAAGGTTAGGAAACATCAGGAAGACTAACGATTGATAAATTAGTAACCAAACAATTTAAAATTATTTCATAATCGCCAACAGGACATCCAAACCGTATTTTTCTACATTTTTAGGTGTTTTACTTACAGATAATATACTAATTTCTTCAAATTCTGCATAAAATGGTTTGGAATTTTTCCAGTCGAGGTCACAAGCAAAAAGCTCCAAATCATTGATTTGGAGCTTTTTTTATTTGTATAGTCTTACATTTATAAATCAACTTAAAATTCGTAAGATTTTACGGCCTGTTTAGATGTCCCGAGTAGTTACCACAAGCGGATATAAACCATCATTAAAAAACTAATTATTAATATTACTTCTAATAATAATTTTATGTTTTTAAATTAAAATAGCCAATAACTTGTTTATTGAGATATATTTGAGACCTCGGGTTGAGAAACTCTTATCTTGAAATAACAATGATGCTATCATTGTTACACTTTCCAGAGTACATTTTTCATCGTTTAATTTTGAGAAAATGCTGCAGCCAAAATTTCCTTCCCTGCTTTATCTGATACGTAGAGGTCATTGTATCCATGAAAATTTCCATTTTTTCAATGCCAAAAACTTAAACACCCATCGCTGGATCGTCACCTGATCGCGATAGCTTAAGTTAAGAGAATCCAGACTCACAGACATAATGGTCTGATAGCAACAGTATTTGAAAGTTTAAATACGGATTAAATGTTAAGCAATGGAATTTATTTGAATCGCAATTATAATAAATATTAAAACCCTGCTCCTTATATAAAATTTACAGGGCTTTAACTACCTAAAAACTGTCTTCGTATGTGTGTGTGTGGTCGTTTTTATCTCTTAATGGCAAAATGCGATTTAAACTCACGTGTTACGGTGGTTGTACCATCGAATTCAGGGTAGGTAACGG
>NZ_JBTKVX010000039.1:0-16234 GCF_054457175.1 Flavobacterium hauense
GCGCCATCGGTGATCGAAAGGGCGATCTCATCAAGGTGGAAATACGCATAATCAGGGACTTCCTCACACTCATTGATGATATAGTCCGTAGCTACACTGCTCAATACAGGTAGTGGGTTTACTTCAATCATAAAATTTGCTTCTTTCTTACATCCTGAAGTTGTAGCGGAAACATATATGGTTTGCTGCCCTGTTTCTGTATTGGTAAAAGATGACGGATCATTTATACTTATCCTTACACCTGACGTTTCATATTCATAAATCAGGGTAAGTCCTGGGTCAGGAGTTATCGCCGGATACATACTCGTTAAATCAAATACTTCATAACCATCTCCGGGATTATTGTTATCACATTCTTTGTAGGCCGGGATGTTTGTATTAAGTTTTGGTAGACTATTTACTATAAGATTAAGGCTGCCGTTGGATTTGCAATCTTGGACAGCAGAATTTAAAGCCTGAAAATATACAGTCTCGCCGTAGGGTGTAGTATTACTATATGCTGTTGGGGCGGTTATGGCTATATCATTGAGTCGGTCTTCCTGTGTTTTATAAAATTTCACACTTATATCCACATTGCCTCCCGTGATTTGTGGAATTGACTGGGTAAGGTCAAATTGTGCAATACCTGTATCGGGCGTTTCTTCACAGGCCTGCTGATCATCCGGATCAATAACTTCCGGCATTGGATTTACCGTGATGGTAAACGAAGTAATATCATAACAACCAGTTACAACATTTGATATACGCGCATAGATTGTCTGAGGTGTAGTCGTGTTGGTATAGGTCAATGGCAATGGATTCTCTTTTGCTTTAGCATCATCTTCACTGGCATAATACATTACCGTATAATCCGTAGTTGGCTGGGTATCCAATATCGCTGCCGTTTGCCCTGAAAGCAAAAATTCTGAAAAACCATTGTTAGGAAGTATGTCACATACTACAAGGTTTAACGGTTTATTAGCCTTTGGTTTTGTTACAATTGTAACGCTGTTAGTTACTTTAATAACATTTTGTCCTATTGTAATTTCGAGAGTTATTGTATAAGAACCCGATTCGCTATAACTATGTACCGGGCTTTCTTCAGTAGAAGTATTTCCATCTCCAAAATTCCAATGGACAGTCCAATCAGGTAGTACACCACCACTAAAGCAGTAGCTAAAATCAATAGGCTCTTCGGCACAAAATGTTTGTATATCCTGCTTACCGTTTATAAAAATATTAGCATTATAAAAGGGCTGAGGAAAACCGGTTAATCCCAGAGCATGAAGTTTTCCTCCCAAGAAAACACTAAATAAATCAAGATCGGGAGCCGCAAAATTATTTGGATCATTGATTGCCGCAAGATAGTACTGGTTATTTAGGCGCGCATAATAAATTTTTCCATCTAATCCAATTTGTAATGCCCCACTTGTTCCATTTGGAGTATTATAAAAAACAACCTCTGAATCCGGTATTGATGCCGCTGTAAGATCATAACGTGCCAGGCCGCTATATGTAGCATATAATACCTTGCTGTTTGGGGAAAATTCAACACTATAATAAGATCTATCATTGAAAGGTTCTGACTCAAAAAGAGTTTGTCCATTAGATATAGTCCCGTTAACATTATTAAAATTATATAATAATAAACTTCCATTATAATCTGTGAAACATGCCGCAAGTTTACTTCCGTCGGGCGACACTTTAATACCTCCTACCGTATCATCACTACCTGTAAATGGAATTGATCCTGATATTACAGGGTTTGCAATATCGATGCCCTCCTCGGTAAGCGAAAACACATAAAATTTCTTTTTATAATATGTAATAATCCAATAGCCTGAACAATCGCCTTTTACGGTTGCTGCAATCTTTTCAGAAACATTATTCTCCCCTCCCAAAGAAATTGGAATATTTTTTTGCCCGGATACTACCTCACCTTCTGTACCCAGAGCCATATCAACCACAGTATAGCTAAAACCATATTTTGGACTGATTTCAACAGCATCTGTAGTAAAAATATAAAACAAATCAGAAGCCCCGGGCCCAGGAACAATAAGAGCAGATTGTGAACTGGAACCACTGCCACTTAATCCACCTCCATTAGGCATAATGGAATGACTTTGGGTGTATACAGTAACCCCATCTGTATAAAACAACAAATTCCCAAATTCGTCTGATATACTTGAAGTACCTTCTTTTGTATTTAGCATGCCATCGGTAACCGCTATTGGTAAACCGGATGAAAAATCAACACCTGCATTGGCACCAAAATACCAATGAGCCGTTTGCATTTGAGCTTGTGAACTCAAAATAGAAAAGATAAACAATACTATGTAAAATACTTTTTTCATTTATTTGTCTGGCATTTAAAAATGTACTCCATCAGAATTAAATACTTCATTTTGGTTGCTTCGAATAAAGCGATGTAACTTTTCTATAATAAAATTTACCGGCTGAATCATCAACCGGTAAACTAGCTTTAATAGTATAAAACGTATTATTAATGGTTTCTGTTTATATAAATCCAGCCCGTATGCATAGTGCCATCTGTCTTTTCAATAGCGTAGAAATAGGTGCCATCGGGTAATTCTTTACCGTCCTTGTCCTGGCCACCCCATTCTTTTACATATCCTGAACGGGAGTAAACATCTTTTCCATAACGGTTATATATAATCAGGTGGTGAACGTCCAGTCCAGTTAAATCAAACCAATCGTTCATATTGTCACCATTAGGAGAAATTCCCCTTTGGATCTGACAAATATCGATAATTACCTCTGTCTCAAATTGTGCAAAAGCCAAACACGAATCCAAATCTTCCTCCACCGTGTAACGAACAACGTACAGTCCAGGTTGACTCGCCTTTACATTTATTTCTCCTGTTTCAGCATTGATAGTAACACCTGAAGTAGAACTAAAGGTTCCTCCCCAGGTAAAATTATCAGCAACTACAGGAACTGGATTATCAGCCAATATACATACAGGGTCAACATAACTAAATTCAACAACCGCTAACGAAACCGGATTAACTTTTATAGTGATCTCTGCTCTGTTGGAAACACAATTCGTTTGAGGATTAGACACCTGTACCCAATATGAAGTTTCTTCTGTAAGTACAGGTGTAGTAAATTCTGAACCTGAAGCGATCGATTCTATAGCGTCTTCGCTATCATACCAAGCAATGAGAGTACCCTGCTGCGTATCGGCTTTCAGTACTGCTTGTGTACCTTCACAAATACTAATGGTAGTATTTGTCGTTACTACAGGTAAAGGTGTAACTGTAACTGTAATTTCTATTCTATCTGAAACACAATTCGTTAACAGGTTATTCGACTGTACCCAATAAGAAGTAGTAGCTGTAAGTATCGGAGTAGTAAAATTCTCTCCGGAGGCGATCGAGTCTGTAGCTTCTGCACTATCATACCAAAGAATCGAATTTCCGGCCGATGAACTTGCTGTAAGCGTTACTTCAGTAGTCTCACAAATAGAAACTGCATTATTTTCAACCGTCAGATCAGGACGGGTATTTACTGTAATTACAACCTCTGTTCTTTGAGAGTTACAACCTGTAGGAGAAATAGCGCCTACCCAATACGATACTCCCTCTGTTAAAGCAGGAATAACGAAGTCCGGTCCTGTAAACAATATATCTGTAGCTGTTTTTGACGAATACCAATTAATAGTATTTCCGTCTGAAGCAGCCGTTAAAGTAAATTCGGTATCCGAACAAACAGTATAAGCTGTTTGAGCAGTAAGAACAGGAACTACACAGTCAGGCCCCAATTTTACTACCCAATAATCGAAACCGCCAATATTGGCACTTATATCACCATCTACAGACCAGCTACTTCCTATTGTTATAAAACCGCCATCTGGAGCAAGGGCAAATCCCCATAAATTATCATTAAGGCTGCCTCCCATAGTTTTTGTCCAGATAATATCTCCTGTTTGCTGATTCAATTTCATCAGGAATTCATCCGTCCCTCCACGACCATTTATTACCTCTCCATTGGTTGATTTTATGTTGATAATATAGCTCCCTCCAACTACATAGTTACCGTCGGGCATAATCTTAACATCATTAACACTCCCTCTGTTTCCATAGGTTTTCTGCCATATTATATCTCCTGTATTATCTAATTTCAATACCCATTGTGATGGAGCATTATCAGGATCAGGATGACCTACAGCATCCCCGTCTCCTGAGTAAGTCATTCCTCCTACTACAAAGTTGCCGTCAGCTGTTTCTACAATAGAATAACCTTCTTCCAAATTACTCCCTCCATAGGTTTTAGCCCACTCAAAGACCCCCGTAGCATTAATTTTAAGTACCCAAAGGCGGCCGTTGGGGTCAAAAAAACCAGGGAGAATTTCATGCCCGGGAATAGTTGCAGAACTTTCAGCATTTGTCCATCCTGTAGCAATATAACCACCATCAGAAGTCTGGATAATATTAAGCAAATGCGAAAAAGTAAATTGTCCGGTTCCTTGATATGCATTACTCCATTCTACATTTCCCAGAACATCTAATTTGGTAATCTTAGTACCAAACACAAAGGTGTCCATATCAGAAGTGCCTGATGTCATAATATAACCTCCATCACTTGTTACCCTGATATCAAAAAAAGCATCTTCCTGTTCATTACCATAATTTCTTTCCCATTCAATATTACCAATATTATCTATTTTCACCAGCCAAACATCAGATTCTCCAAAATTATCAGATACATCAATATCGTTAGATGAACTATTGGCTCCAAGTATATAACCTCCATCCGGAGTTTGTCTTATTTTAGAAGTATCAACTTTTAATCCCGAAGCAGCTGCGCCCTCAAAAGAAGTTCCTCCATAAGTTTTTTCCCATTCAAGAACACCCGCAGCGTCTAACTTTGCGATCCAGTAATCACTAGTGCCATAATGAGCCGTTACATTTCCGGAAAGATCAAATACATTTCCAAATACAATATAGCCGCCATCTGCTGTTACTGTAACACCTGCGGCACCATCGTTTGATTCACTTCCTAAAGATTTCTCCCATTCAATTTCGGGTACTATCGTTTGTGCATTTGTATATCCTGCTGTAAGTAATATTAATAAAGTAAATATTTTTTTCATACATGTTAATAGTTAGTGTAGTGTTAGTTCTTTGCTAAATCAAATCATTTGTACTGTACAGAGCAAATCTAACAGTATTAACAAAAAATTTCGAATGTAACAGGGTACAACAGGTACATAACGGGTATAATTTAATACGTACAACACATGCACAACATTAACTTAACAAAAACGTAAAGCGTTAAAAATAAAAACATTAAGCATATGTAAATGATTTTTACACATTATTTTAGTAATCTAAAGCTGTAATATAGCCGTAAATAGTGTGATGAAATTGTAATTGTAGTTTTTATGTAATTGAGTACTAAAAACACATTAAAATAAGGTTAATCATAATTATCAGGAGACGCTTTATGACAACATGGGCTATTGGTAAGCTATTCGAAAAACAGTTTTTTTTAAAATTGATTAAAAAAATAATAGAGTTCAACATCTGCCGGAATGGTTAATCTTTTTCGTATCCTATTTTTCTTATTTTTAACTGTTGCAGGTTCAATACTTTGTATTTGAGCAATTTCTTTTGTTGATAATTTTAATTTAAGAAAAGCACAAAACTTAATTTCCGATTCTACCAATCTAGGATTTATTTCTAACAGCTTATCATAAAAATCCGGAAATTGGTCGTGAAAAGCAATTATAAATGCCTGATCATTATTTCGTGCTAATTCTGCCAATCGTTTGTAGACATCCATATCCTGGGGTTTTGCAAATTGATTGATTTGCAAATAAGCTTCATCTGCTTTTTCCTGCTTTTCCAGCAGCTTGTTCTTTATATATAAGCGCAACATTATACCAAGACTTATCAGCAATAAAATTCCGGAACCAATACCAATGTAAATAGTATAATTTTTTTCCTCCAGAAGCTTGTCATCTATTATTTTATGCAGCGATTTGTTTTTATTCTGTTCCTGTTGCAATAAACTATTTTGCAGCTTTTCAAGATAATAGTTTGCCTGCTTAAGGCTATCGGTCATTTTATAAATTTCGGATAGACTGCCGTAAATTGTATTTATGTTTTCTAAAGTAGGATTGATTTCATTTATTTTGCTTTCCGCTTTCTTATAATTGTATATCGCTTTGGCATAATTTTTTTTTTCTTTATTGACAAATCCCAAAACAAGGTAATTATTGAATTGTACTAAATCCGCAGTTTTTATTTTATCGCTCAGCATAATCGAATAATTGATATAATATTCCGCAGAATCAATATCAATTTTTGAATAAACCTCACCAAGATTTGTGTAATTTATACGTAGAAGAAATTTTCTTTCTTTTGAATCCTCCAGTTTTTTTATCTCTCTGTTTGCCTTAAGAAGCATTTTAGCCGCTTCCTGCGATTTATTCATGTCTATATAAGCTCCACCGGCTGCTGAATATGCATTTATCCTAAGGTTAAAAACATCCTGCTTGCCAGCTTTATAATTTGATTTATTAATTAATTCCATAGCCAGCCCAAACTCGTCTAAAGCTTTGTTTGGCAAACCACTAATTAAATAAATGTTAGAAAAATGCACATGAGCCGTAGCCAGGAAATGTATATCCCTGTATTCTTCGGCTTTAAGCTGCAATTTTCGGGTGGCATCAATTGCTTTTTTTAAATCATTATTAGTATAATACCAGCATCGGCGCGACAGTAAAATAACTTCAGCTTCTTTGTTCTTTTCTTTTATTGCCTGTTTCAGCAAGTCATCAATATCATCAAAAGCTTCATCCGGATTTGTCAGCAATAGATGTCGGTTTTCCAGAACACGTTCATCAAGCGTTTCAACTATATTTTTATCAACACCATTATTCTGAGCAAACACAAAAAAAGTACTAAAAACCGAGAAAATATATAGGATCAATTTAATTCTTCTGTTCATTATAAACGTTCTAAAAAACATTAACTTCAGGCAAAGTTATACTATTTTAAAGTATTTCAGTAAAAATTGATTTTTAAGTAATGAGGTTCTTAAATTACTTCTTCATCGTCAGAATTTATTAAAAAGTATGTTTTAAAAATTTATTTGAATATTCTTACAAAATTATTTATTTGCTGTAAAATAATGACAATTCTTTAAAAAAGAGGCAGGAGATTGATGTGAATATATATTTTCTTACGAATGCATGGAAAGTACCATAAATACAACGTAGAACTCAATATCTGCGTGGCGGAAAAAATAGTCTGAAATTACACGGAGTGAATCCGAAATATGACTTTGAACAGTATGTGGGGATATCTGCATAATTTCTGCTATTTCCTTATGCGACTTGCCCTCATTTCTACTCATTACATATATCCTTCGTTTCTGTTCGGACAGTTCGTTAATTGCAGCTTCTAAGAGGGCCTGATATTCTTTTACAATAAGTTTTGTTTCAGCATTTTCATTTTCACTTGCTTCTTCCTGACGTATAAGGATATTTTCCATTGTCTCCTTTCGTTTTGCAGACCGCAGCTCATTGAGCGACTGGTTTTTAGCTAATGTATAAATATAGTTAGAAAAGGACTGATCTGTATTTAGAGTTCTTCGTGCACTCCAAACCTTGATGAAAACTTCCTGCACTACATCTTGTGCCACCGTAGGCGACTTTAGCATGAATAAGCAGAAAGACTGCAACCTGTTCTTGTAACGAACATATAAAGCTTCAAATGCTGTTACCGAATCCTGTCTTAACAGTACTAAAAGGTCTGAATCGCTAAGTGCATTAAAATTCTCCCCCCTTCCAATTTCGTTCTTCATTTTAATATGCGTGATTGATTATTGTTGGGCTATTATAAGATGTAATTTAGAATGTTTTTTACAGCACAAAGTTCATCTGTTGCCCATTAAAACTGTATATACCAGCGATTAAGGTTATGTTACGTTTCTGTTGTTAATATTACGTTTGCGTCAATTGATAAAAAATGCGTCATAGATAAGAAGCCTTGCGGTGTGTATAGTGTAGAAAGCAATTTAAGTGCAGAATTATGGCAGAAAAAATACAATCACCGACACGATTATCATTCTTGTTTCAACGGTATATTAACGATGAGTGTAATGAAAAAGAGTTGGAGGAATTACTTGAGGCATTAAATGAACCAATGGCAGACCAACATCTCGATACAGTGAGCCTATCGTTATGGGAAGCTATTAAGAGGCATGAGACTAAAGCCCTGACTATAGAGGCGAAGCTTGAACTGGAGTCAGAAGCCAGAAGCCTGGTTTATGAAGCAGGCAAAAGTAAACCGGTCTACAAACTTTTTAATTATTCTGCATTTAGAAAAATAGCAGCATCTGTTATTCTTCTTATATGTCTTGGAGGAGCATTTTATCTGTTTGAAACAAAACAGACAGAAGAAAAGCAAGAACTAGAGGTTGCAATGGAATTTTATGAGTCGGGTGCCAGACAGAGGAAACAGATTTCCCTGCCGGATGGTTCGGTCATCTATCTTAACAGTGACACTAAAGTTGGTATTGTAACGGCTTCTTTTGATGTTGAGAAAAGAGAGGTATGGTTAGAAGAAGGGGAAGCATTTTTTGAAGTAGCAAAAAATCCTGAGAAGCCTTTTATTGTACACTCGCATAATCTGGAAACAACTGTTAAAGGGACTTCGTTTAATGTAAAGGCTTATAAAGTGCTTGATGAAAGTTCGGTATCTGTAAGAAGCGGTAAAGTAGAAGTGCATAACAACAAAAAGCTTTTAGGGATACTGACAAAAGACAGACAGATCATCTATAACAAAACGGATAATAGTTTTGAAGAACAGCAAGCCAGCTGGGAGGATGCCGCAGCATGGATGGAAAACAGGCTGGTAATGAAACAAGCTAATACAAAAGAATTAATACTGAGAATGAAACAGCATTTTGGTGTTGAGGTTGAAATAAGACACAATGCACTGGATGGTAAACTATTGAGCTGTTCGTTTAACAACAGGGTCTCATTAAAAGAGGTTCTCGAAGGTATAAAGCTTCTTTATGGCATTAAGTACGATATGAGTACTCCGGATAAAATAATCATATCTAAATAACATAAATATTTACTTATCAGGCGGTTATGGCGTACAAGAAATGCCATACGGGATACCTGTGTCTAAAAATAAAAGAAATCTTAATTATTAACCATCATAAAACATTAATCAATCATTACAATGTACAAACGTTACTTACAAACGCTCACGCTACTAATCTCTTTCTTATTTGTGAGCAGTTTAACCGCACAAACAGTAAATAAAGAGTTTCCTGTAGAATCATTGGAAAGCAGGCTTAACAAAATTGCACAGGAAAGTAAAATCAATATTCTTTTTGACTCTTCAAGTCAGATAAAAACGGTGAAGGTAACTGCGCTTAACGGCAATGGGAAAACCTGGGAGCAAATTTTGGATCTTTCGCTCCATTCAACGCCATTCACGTACAAAAAAAATGGTAGTTCTTATGCCATTATCGCAAAACCCGTTCCCGCTCCAAAGAAAAAGCCGGGAAAGATAAAAGGAAAGGCGGTAGATAATATTGGTCTTTCCTTACCCGGAGTAACAATAAGAATTGTAGAAACAGGACTTGTAACTATTTCTGATATAGATGGTAATTATACTTTAGAAACTGAGTCCGGAACCTACACCGTTGAAGCGAGTTTTATATCGTTCCAGACACAGCTTATAACAGGA
This sequence comes from Flavobacterium hauense, assembly GCF_054457175.1. Lineage (NCBI taxonomy): Bacteria > Pseudomonadati > Bacteroidota > Flavobacteriia > Flavobacteriales > Flavobacteriaceae > Flavobacterium > Flavobacterium hauense. The sequence continues at coordinate 9,717 of NZ_JBTKVX010000039.1, forward strand.
GTAAAAGTGACAGAAAATGACGTTACACCACTTGATATAGCGCTTAAAGAAGATGCAAAATCACTAAATGAAGTAGTTATAACCAAGACTTATAAAGTAGCAACCGCTTCTACCGAAGGTATGCTTTTAGAGCAAAAAAATGCTGCGCAAATTTCGGATGGTATATCATCTGAACAGATATCGAGAACACCCGATAAAGATGTAGGGGCTGTACTAAAGCGTATTACCGGAGTAACCACAATTGATGACAGGTATGTTGTAGTGCGCTCTATGGGAGAACGCTGGAACCAGGCTGTGATGGATGGGATAAACCTGCCAAGTACTGATGCAGTGCAGCAACAGTTTAGTTTTGATATTATTCCGACTGCTATGGTTGAAAGCGTAGTGGTTAGCAAGAATGCCACTCCCGATATGAATGCCAACTTTGCAGGAGGCTATGTTGAAGTGAGGACTAAAGCTATACCAAAAGAAGATTTTACTTCTTTCTCGGTAGGTACTTCTTACAACAGCCGAAGTGCTTTTAAACCACGACTTACCAAGCAACAGGGAGCAAATGACTATTGGGGATTTGATGATGGTAAAAGAGATTATCCAACAGGGTTGCAAAATTTGGATGTACCAGTAACTGAAGCAGGCTCAGAACCTTTTTTTGAGCAGTCTAAAAAATTTACCCAGGATAATTTTACGACATATCAAACATATGCTGCCCCCGGGACTTCTCTTCAGTTTGCTCTTGGGCGTGCATTTGACCTTAAAGATGGCAACCGTTGGGGATTTGTAGGTTCATTGATTTTTAAAAATACCCAGGAACAGCTTGATATAGAACATACCGAAAGAGGTAACCTGATGCGAAATACTGTATATGAAGCAGAAACAGGAGAAGGTTATTCAACTCTAAAAAGTTTTGGGTTTAAAAACTATGGTGCTTCATATAATTTTAACTCTACGATGGGCGGTATGTTCAATGCAGGGATACAGCTGGGCAGGCATAAATTTACTGCTCGTAATATGATAATGAATATGTATGATGCCACACTTACTCAAATTACTGGATGGGGCTATTATTCAGGAAGTATTCCAGAAATACTTAATGGTACCGACCTGCCATTTACAACTGAAACAAATTATCCCGTTTACCAAAAATTTATACAAAATAAAATTGAAGGTGAGCACAAGTTGGGAGATTTGGAAATTGATTGGTTCGCAGCATACAGTACTACAAGTAAAGACACTAAGGATGCTACTTTTACAAATAAAGGAAGAATAAGACTAGGAGACGATGTACTTCTTACACAGGGTCTGTATAATAGTGACTATGATAACTTTAGAAGAGCCAATTTCACGAATGATGAGAAAAACTATAATGGAGGAATCAATTTTAAGTATGCTTTCAATTTTGGTGAGTCATTCGAAAATTATGTAAAGGCGGGATATTTTGGGACATATAAAAAAGCAACCAATCAACAAGAATCAGCGGGATTAGCAATAGTTGGACAAGGGGTAGACAAGATTGGAGATATTAATATTCCCGTTTCAGAATTGTTAGATGGTTCACACTATAAATGGGGAGGCTATGGTTGGCAAAGAACAACTAACTATGGTAAACAATATATGGGTGACGTTAAGATACATTCTCCTTTCTTAATGCTGGATAACAAATTGAGCCGATTTGTAAGGTTAGTATGGGGCGTGCGTGCAGAAAGCTTTGTATACACACATATTTCGAGCCAGGCTGATAATCCTCTTAATTTTGGTACAGTTCAAAAAGATGAGAAAGTTTGGCAATACCTTCCTTCAGTAAATCTTACAGTTAGCCCTACCGAGAAAACAAATCTTAGGCTTGGGTATAATAAGTCTATACTACGTCCTCAGTTTGCAGAACGCCTTAACATGCCGTATTTCGACCCTCTTCGTAATGCAAAGGTTCTAAATTATACAGGTGGTATCGTTTCTACAGTAGTTGAGAACTACGATTTTAAGGCTGAGTGGTTTCCATCCCGTGGAGAAATATTATCCTTAGGCTTATATAGCAAGAATATGAAAGATCCTATTGAAGCAGTAGCTAACATTGCTGGCGACGGTGGAACAAGAACCATATATAACATGAACTCACACAGTGCTAAATTATGGGGAATTGAAATGGAAATTTACAAGAACCTTTCCTTTTTGGGAGAAGGAGATGCTTTGAACAGGATCTTTCTGTATGCCAATGCGGCTATTAATAATACCAAAGTAACCGGGTATACAAATATAGATGGAACCGGGGGGCTTTATAAAGCTAACCGTCCATTATATGGGCAATCTCCTTATAATTATAATTTAGGACTTGACTATATAGGTGACCGCCTTGGCTTTAGCATACGCCATAATGCCACAGGAGACCAGTATCTCTTGGTTGGATTTGATTATCTCGCAGAAGAGATAAGAATGCCTTATGGTATTACAGATGTTCAGACTAGCTATAAGTTTTTTAAAAATAAAAACCTGGAATTGAAATGTGGGGTCAAAAACCTGTTTGATACTGCTATTGAAACCTACAGCAATAAGAATAGTTACACAAAAATACTCGATGATTATCAGGGCAAAAACCCAAGGGATCAATTTGGCCTTGGAGCCGGGGCAACTGACAAATATGATGAGGGTATTGATAATAAATTCTTTAAAGCATGGAATGGGAGAACCATAAGTATATCTGTTAACTATTCCTTTTAAATTATAAAAATAAAAAAGCAAAGGAAAGCAATTGTTGCCCTTTCCTGAAGCTTAATTAACAAGGCAGCAAACAAAACTATTAAATATAAAAAAAATGAAAAATTTATTACTTTTTGCATTTGTGGCTTTATCTTTTTCTGCCAATGCCCAATTTACAGTTTGGGAAGATGACTTTAATGACGGTACTATAACCGACTGGACAAGAGTGGATATAAATGGGGATGGACAATCATGGCAGGCTAATAGAAACCTGCAGCAAACCGAAAGTGGCGCTATAGATATAAGCACTTTAGGGACACATAATGTTATGGCTGTATACGGGATTGATATGGTAACCGGTGAGCAACTTATAGGTAAGGAAGGATTTGTAGGTTATGACCACGAATGGGTAAAAAGTCCATCTATTGATCTTTCTTTTTATACTGGTACTACTCAATTGGTTATAAATGCACAAACAATGATATATGATGCATCAAGCGAATTGTATGTTTACGCTTCAACCTCTCCGGAACAGGAATCTTTTGTTGTTATTGATACATTAAATATTATCCGTGAGCCTTTGGGAAGTGTTGATGAACAATTTAGAGATTATACAGTAGATATCTCAGAATATGCAGGTGAAGATCAGTTCTACTTTGCCATCGTAACAGACAAATTCGGTCTATTTCTGGGGCATGAAATAGACAATGTAAAAATAACAGCTACCGAAGTCGTTACGGGTCTTGATGACTTAAAGAAAACTGCAACTAAAATTGAGCAGAATCCCGTTACTGAAACTCTTAACTTACAGCTTGGAGATGCAGCTTTAAATTCGCAAAACCTGAATATTAAGATATATAATATCAGCGGTACATTAGTTATGGAATCTGAATATACCGAAACGGGTATTACTGTTGGCGAGCTTAGTAACGGTATGTATTTCGTTGAACTGTCAGGGGATAATGTAGTTGAAAGATTAAAATTTATTAAGAAGTAGTTCAGTTTAGTTTTTGTTTTAATTAAGAATGCTGCTGGTGTAATTTATACCGGCAGTATTTTACACAACCTGAAAAATAGAAAATTACAATTTAGAATATGAAAAATATAGTAAAGCCATTACTTCTTGCTGTACTAACTGCTGCATTTTTTATGGGATGCTCGAACGAAGACATGAAGCCTTTATATGAAGAACAAATAGCGGGAAAGGTCATAATAAGAGGCTACAGCGCCTTAAAAGATTCTTTGCAGTTAATCGCAGACGGTAAACCGCTCGAAGTTAATGGTAATGATTCTTTTGTGGGAAAAATAAAAAAAGATTATGCTTTTGTATATTATAACAATAGATTAGAGAATATTAATATCGTAAATAAAGCTACCGGAGAAACAATCCGTTCTTATAATTTTACGGCAAACAAATCAAATGATACGCTTTCATTTTTTATAAAAGAAGGTATCTACATAGATGATGTATTATCTTTTAGCCCCGGAATTTTAAGCGCAACCAGTAATACAGGATATAAGTTTATCTTCCCCACCTTAAATAGATATTCGGCCAGCGGATATAATGGCCCGATTGATGGTATTATAAAAAAAACAAATGGTCAGGTCATTGGTATTGCAGAAAATATAACCAAAGATAATTTTAGCAGTTTTGTGGAATTTGTATTTACCCCGCCTCCGATTTTCACTATAGAACTGGTAAAGCACGGTACAACAGAATCTTACATTTCGGGACAGAAGATAATTGTGCAGATGGCTATGCAAAATAATAAGTCCAGAATGATTGTGCTTGATGAAAAAACAAACGAGAGTGGTGCTTTTTCAGGTGTGGATGGTTCTGCAAATCTTGTGGATTATTTTGATTTTTAATGATATTGTATATGCTAAGTAATTAAAGATCCCAATTAAAGTAGTAAATAATAAATGCAGGGATTAGAATCAAAGAGACATCAAAATATGCTCAGGGCAATAGATCTGTTTGAAGAACTCAAATTAACTTTTGGAGATATTGTTTCTGAAGATTGCAAAGAGAAAATTCTGGCAAATATTTCCGAATTTAAAAAAACATATGGTTGTTATAACATATTATTACATGAACTGGAAGACTGTATTAAGAGTTATAATGAGACCCATGATTTATTGCGTAGAAACTTGTTTCCGTATGTAAGGAAAATGAACACGCAAGCTAGAAATAAAAAAAGATAATTATAGTCTTTTGAAGGAGAAGGATAAAATTATCTGTAATATGATACAATTTAAAACACCCACACACTTTTTATAATTATTTACCTCACAGTAAAAATTTTAGATTTTTTGTTATACTATTTTACCTTTTTTATGTCTGGAGCAGTTAAACCCAACTTGATTCAAAGGAAAAAGGCAATGAATAAATTATTCATTGCCTTTTTATTTATAATTAATTTGTACGATTATAACTTCTTATTAATCACAACACGTTGAGAAACCTGTCCTTTATCAGTAGATATAGTAAAGATATATACTCCTGACTCCAGTCCTGTAACTTCAATCCTTTGCTGTTCAGAATTCATTGCTGATTCCCTTACCAGCCTTCCGTTAAGATCATAGACTTTAGCATACATACTTCCATAGTCTGAATATCCTGCTACTTTTATAAAAACTTCTGTTGAAGCTGGGTTAGGATATAGTGTAAATTTGGAGCTATTGAATTCGTCTCTTCCAACAAGCTCGGTTATCACAACAATTGCTTCTGCAGTACTGCAGTTTGTCTGATCATAATTATCACATATTGAATATGTAATTGTATATGTTCCGGCTGTTGCAGTATCAGGTACCATGATATTTCCATCTGCATCAATAGTAACACCGGCCATTCCATCATTATCTATTACAGAAATTACTATATCTGTATCAACTACCAGCTGATTATTGAAAAGGTCATTTTCAGTAACATCGCCTGCAATACCTACGGTACCTTCAATAAGAGCATTATCACTAAAGTCATCGTTAACTGCATCAAGCAGATTGCTTACTGACAGAATCGCCTCTGCAGATTCAGTAATACAGTTGGTTCCATTTATAAGAAGAACCCTGTATATATAATTGTTGTAATCCAACTGAACATTTACAAGGGTTAGTGTAGGTGTTGTCCTTCCTGAATAAGCAGGTGCAGTACCTCCATCCACTACATCTACCCAGTTTTCTCCATCCTGACTTACCTGCCATTGGTATGAATCTACATTTGCAGCATCAATAGAAAATGTTGTATCTCCGGATGTTGAAATAGTTTGATTTAGGGGCTGGGAATTTATGATTATTGCATCCGGTTGCGTTATTATAAAGCTTTGTGTGGCCTCGCAGTTATTTTCATCGGTTACGGTTACGGTATACTCTCCTGCCGAAAGACCTGAAGCTGTCGCGGCTGTACCTCCTGTTGGTGACCATAAGTAGGTATACTCACCTGTACCTCCTGATACTGCTACTGTAGCTGAACCATTCGATACTCCATTACAAGATACATTCTCCTGTGCTGGGTTGATGCTCATTGCATCCGGTTGCGTTATCGTAAAGCTTTGTATGGCCTCGCAGTCATTTTCATCGGTTACTGTTACTGTATATTCACCTGCCGAAAGACCTGAAGCTGTTGCGGCTGTACCACCTGTTGGTGACCATAAGTAGGTATACTCTCCTGTACCTCCCGATACTGCTACTGTAGCCGAACCATTCGATACTCCATTACAAGATACATTCTCCTGTGCTGGGGTGATGCTCATTGCATCCGGTTGCGTTATCGTAAAGCTTTGTATGGCCTCGCAGTCATTTTCATCGGTTACTGTTACTGTATATTC
>NZ_JBTKVX010000040.1:0-4015 GCF_054457175.1 Flavobacterium hauense
TACTGTAACGGTATACTCACCTGCCAACAGTCCTGAAGCTGTCGCGGCTGTACCTCCTGTTGGTGACCATAAGTAGGTATACTCTCCTGTACCTCCCGATACTGCTACTGTAGCCGAACCATTCGATATTCCGTTGCACGATACATTCTCTTGTGTTGGGGTAATGCTTATTGCATCCGGTTGCGTTATCGTAAAGCTTTGTATGGCCTCGCAGTCATTTTCATCGGTTACTGTCACGGTATACTCACCTGCCAACAGTCCTGAAGCTGTCGCGGCTGTACCTCCTGTTGGTGACCATAAGTAGGTATACTCTCCTGTACCTCCCGATACTGCTACTGTAGCCGAACCATTCGATATTCCGTTGCACGATACATTCTCTTGTGTTGGGGTAATGCTTATTGCATCCGGTTGCGTTATCGTAAAGCTTTGTATGGCCTCGCAGTCATTTTCATCGGTTACCGTAACGGTATACTCTCCTGCCGAAAGGCCTGAAGCTGTCGCGGCTGTACCACCTGTTGGTGACCATAAATAGACATAATCTCCCGTACCGCCTGTTACTGCAACTGTTGCTGTTGCGTTATCGCCTCCATTACAAGTAACATTGGTTTGCGATGGCGTGATGCTTAAGGCATCCGGCTGGGTAATGGTAAAGGTTTCTTCTGCTTCACAACCGTTTTCGTCCGTAACTGTTACGGTATAGTTACCAGCGGTTAATCCTGAAGCTGTAGCCGCAGTACCTCCTGATGGCGACCATGAATACGTATAATCTCCTACACCGCCTGTAACTGAAACTGTTGCTGTTGCATTATCGCCTCCGTTACAAGTAAGATTAGTTTGTGATGGGGTTACTACTATATTAGAAACAACCACATTTACAGCCACACGGTTAGTGGTAAAAGCTGGTATTATTTTTTTTATTATAGAGCCATCTGCTACATAAACAATACCGTGGGCATCGACGTCAACTCCATTAACAATGTTAAAACCACTGCCTATAACCTGGATATTGCTACCATCGCTGTTCATTTTTTTTACGGTATTGCTACCATTGTCCGCTACATAAATATTACCCTGAGCATCGACCGCAACTACTTGAGGCCTATTAAAACCACTGCCTATAATCTGGATATTGCTGCCATCACTATTCATTTTTTTTATGGCATTGTTACCAAAATCTGCTACATAAATAATACCCTGAGCATCTACAGCAACACTAAGAGGCCTAATAAAGCCACTGCCTATATTCTGGATATTGCTGCCATCACTATTCATTTTTTTTATGACATTGTTATAATCTCCTACATAAATAGTACCATGTGCATCTAAAGCAACTCCATAAGGACTACTAATAGCACTGCCTATAATCTGAATATTACTACCATCACTATTCATTTTTTTTACGGCATTGTTAGAGCTATCTCCTACATAAATACTACCCTGTGCATCTAAAGCAACTCCAAAAGGCCTATTAAAACCACTACCTAGGGTTTGGATATTGCTGCCATCACTATTCATTTTTTTTATGGCATGGTTATTATAATCTGCTACATAAATACTACCCTGGGCATCTACAGCAATTTCAAAAGGAGAATCAAAACCGCCGGCTAATTGAATCGTGGTTTCGGGACTTAACTGCTCTACATAGTATGTACCCGTAGTAAGCGATTGCGTTCCTGCAAGTGCTGTACCACCAGTTGAGGAGGTATACCATTTTGCTGTTGCCCCTGATGAAGGTGTTGATCCCAAACCGACAACGGTAGTTCCGATACACAATGTCTGAGTAGCATCGCTTATCTTTTTCACTATAACCGCTGCCCTTGCACCTTCGGCTGTTCCGGGTGACTGACTTACATAATAAGTTGTACCGTCTACCAATGCTGTATCAGCAGTTAGTGCAGTACTGCCCGTAGCAGTGTTATACCATTTTAAATTGGTTCCTGTTGCTGTTAAATTGGCGATGGTTCCTGTACCTGCATAAATTTGTATACCTGTCGCTTCTGGTGCTGACGGAGCATTAACCGTCACTTTAATTTCTGCTCTTTGGCTCTCGCAGCCATTATCATTTGTACTCGCAACCCAGTATGATATATTCCCTGCCGTAGTGGTAATAGGTGTAAGTGCCGTAGTACTACCTGTACCGCCAGTTGCTGCTGCATACCATTTTAGCCCGGTGCTTCCCGAAATAGCTGTTAACGCTGATGCCGTAACACCTTGCGTTAAAACTACATTAGTAACTGTAGGTGCTGTTACTACATCTATGGTAACATTTACCGCGACACGGTTACTGGTAATTGCAGGAATTATTTTTTTTACAGCATTATTTAAGCCATCTGCTACATGAACAATACCCTTGGCATCTATAGCAACTCCGTAAGGAGTACTAAAACCACTCCCAATGATTTGGATATTACTACCATCAGCATTCATTTTTTTTATGGAGTTATTACCCGTATCAACTACATAAATGCTTCCCTGAGCATCTATGGCAACTGCTATAGGAGAATAAAAACCGCTACCTATGGTCTGGATATTACTGCCATCACTATTCATTTTTTTTATGGCGTTATTACCCGTATCAACTACATAAATGCTTCCCAGAGCATCTATGGCAACTCCATAAGGGTAACTAAAGCCACTGCCGATGGTCTGGATATTACTGCCATCAGCATTCATTTTTTTGATTGTGCTATTAGAAGTATTTGCTACATAAATGGTTCCTTGCGCATCTACAGCAACTCCTTGAGGATAACTGAATCCACTGCCTATAGTCTGAATATTAGTACCATCAGCATTCATTTTTTTGATCGCGTTGTTATAAGTATCTGCAACATAAACTATACCCTGAGCATCTACCGTAACTCCAAAAGACGCATTAAAACCACTGCCTATAGTCTGAACATTGCTCCCATCACTATTCATTTTTTTTATGGCAGAGTTATAAACATCTGCGACATAAATAGTACCCTGGGCATTTATTGCAATTCCCGCAGGAAGATTAAAACCGCCGGCTAATTGAACCGTGGTCTCTGTAGTTGCCTGTTCCACATAGTATGTGCCTGTAGCAAGCAATTGTGTTCCTGTGAGTGCTGTACCACCAGTTGAGGAAGTGTACCATTTTGCTGTTGCTCCTGATGTAGGAGTTGATACCAAACCGGCAACGGTAGTTCCGATACACAATGTCTGAGTAGCCTCGCTTATCTTTTTTACAGTAACTGATGCTCTTGCGCCTTCGACTGTTCCGGGTGACTGACTTACATAATAGGTTGTACCGTCTACCAATGCTGTGTCAGCTATCAAAGCTGTACCAGCCGTAGCAGTGGTATACCATTTTAAGTTAGTTCCTGTTGCTGTTAAATTGGCAATGGTGCCCGTACCTGCATAAATTTGTACACTTGTCGCTACAGGTGCAGCAGGTGCTACCGTAAGGGTAACTGCACCGGATGTTGCATTTGGAATGCATGTTCCTGCAGCAATAAGCCTGTATTGATAACCATTAATACCTGCTGTAGTGCCTGTAATTGTAAGTGTAGCAGTTGTAGCGCCTGAGTAAACACCTCCATTGGTAATATTCGAAAATCCTGCCCCTGAGTTTTCCTGCCATTGGTAGCTTGTTGCGTTTGCTGCTTGAGCTGTAAATGTAGTGTTATCTCCCGCAAATGTCGTGCTGTTAGCAGGCTGAGCTGTAATAGCAGGTGCGCTGTTTACCGTAAGGGTAACTGCATTGGTTGTTGCATTTGGTGTACATCCTCCTGTTGCAACAAGCCTATATTGGTAACCACTCATTCCTGCTGTTGCTCCGGTGAGGGTTAATGTTGAGGTTGTGGCACCAGAGTATACTCCACCGTTGGTAACATTCGTAAATCCTGCCCCAGAGTTTTCCTGCCATTGGTAGCTTGTTGCGTTTGCTGCTTGAGCTGTAAATGTAGTGTTATCTCCCGCACATGTCGTGCTGTTAGCAGGCTGAGCTGTAATAGCCGGAGCACTGTTTAAAGTAAGGAAAACTGCACTGGATCTT
>NZ_JBTKVX010000041.1:0-3781 GCF_054457175.1 Flavobacterium hauense
AGGATCGGCTAACTCCGTGCCAGCAGCCGCGGTAATACGGAGGATCCAAGCGTTATCCGGAATCATTGGGTTTAAAGGGTCCGTAGGCGGTTTTATAAGTCAGTGGTGAAATCCGGTAGCTCAACTATCGAACTGCCATTGATACTGTAGAACTTGAATTATTGTGAAGTAACTAGAATATGTAGTGTAGCGGTGAAATGCTTAGATATTACATGGAATACCAATTGCGAAGGCAGGTTACTAACAATACATTGACGCTGATGGACGAAAGCGTGGGGAGCGAACAGGATTAGATACCCTGGTAGTCCACGCCGTAAACGATGGATACTAGCTGTTCGGTAGCAATACTGAGTGGCTAAGCGAAAGTGATAAGTATCCCACCTGGGGAGTACGAACGCAAGTTTGAAACTCAAAGGAATTGACGGGGGCCCGCACAAGCGGTGGAGCATGTGGTTTAATTCGATGATACGCGAGGAACCTTACCAGGGCTTAAATGTAGTGGGACAGGCTTGGAAACAGGCCCTTCTTCGGACTCATTACAAGGTGCTGCATGGTTGTCGTCAGCTCGTGCCGTGAGGTGTCAGGTTAAGTCCTATAACGAGCGCAACCCCTGTTGTTAGTTGCCAGCGAGTCATGTCGGGAACTCTAACAAGACTGCCGGTGCAAACCGTGAGGAAGGTGGGGATGACGTCAAATCATCACGGCCCTTACGTCCTGGGCTACACACGTGCTACAATGGCCGGTACAGAGAGCAGCCACTGGGCGACCAGGAGCGAATCTACAAAACCGGTCACAGTTCGGATTGGAGTCTGCAACCCGACTCCATGAAGCTGGAATCGCTAGTAATCGGATATCAGCCATGATCCGGTGAATACGTTCCCGGGCCTTGTACACACCGCCCGTCAAGCCATGGAAGCTGGGGGTACCTGAAGTCGGTGACCGCAAGGAGCTGCCTAGGGTAAAACTGGTAACTGGGGCTAAGTCGTAACAAGGTAGCCGTACCGGAAGGTGCGGCTGGAACACCTCCTTTCTAGAGACACGATCGCAAAGTTATGTTATGATAGTAAGAACTGCTTACTCTCGCTGTTAGTTCAAAAATTTAAAGTAAAGAGAGCTGAAAAATAAATAGTCTCGTAGCTCAGCTGGTTAGAGTACTACACTGATAATGTAGGGGTCGGCAGTTCGAGTCTGCCCGGGACTACTATAAGCTTGCTCGTTTTACTTAAAGGAAATTTTAGAAGTTGAGTTACACTATAGTGACGAACCGTATGGACTGTTAACTAAAGATGTTAACTTATGTCTAAAAACGGGGGATTAGCTCAGCTGGCTAGAGCGCCTGCCTTGCACGCAGGAGGTCATCGGTTCGACTCCGATATTCTCCACCGATCCGAGAGGATAAATTGTTCATTGACATATTGAGATAAATTCAAAAAGTAGAAAAATATAGAAAGCATGTATGTTTTGTGTATTCATACACAAGACGCGTAAGTACAATAAGCAAAATAAGGGCGTATGGGGGATGCCTGTGGCTCTCAGAGGCGAAGAAGGACGTGATAAGCTGCGAAAAGCTACGGGGATCGGCACACACGATTTGATCCGTAGATATCCGAATGGGGCAACCCACTATATTGAAGATATAGTACCCGATAGGGGGCAAACCCGCTGAACTGAAACATCTAAGTAGGCGGAGGAGAAGAAAACAAAAGTGATTCCGTAAGTAGTGGCGAGCGAAAGCGGAACAGCCCAAACCAATGTTGTTACGGCATCATTGGGGTTGTAGGACCACGACATTTTATGCAAACAGAACTGGAACCATCTGGAAAGTTGGGCGATACAAGGTGATAGCCCTGTACAGGTAATGAATGTAATAGATAGTGGTATCCTGAGTAGGGCGGGGCACGTGAAACCCTGTCTGAATCTGGCGGGACCATCCGCTAAGGCTAAATACTCCTGAGAGACCGATAGTGAACCAGTACCGTGAGGGAAAGGTGAAAAGAACCGTGAATAACGGAGTGAAATAGATCCTGAAACCATACGCCTACAAGCGGTCGGAGCCCTTTCGTGGGGTGACGGCGTGCCTTTTGCATAATGAGCCTACGAGTTACCGTTGCTGGCAAGGATAAGTACTTCAGGTATGGATCCGTAGCGAAAGCGAGTCTGAATAGGGCGCTTTAGTCAGTAATGGTAGACGCGAAACCGTGTGATCTACCCATGGGCAGGATGAAGCTGTGGTAACACACAGTGGAGGTCCGAACCGGTTGACGTTGAAAAGTCTTCGGATGACCTGTGGGTAGGGGTGAAAGGCCAATCAAACTCGGAAATAGCTCGTACTCCCCGAAATGCATTTAGGTGCAGCGCTGGGTTAAGTTATATAGAGGTAGAGCTACTGATTGGATGCGGGGGCTTCACCGCCTACCAATTCCTGACAAACTCCGAATGCTATATAATGTTTACCAGCAGTGAGGGCATGGGTGCTAAGGTCCATGTCCGAGAGGGAAAGAACCCAGACCATCAGCTAAGGTCCCCAAATGTATGCTAAGTTGAAAAAACGAGGTTTGTCTGCCCAGACAGCTAGGATGTTGGCTTGGAAGCAGCCATTCATTTAAAGAGTGCGTAACAGCTCACTAGTCGAGCGGACGAGCATGGATAATAATCGGGCATAAGTATACTACCGAAGCTATGGATTTACGATTTATCGTAAGTGGTAGGGGAGCATTCTAACGGCGTCGAAGGTGATATGTGAGTATTGCTGGAGCGGTTAGAAAAGAAAATGTAGGCATAAGTAACGATAATGCGGGCGAGAAACCCGCACACCGAAAGACTAAGGTTTCCTCAGCTATGCTAATCAGCTGAGGGTTAGTCGGGACCTAAGGCGAACCCGAAAGGGACAGTCGATGGCCAACGGGTTAATATTCCCGTACTTCTTATAATTGTGATGGAGTGACGGAGTGATGAAAGCGCCGCGAACTGACGGAATAGTTCGTTAAAGTACCTAGCTATAGGCCTTGTAGTAAAATGCGCAGGGACTGGTGAAATACGATAGTACACGGAGTCTTCGGACAAAGTGATAGTGCGCCTAAGGGCTTCCAAGAAAAGCTTCTAAACTTAGATTATAAGAACCCGTACCGTAAACCGACACAGGTAGTCGAGGAGAGAATCCTAAGGTGCTCGAGAGATTCATGGCTAAGGAATTAGGCAAAATAGACCTGTAACTTCGGGAGAAAGGTCGCCAGCAGCAATGCTGGCCGCAGTGAAAAGGTCCAGGCGACTGTTTATCAAAAACACAGGGCTCTGCAAAATCGTAAGATGAAGTATAGGGCCTGACACCTGCCCGGTGCTGGAAGGTTAAGAGGAGATGTTATCTTCGGAGAAGCATTGAATTGAAGCCCCAGTAAACGGCGGCCGTAACTATAACGGTCCTAAGGTAGCGAAATTCCTTGTCGGGTAAGTTCCGACCTGCACGAATGGTGTAACGATCTGGACACTGTCTCAGCCATGAGCTCGGTGAAATTGTAGTATCGGTGAAGATGCCGATTACCCGCAGTGGGACGAAAAGACCCTGTGCACCTTTACTATAGCTTAGTATTGACCTTGGATAAGTGATGTGTAGGATAGGTGGGAGACTATGAAGCGGCGTCGCCAGGCGTTGTGGAGTCATTGTTGAAATACCACCCTTTGCTTATCTGAGGCCTAACCCCATATTGTGGGGGACATTGCTTGGTGGGTAGTTTGACTGGGGTGGTCGCCTCCAAAAGAGTAACGGAGGCTTCTAAAGGTTCCC
>NZ_JBTKVX010000042.1:0-2159 GCF_054457175.1 Flavobacterium hauense
CTGTACGACCTTACTCAGCTAAATTTAATAGCAGGCAGTGAAAAGTAGTTATTAATGTAATAGGTCTTCACGTGTGTGGGTGGAAGGGCGAGGATTTTGATTAAAAGTCCCGCCCCAAACCTTTTTATAGAGGTTCTGATCGTTATTATTTCTCAAAAAGATACCCCAAAACATCGATTGTTTTTTGTGAACTCACTGTTTTTCCGCGCGATGGTTTTTCATGGCTGAATTTTGGTAACGGCAGATTTAGAGCGGCAGCCTGTTCTGTATAATGCTGTTCCCGCGTAGGATGGTAGGTAGCCACGGCATTAAAGATTTCGCCCCATTTATCAGTCTCTATGATTTTCAGTATAATGCCAATGCAATCCTTTTGATGGATGAGGTTTACCGGTCCGTCAGGGTTTTCAAGATTTTCCCTTCCGGCCAGATATTTTACAGGTTGTCTGTCTTCGCCAATAAGTCCCCCAAAACGCAGGATCGTAGTTTTGAATTTGGCATTTGCCAAAAGCCCTTCGGCCTCTAAAAGCTGTTTCCCGCTTTCGGTTTCCGGCTTTGCAGGAGTCTCTTCGGTTACAACGGTGTTATCTTCAGCATATACGGCGGTAGAGCTTGCAAACATTACTTTGGTAATGCCTGAAGCTTCAATATGGGGAATAAGCGTTTTTATCTTATCGATAAAGCTTTCCTTATTTTCGCCTCTCAACTTTGGCGGAATATCAATAATAAGAATTTCGCTCCCTTGAAGGAAACTTTCGATATCGCCCTCAATACCATTTGCCGTAAGGCTGATAAGAAAAGGATTAATACCTGCTGTTTTTAATTTTCCGGTCTTTGCCGGTGAAGTAGTCGAACCATTGACCGAAAAGCCTTTTTCGATCAGCGTTTGTGCTAAGGGAAGTCCCAGCCACCCACAGCCTAAAATAGAGATCTGCATCAGGAAATGTCTTTACGTACAAGGATATAATAATCGTTTTCCAGTGGCATGTAGCCCTGCTCGTAGACAAAGAAGTAGGTATTGCCCGTTTTGGTATGCAGCTGGTTGGTAAAATACTCAAAATCGAAACCCTTGCTCATCAGCTTCGATTTTGTTGTTTTGGTTTTACCCTCTACATTAATTTCGCTCAGTATGCGGTTGTTCTTGCGCAGCCTGTTGTTGATGTTACGCATAAAGTTATTACTGTCTTTATTTATCTTGTTGTTCCATGCGTTGCGGCAGGCATCGCTACAAAACTTTTTGTCTTCGCGGCCTACAATTTTCTCTCCGCACTCGGGGCAGTTACGCGTCATACTATTATTCGTCCTTTTTTGGTGTTCGTGTTCGTGGTGGGGCAGGTTTAGGCTCGGTAGCTTTTGCCGCCGATACTCTCGGTGCTCTTGCCGTAGTTGCTTTAGGTGTAGTGGCAGTGCCATTTTTGGCCGTTGCTCTGGTTGTTTTCACAGGCTTTTCTTCAGCTGCTTTTGTAGTCGATGCCCTTACCGGCCGCACAGCCGATGTTTTTAAAGTACTCCCTGCGTGGTGCGCAGGCGTTGGAGTCTCTTCTGCTTTTGGTTTGCTGTCTACAGGCATTTCCGTTTTAGCAAGAACAGATTTTTTTAGCTTATACAAATCCTGGCGACGGTCTTTCAGGATACGTACGCTCCCAAACTCGTGAAGTTCTTTCAGAAGATCCAGGTCAACGTCGACGATTATGGTCATCTCGGTATTTGGCGTAGCCTCCGCCTTGATGCCGTTAGATGGGAAAGAAAAATCTGAAGGTGTAAATACGGCAGTCTGCGCATACTGAATATCCATGTTGTTTACCCCGGGCAGGTTACCTACGCAGCCTGCAATGGCAACATAACATTCGTTTTCAATGGCACGCGCCTGCGCGCAATGCCTCACACGGGTATAGCCATTTTGGGTATCGGTAAGGAAAGGCACAAACAGTATTTCCATACCATCATCGGCCATAAGGCGCGACAGCTCAGGAAACTCCACATCGTAGCATATCATAATGCCTATTTTACCGCAATCGGTATCAAAGGTCCTTATCTCGTTACCGCCCACCATACCCCAGTAGTTCACTTCATTTGGGGTAATGTGTATCTTGGTGTACATCTCAGATGTACCGTCGCGTTTGCATAAAAAGCCTACATTATACAGGTTACCGTCGTCTACC
>NZ_JBTKVX010000043.1:0-1289 GCF_054457175.1 Flavobacterium hauense
GGCGCCGGCTCTACGATCAGCTTCAGCTGGACAGGGTCATTGCTAACACAGCCCGTGATGGTATTCTCTACCCTTACCCAGATCAGCTGAAGGTATGGGGTCGGGTTCTGGTAGTTCGTCGTATTGGGGATGGCATTAAGGCCGCTTAAGGCATCTTCCCTGGTTTCATGGAAGGTAACCTCAAGGCCCGGCTCGCCGTTTTTCATGTCTTCAATAAGCGCTTCAAGGTCAAACTCTCCTGTGCCCTGGCCGTTGGTATCACATACCGTCAGCTCATCCTGGCTCGGTGGAAGGATAATAGGCTCAGGGATAACATCAACATCAAGGAAGCCGATCCTGTAACAGCCAGTGGCCTCTATGGTGAAGCGTACGAAAAGGGTCTCTGCACCCGGCTCCTGGTTTACATAGGCTGTAGGGTTAGCTATAGCATTGGTATTGCTGTTGGCCTGGGCAAAGGTATCATGGTAGCTTACCGCAACACCGTTCTGGTCCGCAATGAACACAGGGATGGTGCTGGTAAGGTCAAAGGTCTCATATTGTTCCGGGGCATCGGTCTCACAAAGGGCATATACATACTGGTTGGTCAATAGCACCGGTAGCGGGTTTACGATCAGCTGTAAGGCTACGATGTCATAACAGCCCGTTACGTTATTGGTAACCCTGGCATAGACTATGGCAGTCTGCGAGAGGTAGCTCATCGGATTGGGGATTGCCGGGGTGCCTGCTACTGCATTGCCCTGGCTGGTAAAGAACGCAAGGCTGAACTGTGCAGGGTCGATGCTGCCATAGATCTCGGCTGCCCTGCTGCTTAGGTTAAAGATGGCATAACCATCGGTATCGCTCACCCCGTCATCGCATAGCTCATAGTCTTCTGGCGTGGTGGCCTCAGGGACAGGGTTTACGATCAGCTGAAGCACGACGATGTCATAACAGTCCGTAAGGGTTGATTTTACCCTTAGGTACACCTGCTGGCTGTTGGGAAGGATGCTAAGGTAGCTGCCCGGGTTAGGGATTGCATTCACACCGTGTTCGGCATCCTCAGGGGTCTCATGCGCAGTTACAACTACATTGCCAAGGGCTGCCTCGATGGCCTGCATGCTCGGGACCAGGTCAAAAACCTCAAAACGGTCAAGGTTACCATCACACTCAGCGATGGGTGCAGGGGTTGCAGCGATTGGAGCCGGGATAACATGAAGCTCCACAACAGCCGTGGTTACACAGCCTGTGCTACCATCGGTAACCCTGGCATAGATGTTCGAGTCCGCTCCAAGGTGTGGGTTAGCCAGTGC
>NZ_JBTKVX010000045.1:0-761 GCF_054457175.1 Flavobacterium hauense
CTTTAAACCCAATGATTCCGGATAACGCTTGGATCCTCCGTATTACCGCGGCTGCTGGCACGGAGTTAGCCGATCCTTATTCTTACGGTACCGTCAAGACTCTTCACGAAGAGTTGTTTCTTCCCGTACAAAAGCAGTTTACACACCATAGATGCTTCATCCTGCACGCGGCATGGCTGGTTCAGGCTTGCGCCCATTGACCAATATTCCTCACTGCTGCCTCCCGTAGGAGTCTGGTCCGTGTCTCAGTACCAGTGTGGGGGATCTCCCTCTCAGGACCCCTACCCATCATTGCCTTGGTATGCCGTTACCATACCAACTAGCTAATGGGACGCATGCTCATCTTGTACCGATAAATCTTTAATAATAATGTGATGCCACATCAATATACTATAAGGTATTAATCCAAATTTCTCTGGGCTATCCCTTTGTACAAGGCAGATTGCATACGCGTTACGCACCCGTGCGCCGGTCTCAAGGCCCGAAAGCCTCTACCCCTCGACTTGCATGTGTTAAGCCTGCCGCTAGCGTTCATCCTGAGCCAGGATCAAACTCTTCATCGTATATTTTTAATATTTTTACGATCTTTATGCTAGGTCATGTTTTTTTATGATAAGCGAGTATTTCTTACTCTCTCTTATGCTGTCAATCCAATATGTCTATGAACGTTTCTTCTTGTTTTTCGCCCCAGAACTTTCGTTCTCAAAGCGGCTGCAAAACTACAACTTCTTTTTAATCCCGCAAGCTTTTTCAAAAAAAAA
>NZ_JBTKVX010000046.1:0-653 GCF_054457175.1 Flavobacterium hauense
GCATTCTGAACCGTAAGGTCTACTACCCTGCGCCCGTCCTGGCCGTTGTTGTCGGCATCATCACAAAGGGTAATGTCTTCAAGCTCCGGAGCCTGTGGCGCCGGCTCTACGATCAGCTTCAGCTGGACAGGGTCATTGCTAACACAACCCGTGATGGTATTCTCTACCCTTACCCAGATCAGCTGAAGGTATGGGGTCGGGTTCTGGTAGTTCGTCGTATTGGGAATGGCATTAAGGCCGCTTAAGGCATCTTCCCTGGTTTCATGGAAGGTAACCTCAAGGCCCGGCTCGCCATTTTTCATATCCTCGATAAGCGCTTCAAGGTCAAATTCCCCTGTGCCCTGACCGTTGGTATCACATACCGTCAGCTCATCCTGGCCTGGTGGAAGGATAATAGGCTCAGGGATAACATCAACATCAAGGAAGCCGATCCTGTAACAGCCCGTGGCCTCTATGGTGAAGCGTACGAAAAGGGTCTCTGCACCCGGCTCCTGGTTTACATAGGCTGTAGGGTTAGCTATAGCATTGGTATTGCTGTTAGCCTGGGCAAAGGTATCATGGTAGCTTACCGCAACTCCGTTCTGGTCCGCAATGAACACAGGGATGGTGCTGGTAAGGTCAAAGGTCTCATATTGTTCCGGGGCATCGGTCTC
>NZ_JBTKVX010000047.1:0-652 GCF_054457175.1 Flavobacterium hauense
TTCCTCTGTCTTCAGTAAATATCTTAACGACTTTAGTTAATAATAACAACGGTACCTACACTTATACCAATGAGGCAGGAGTAGATACAGTTATCAATGTAAATGCAGGCGCACTACCATTCAGCAACACAGCATCAGGCCTTGCAGCTACGACAGTACAGGGCGCGATTGATGAGATCGTAGCAGAGACTACTGCACAGCTTGGTAACTTCAAACTTGAGGAAAACAACGATGGCAGCTTCTCTTTGATCGGGGCAGACGGCACCGCAGTAGTATCAACGATCAATAAAGGTTCAGTTACTGATAATGCTAACGGTACGTATACCTTCAACAATGGAGGTACTCCGGTAACGATCGATGCGAGCAGCCTTACCATTACCGAGACTACACCAGGCGTTTACACATTTGCAGACGCAGGCGGTACTGTTGGTATCCTTGACCTGAATGCTTCAGCATTGAACTATAATCCTGCTACTTCAGGCCTAACAGCAACAACAGTACAGAGCGCGATTGATGAGATCGTAGCCAACACGAACACACAGCTGGGTAACTTCAAACTTGAGGAAAACAACGACGGCAGCTTCTCTTTGATCGGGGCAGACGGCACCGCAGTAGTATCAACGATCCAGAAAGGATCGCTTGCCGATAACGG
>NZ_JBTKVX010000048.1:0-537 GCF_054457175.1 Flavobacterium hauense
AAGCTTTGTATGGCCTCGCAGTCATTTTCATCGGTTACTGTTACTGTATATTCACCTGCCGAAAGACCTGAAGCTGTTGCGGCTGTACCACCTGTTGGTGACCATAAGTAGGTATACTCTCCTGTACCTCCCGATACTGCTACTGTAGCTGAACCATTCGTTTCTGCGTTGCAAGATACATTCTCCTGTGATGGTGTAATGCTTATTGCGTCCGGTTGAGTGATGGTAAAGCTTTGTGTTGCCTCACAATCATTTTCATCGGTTACAGTAACGGTATACTCACCTGCCAACAGTCCTGAAGCTGTCGCGGCAGTACCGCCTGTTGGAGACCATAAGTAGGTATACTCCCCTGTACCTCCTGATACCGCTACTGTAGCCGAACCATTCGATATTCCGTTACAAGATACATTCTCCTGTGCTGGGGTGATGCTTATTGCGTCCGGTTGCGTAATCGTGAAGTTTTGTATGGCCTCGCAGTCATTTTCATCGGTTACTGTCACGGTATACTCACCTGCCAACAGTCCTGAAGCTGTCGCG